>JBIKRJ010000046.1:0-13812 GCA_044349205.1 Cytophagales bacterium | reverse complement strand
TTTTCAAATCCTCCATGGTCTTTTTTAAAAAATTGGTGTTAACATTGGCAATCCCACAACTTTTATTGCGCCTATACTCCCTCTGAGCTAAGGTGTGCGGTGCTTTCCTTTGTTTGCAACAGGCCTATAAAAGTCTCGGACGTTATTTAACAAAAATAACACTCTACTTTCATGTGTCCAAGTTGTTTAATGGACTTTTACCTTTGTTACTGTTCTAACCAACAAAGTATAGGGGCTAGTTTTCCGAATGAAGAATCACTATCCTGAGTTTTTTTGGCTATCATATTGAATTGAAAGCCCCTTCGCCATTGTTGGTGTTCTTAACCAACAAACTATTGCCTAGTTTTATAATTAGAATAATACTCCAACGCCTCCTTCATTTCCGCATCAGTTACTTTGATGCCGTAACCACAGGTGCCGATAGGGCCGATGAGGGCAAACTGTACTTCGTTGTATTCGTTCTTTTTGTCTTGCTTGGTCAGTTCAATGATGGCATCAAAATGGTGAACAGAAAGTTCGGCTTTGCCATAGACGCTTTGTATGTAATCCACGATTTGCAGCAAGTCGGTTTCGGAAATCAGGTTTCGTTGCTTCGAAAGGTACGATTCGCACACCATGCCCACGGCAATGGCTTCGCCGTGCAGCAGCTTTTTGTCGCTGTTCAAATAAAAACTTTCCACGGCATGACCCAACGTGTGCCCGAAGTTGAGGATTTTCCTTAGTCCTTTTTCGGTAGGGTCTTCGGTAGTAATGCGGTCTTTTATTTGGATAGAATGGCGCACCAGATCGTCCCAATCGACACCATCTATAAAAGAATCTGACGACTGAGGACTGACGACTGACAACTGCTGCCACTTGTTGGCATCGGCTATCAAACAATGTTTCACGATCTCGGCAAAGCCGGAACGCAATTCGCTCTTGGGCAAGGTTTCCAGAAAAGGGGTAGAAACGATGACCGCATCTGGCACACGGAAAACCCCGATGTGGTTTTTGAATGCATGAAAATCGATTCCTAGTTTACCGCCCACGCTGGCGTCGACCATAGAGAGTAGGGTGGTGGGGATTTGGATAAAATCGATGCCGCGCTTGTAGGTGCTGGCGCAAAAGCCGCCCATGTCGCCAATGACACCACCGCCCAAGTTGACGAGCAAGGCTTTTCTGTCCAGTTCCCATTCGGTCATTTTTTGCCAAATGTGGCTGCACGTCTTCAGGTTTTTTTCCTCCTCGCCGCTTTTAATCTGAATAACTTCGTGTGTGGGTAGGAAATCTTTGAAATTCAGGCGGTTGTAGCAGTACTTGTGTGTATTTTCGTCGGTCAGGACGACTATTTGCGAATACTTTTTGCTTTGGAGAAACTGGGTAATCGCGGTGCGATAGTCTTGACTGATGATGATGTGGTTCATGCGAAAATAAAAAGCCCCCGCTGGTTGGCGAGGGCAATTTTAACGATTTTTTGCGAGAAAAGGTGTTAAGCGTTTTCGGAAAGACTGCTGATGATTTCTTCTTGTCTTCTGACCGATTCGGCATGCACCGATTTGAACACTTCGGAGACGAAGTCGGGATTTAAGTTCATCTTGTTGGCCCAATCGCGGCGGGTGTTGTAAATCTCTTCCCAACGGCTTTGTTGGAAGGTGGTGACACTGTTTTCTTTTTTGTATTCGCCTATTTTGTCGGCCAAGTTCATGCGGGCAGAAAGTACTTCTACCAACTCCTTGTCCAGCTTGTCTATTTGGCCCCGAAGTGCCTCCAATTGACTAATAAATTCGGCGTTGGTAGAAGTTTCTGATTTGATAATCAGGTTGTTCAGAATTTGCCCCAAACTTTCAGGCGTTACTTGTTGCGAGGCGTCGCTCAAAGCAACAGAAGGATTGATGTGCGATTCAATCATCAAACCATCGAAATCCAAATCCATCGCACGCTGGCATACTTCCTCAATCAAGTCTCTATTTCCGGCTATGTGGCTTGGGTCGCATATCAAAGGAAGGTCGGGAAACTGTCTTTTCAATTCCATACCAATTTGCCAATTGGGAAGGTTGCGGTATTTGGCTTTTTCGAATGAAGTAAAACCACGGTGAATGGCGCCAATATTTTTGATGCCTGCATTGTAAATACGCTCAATTCCTCCAATCCAAAGAGCCAAATCGGGGTTTACGGGGTTTTTTACCAATACAGGAACATCTACTCCTTTCAACGCATCGGCGATGTGCTGCATGGTAAAAGGGTTTACCGTAGTGCGCGCGCCAATCCATAGGATGTCCACATTGTATTTTAGAGCCAGTTCCACGTGTTCTGGCGAACCTACTTCCGTGGCAAAAGGCAAGCCAGTTTCTTCTTTTACATCTTTAATCCATTTCAAGGCTTCCAATCCGCGACCTTCGAAACCGCCGGGACGAGTGCGGGGTTTCCAGATGCCGCCACGCAATACGTCCACATTCAAGGCTTTTACTTCCTTGGCGGTGGCCATAAATTGTTCAGGCGATTCCACACTGCAAGGACCTGCAATGACCAAGGTTTTACGGTTGGTTTTCACCCACTTGCTCAAAGGGTTTATATTTTCCATCTCTTAGTAAATTTTTACTTTAATAACTCGTTACTAATGCCAAACGTTTTTTAAAAGGGCAAAAAGTGTGCAAAAATAGTAAAATATACGCTGTAAATAAAAATTTAAAACTTTAACATATCTTTTGCTCTTTCAGAAATTCCTCAATGTTTCCACATGTTATTTCCATCAGTTTGTGCCTGGCCTCGTAGCTTCCCCATGCTATGTGGGGGGTAAGAAGAAGCTTTTCTTTGTTTTTTAGGTGTAGTAGTGGGTTATCGGGTTGTATTGGTTCTACGGAATATACATCTACACCAGCACCTCCGAGTTCATCATTGTCAAGTGCTTTTGCCAAAGCCAATTCTTCTACTATTCCGCCCCTTGCCACATTTATCAAAAGGGCAGTGGGTTTGCATATAGCCAATTCTTTTTGGCCTATCAAATTTTTGGTAAACTCATTCAATGGGCTGTGAATGCTGATGATATCTGAGCTGGAAAGCAATTCTAAAAGGGTCAGGTGCGAGTATTCGTTAGTTTTTTGCCTACCGCTGGGAGAGTGGTACACCACTTTCGCACCCAAGGCATTGGCAATTTTTGCAACCTGACTTCCTATTGCACCCAGTCCAATTATTCCCCAAGTTTTTCCATTTATTTCTTGGAAACCAGGTTGCAAATGAGTGAAAAAAGGATGTTGTGGGTAAGAGGTTTCCACGAAAGAACGTCGCGCGTGTAGCCGCATCACAAGATGCAAAACCATTGCCAAAGTCGTTTGGGCAACGCTGTGGGTGGAATATCCTGCAGCATTTTTTACTTGGATGTTTCTTCTTTTTGCCGCATCCAAATCTATATTGTTTGTGCCAGTGGCGGTTACACAAATGAGTTTCAATTCAGGACAACGAGAAAATATATTTTCATCTAACACCACCTTGTTGGTGAGTACGATGTGGGCCTCTGCGATTCGCTCCACTACTTCTTTTGGACTGGTGTATTCGTATAATGCTACCTGACCTAGAGGGAGCAACATTTCGGCTATGGAAGGGGAGCCGTAAAAGGTGCCAGCATCTAGAAATACGATTTTTGGATGAAAATTGCGCATGATTTTTTGGTATCCAATTGGCAAATATTGGCATTTAAACCAAAACTACATTTTTGTTTTTTTTCTCTTGTACCCGAATGCTGTTAAATTCGTGCTTGGGTTGCACCTAATTTGTTTTTACTTTTTACCATATTGAACATAGTGGTGGCCGTATTGAGCCTTGCCATTTTCGGAGCTACCGGTATCTCGCCCGATAAGTATTGGCTGGCCGGTTTTGTTTCGTATTTAGTGCCTTTTGCGATAGCGCTCAATGTTTTTTTCGTGTTTTTTTGGTTATTTTTTGGCAAATGGAAAGCCGTTATCTCGGCATTTGTATTGGTGTCGGGAGCAGGCTACGTGAAAAGTACGCTTGCCTTGGGCAATGGCGAAGACTATGCGATAAAATCATCGGGCGATTTTGATGTGATGAGTTACAACGTGCGAGTGTTCAATGCCTATGCATCGTGGAAAAACCAAAAAGAACATTCGGGAGAAAAAATAGTGGACTGGCTAAGTAAGCAAACCAATCCCGATATTGTGTGTTTTCAAGAGTTTTATCAAAACAAACGAACCGATTATTTAGACATGGTGGGCAAGCTGAATGCGGCAGGTTATCCACATTATTATTTTCATGTAGTGAAACGCGACGATGGCGGTGGCATGTTTGGCATGGCCATTTTTTCAAAGTTCAAAATTGAAAAAACAGGCGATATTCTATTCAAACAGGCAAGCAACAACATGGCTATTTATATCGATGTCAAGATTCAGAGTGAGACCATCCGTATTTTCAATCTGCACCTCGAATCTATGAGCATCGACGAAAAGAAAGTGTTGAAGATAGAAGAAGGCGAAAACGGGGGGTTGTACAGCAAACTAAAAGAAGGGTTTCAAAAACGGGCAAGACAAATAGAAAAGGTATTGAAAGCGGCCAAGTCTTCGCCTCACAAAGTCATTATTTGCGGCGACTGGAACGATTTGCCTTATGGCTATTCCTACAATATTATGAAAAAATATTATTGTAATGCCTTTGAGGAAGCGGGTAAAGGTTTGGGATTCAGCTACAACGGAAAAATGTCTTTTTTGCGTATCGACAATCAGTTTTTCAATAAAACAATCCGCATAAAAAAGTTTGATACGTTTTGCGACATGAAAGCGTCAGACCATTTTCCCATTATGGCGCGATACAATTTGGAATGAAAGGATTCTGAAATTGCTGAAAAAGCAACCTTAGCTGGCTATCGAAACCAATTGCCTTTTTTCGTTTTCTTCCGAAAGCTGTATTTCTTTTAGGCCTATCATTTTACCCGAATTGGTGTCCCACACCTTTAAGCGCAAACATTTTATAATGTCTTTTGGATGAAAAGTTGTAACAGGTGCATTTTCCAGTTCGGGCATGTTTTTGATAGTTTCTTCCAATCGGTAAAAAGGTATTCTTGAGTTGAGGTGATGGACATGATGGTAGCCAATGTTGGCAGTAAACCACTTCATAACGGGGTTCATTTTGAAATAGCTAGTCGAGTTTAAGGCAGCGTGTTCGTAGTTCCAATCGGAAATTTTAAATTCTGCCTCGGGAAAATTGTGTTGGGCGTAAAAAAGGTAGTTTCCTATCAAACAAGCGATGGTATGCGGAACAATGAGGGTAAAAAGCAAAGCTGTTATTCCACTAAAATGATAAAGTAAAAATCCGAAACCGAAATGAAGTAGCAATGCCAATCCGCAATCGAGGTGCTTTTTTGTGCTGTTGAAAAAAGAATGAATGCAGAAGGAATACATGAAAACAGTGAGGTAACTGAACAAAATGTTGATAGGATGGCGCAAAAGCAAATACATGAAACGTTCTTCTTTGTTCATCGCCAGGTATTCGTTCAGCGTGACGGTGGTAAAGGAACCGATGTCGCTAACATGCAATTTTGAATTGTGTTTGTGGTGAAAATCGTGCGAACGTTTCCAAATGCTGGAAGGCGCTAAAATGTAGAGGCCAAAACATTGCATGATGGCATTTGCCAGCTTTGATTGATGTAAAATAGCATGATGTTGATGGTCGTGGTAAATTACAAACATGCGCACTAGCAACAAACCCGACAATACACTGAAAACAGGTTTGAGATATGCTGACAAATTCCAATAAGTAAGAGACAAACTCAACACCAGCAGCGTCACGGTCGAAAGCACATACCACCAACTAAGCAAGCGGTTTTCTTTGGTAAATGCTCTTGTCGCCAATATCAAAGCTTTGTCGGTTTTCATCGCGTTTTGGGTTTGCTTTTTTCTATTAAAATGTCTTGTGACATCTTCATTTAGTCTTTTATTTCTCTCTTGTATTTCCACCTTCGGTGCGACCAAAGCCAAGTTTCGGGCATTTTAATAATTTCTTGTTCCAATCGCCGAATGTAGGTTTCCGTAATCTGGTTTTCGTGGGTGTCTTTTGGGTTTTCAAAGAGCAATTCCTCATGTATTCTATATTGTCCGCGGCTTTCTCTGACGATGTTCACAAAAACCACTGGGAAATTCAGTTTTTTGGCAATTTTTTCGGCACCCGTAAAAAGGGGAGTGTCTTGGTTTAAAAAAGTAGTCCAGTAGGCATGTTGCGGAAATGGCGTTTGGTCGGCGATGAAAGCATACGCCGATGGATTGTTTTTGTTTTGGAGAATGTCTTTCAGAGTGTTTTCCATTTTGATGAGGCGGGTGCCAAACATCGTGCGCGTTTTGCACATCAACTTTTCAAAATGGGGATTCGAAAGTGTTTTATACACCACATACAGCTGGTATTGTGTAGAAAGGCTGAAGGTGGAACCTGCCCATTCCCAGTTGCCATAGTGTCCCATTAAGATTATCACACTTTTGTTTTCGGCTCTTAGTTTGTCCAAAACAGGGTGCGGCGCCATGGAGCAATGCTTCAAAGCAGTTTTTTCGTCGATGTTCAGTTTTTTCAAAGACTCAAGAATCAAATCGCACAGGTAGCGATAGTATTTTTGGGAAATGGCCTCAATTTCAGCTTTCGATTTTTCGGGAAACGAGTTGCGTAAATTTTCTTCTACTACTTTTCTGCGATAGCCAAACACCCGATATACCAAAAAATATAAAAAGTCGGAAAAAAGATACAATACCGAAAATGGCAGGGCTGCAAGTAGGTAAATGAAGGGTAGCGCTAAAAAATAGGCAATCATGAAATAGGAAGTTGCTTTGTTTTTAAAATCATCAAGGAATTTGCATGTATTTATGTGTTTGTAGGCTCATTTGCCATTCGGGGTGCTGTTTTATATACTCTATCACACTGGGCAACATGTCGGATTGTTTGTCCCATTCAGGTTGCAAATATAGCTGGCAAGCTTCTCCGACCAATGTTTTGTACTTTTCGGCAAATTCAAAATCAGATTTGTTAAAAATGATAATCTTCAACTCATCGGCCTTTTCGCATACTTCTTTCAAAGGTTCTTTGAATTTTTTAGGCGAAAGACAAATCCAATCCCAAGTGCCGGTTAGCGGGTAAGCGCCTGAAGTTTCAATGTGAGTATGAAGACCTTTCGATTTTAATTCTTTTGTTAAAATGGTCAAATCGTGCATCAAGGGTTCGCCACCCGTCACAATCACTAGTTTGGAGAAATATTTTTGTGCTTCTGCCACCAAATCATCAATATTTAAAGATGGGTGTGCCTGTGCGTCCCAAGATTCTTTTACATCGCACCAATGGCACCCAATGTCACAGCCAGCCAACCGAATGAAATATGCGGCATTACCTTGGTAAAATCCCTCGCCTTGCAAGGAATAAAAGGTTTCCATAACTGGAAGGCTGTCGGCTTTTTCCTTCATTAGGAGAGTTCCTTTTTGATAAAATCTTGAATAAAACTGGGTAGTTCGGCTTTGAATTTCATTTCGTTGATTCTCGCAACAGGATGAATGCCATTGAAATTGGAGCCAAACACATACTCACTTCCCTCTAGCGAATCGACGGTGGTCAAAGCTGGACTAGTTTTTATTTTATGCCCATGGCAAAAGTCTAAAATTCTTTTACGCATGACACCCGCTACGCAGCCCGTGTGAAGTGAAGGCGTGAACAATTTTCCTCTTTGAAACCAGAAAATGTTCATGGACGAAAGTTCGGCCACCCGGTTTTTATGATCCAACAGCACCACATCGTCCAGCCCCAAAAGGTCTCGTTCTTTTGCAGCCAGCACATAGGGTAGCGAATTGCAAGTTTTGAATGCCGAATATTCGGTGAAAGTGAGGCGGGGCGAGTGTATTACCTTTACATGTTCTTTTAGGATAACGAGCGGTTTGTCAAATTCTTTAGCCGAAATTATGTAGCTGCTATCGTCCGAATCGGGGCGGTAAAGTCCTGTAGAAGTACGCCATATATGAATTTTTATTCTTGCGACTCCCTTAATTTTGTTCTTTTTTATGGTTTCTTTGAGCAGTTCGTGCAGGTTTTGCGAGCCTGGCAATCGGTTTAAATCCAACCGAATGGCAAGTGCGCTTTTCAAAAGACGGTCGTAGTGGTCATCCCAAAAACGAATTTGTTTGGCGGTACCAAGCATAGATTCAAACACTCCATCGCCATACAAAAAACACCGGTTTGTCGATAGGTCCAGCTTCAATCCTTCTTCTTTTAAAAAATCGCCGTTAAAATTGATAATCATGTAGAATTAGTGGATTTGTGCAGTAAAACTAATGGCTTTTTGTTACAAATTTTTTGGCAGGCCATCACATTGCTTTTCGAATGCTAGTATTCTATTACGTAAAATTCTGTTTTTCAGTTTACTGTAGGTTTTTCTAAGAGAATATGGGTTTCTTTTTCCGATCTTGTTTTTCAAAAAAGCCATTCTGTTTTGATTTTTAACGCTTTGGTTTGCAGTTATCTGATTTTGGTTTTTTGCTTTAAAAAAGGAAGAAATGAGTTGGGAAAGGCACAGGCCGCATTTTTAATGCTTATATTCAAGCCAATTTTATTTCGAAACTTGCCGCTTTTCGTAGCTCTCAAGATAGTAAAAGGCATCTAAAGTATTTGTTACAATGAAACTTACAGCCCACCTTTTGTCAACGGTTTTGCATCCTTTGCTCATGCCTGTTTACACATTCGGAATGGTTTTTCTTTTTTTGCCCGAATTGGTATTTCCAATCCGGAAAAATATGTTTTTGCCGCTTTTTGGATTAATTGCGGTGGCCACTTTTGTATTGCCACTTGTGTTCATTTTTTTGTTGAAAAGGTCGGGTATTATTTCAAATATTGAATTGCAAGAACGGAAAGACCGCTTTGCACCACACCTTGTTTCTACTAGTTTGTACGCGGCTACTTCCTACTTTTTCTACACCAAATTAGCACCTGTACCCAATGCCTTCCTTATTTTGGGAAGTATGACCGCCTGCATGGCCACCGTTACAATGGTCAATTTTTTTTGGAAGATAAGTGCCCACAGCAGTGCCATGGGCGGTTGTACCGTTTTTGCAGGTATGGTGTTGGCCTTGTATGGACTTGATTTTCTTTGGTCTACGCTTATGGTAGTTGTGTTTCTTTCGGGTTTGGTTATGGCATCCCGATTGTATTTGCAAATGCACACTTTGGGCCAGGTTTGTGCAGGATATGTGATAGGCGTTGCGGTAAGTTGGGTAGGATTGTCTAATATTTCTTTATGAATAGCAACGAGGTAATCAATAACAAATAAATTTGTACTTAAATCTTCTAAAAACATGAAAATAATAAGCATTTCTGCCCTCTCGCTTTGTCTTTTAATGCTCAGCGATTGCTCTCAGCGTACTGTCACCAGGGTAAGTCCCGACAAGCAAATCGATCTAAGTGGTCGATGGAATGATACTGATGCCAAATTGGTAGCCCAAGAAATGATCAAAGATGCTTTGGGACGCCCTTGGCGCGAGTCATTTTTCAACAAGTACAACAAAAAACCCACAGTCATTGTAGGCATCATCACCAACAAAAGCAGCGAACACATTGAAGCAGATGTGTTTATCAAAGAAATTCAAAAAGAATTCATCAATTCTGGGACAATCCGCATCGTACAAAACAGCGAATTTCGTGAAAAAATGCGTGCCGAACGTGCCGACCAAGGTCAATATGCATCGCCTGAAACTGCCAAAAAATGGGGAAAAGAATTGGGCGCCGACTTTATGATGTTTGGAACAATCAATTCGATAACAGACGTTTACAACAAAAAAAGAACGGTGTTTTATAAAGTCAATTTGGAACTAACCGACATGGAAACCAACGAGATAGTTTGGACTGGCGACAAGGAAATCAAGAAGTTTATCCAAAACTAATTACATCTCTCACAATGAATAGAGGCATAGGCTGCAGGGCTTGTGCCTCTTCTTTTCTTAGCTTATTTTGCATGTTGCCAAAGACAAAATATTGGGCTTTTTTTCTTTCTCTAATCTCTTTTTTCCTTCTTTCTTCTTGCCTTACCTATTATCAAAAAAATGTCAAGTTTCAGAATCACTTTGAAACGGGGCAGATGGAGGTCGCCGAGAAGCTTTTAGAGGGAATAAAGGAGAAAAATCTCAGAAAAACACTTGTTATTCACAAGTTGAATAAGGGGGTAGTGGCGTCTATGCTCGGAAAATACAAGGAAAGCAATGGTTACTTTGAGGAGGCGTATATGCTAGGAGAAGACTACCAAAAAAACTATGCCAACGAGTTGGGGTCTTTCCTTTTGAATCCAAATTTAGTGGTTTATAAACCTGAAAGCCATGAATTAATGATGATACATTATTACAAGGCAGTCAACTATTTGAAAATGGGATTGAACGACGAGGCATTGGTAGAAGCTAAGCGTATGAACATTAAGCTCCAACAGCTTAGCGAAAAATATACTTCGCCAAACAAGCTTACAGAGGATGCTTTTGCGCACAATCTTATGGGCATCATTTACCAAGCCAATGGCGATTTTAACAACGCTTTTATTGCTTATCGAAATGGATATAATGTATACCAAAACCAATACGCTAAGCTTTTTCAGCTTTCGGCACCCTTGCAGCTAAAGAAAGACATGTTGTATTGCGCCTACATGTCGGGCCTTTTTAGCGAGTTAGACTTTTTCGAAAAGCAGTTTGGCTTCAAGTTTGTGCCCACCGAAAATAAAGGGAAAGGAGAGGCAGTTTTGTTTTGGAACGATGGTTTGGGGCCTGTAAAAGACCAATGGGCTATCAATTTTGTTTTAGTAAGGGGTTCGGGAGGCACATTTTTCTTTACCAACGAAGAATACGGACTCAGTTTTCCCTTTTTCATTTCCGATACCGAGTACAAGCAACAAGGTTTTTCCGATTTGAACACCTTCAGAGTCGCTTTTCCAAAATACGTTGAAAGACCTTTGAGCTACACTAGTGCAACTTTGAAGGTTGGAGATCAACAAGTTCCCTTGGAATTGGCGCAAGACATTAACAAAGTTGCATTTCAATGTTTAAAAGACAGAATGTTGACCGAAATGGGGAAATCGCTTTTGCGTTTTGCGGCCAAAAAAGCACTAGAGGCCAAGATTAGGAAAGAAAACCAAAATGTAGGTGCTCTTGTGGGGGTTTTCAATGCCTTGACCGAAAACGCCGATACTCGAAATTGGCAAACCTTGCCACATAGTATTTTTTACACGCGCGCTAGTTTGCCCGAAGGGACACAAAATGCTGTGCTCGAGGCCAATGGCCCATACGGAAACAAATCCGTTAATCTTTCTTTTCAAATAAAAGCGGGAGCCACTTCCTTTTACACTTACAATAGCTTGGAGCATTTGAAATAACACGAATTGTCCATTCAAATCTTTCCTTAAAATTCTTTTATGGCAATTGTTGGTATCCGAAATACATCTATATTTGCAGTCCTTTGGACGAAAGCCCTAAAATGACCGATGGTGTAACTGGCAACACGTCTGATTTTGGTTCAGAAGAGTCCAGGTTCGAAACCTGGTCGGTCAACTAAAAATCGCCCCGTCATAGCGGGGCTTTTATTTAATTAATATGTCAACCATTAAGGTATTTTCAGGTACAGCATCTCTTTATCTGGCAGAGAAAATAGCCAAATACCTTGGTCAGCCACTCGGCGAAGTCACGCTCAATCGCTTCAGCGACGGCGAATTGTCTGTTAGTTTCAACGAGTCGGTACGAGGGGCAGACGTATTCATTATTCAAAGCACCTTTCCACCTGCCGACAATTTGATGGAGCTTTTGCTTATGATCGATGCAGCACATCGTGCTTCAGCCGGAACTGTGTCGGTCGTTACTCCTTATTTTGGTTATGCAAGGCAAGACAGAAAAGATAAACCTCGTGTTCCGATAGCGGCCAAGCTTGTGGCAAACCTTATTTCTTTTGCCAAAGCTGATAGAATTATGGCTTGCGATTTTCATGCCGGCCAAATACAGGGTTTTTTCGATATTCCCGTTGACCATTTAGATGGAGCTTGGGTTTTTGTTCCCTATGTCAAATCCTTGAAATTAGACAATTTGCTTATTGCCTCACCCGATGTAGGAGGGGTAGCAAGAGCGCGCGGATTTGCCAAATATCTAAACTGCGATCTAGTGGTGTGCGACAAGCACCGCAAGCGTGCAAACGAAATTGCTTCTATGCAATTGATAGGAGATGTGACCGATGCCAATGTGATTTTGGTCGACGATTTGATAGATACTGGTGGCACAATGACCAAAGCGGCAGAGCTTATCATGAAAAATGGTGCCAAATCGGTAAGGGCAATATGTACGCATCCAGTGCTTTCTGGTAACGCTTACGAAAACATAAGCAATTCGGTTCTTACTGAATTAGTGGTCACAGACACCATTCCGCTCAAAGGTAATTCGCCGAAAATAAAACAACTTTCCGTTTCGGAATTGTTTGCAAATGCCATTATGAGAACACACAATTATCAATCAATTAGTTCTTTATTTATAGGTTAGTAAATTATTTCTTTTCACATAAATCAATTAAAAATGAAAACAATAGAGATTATAGGGTATAAAAGAGCAAATCTCGGTAAGAAAGAGTCGAAAGATCTTCGTGCGGAAGCAATGGTGCCTTGTGTGCTGTATGGTGGCAGCGAGCAAATCCATTTTTATTCTCCCATGATATTGTTTCGCCCTCTAGTGTACACGCAAGATGTGTACAGAGTATTGTTGAACATAGAAGGGGATACCCACGAGGCTTTTTTGCAAGCCACTCAGTTTCACCCTGTAAGCGACGTAATGCTTCACGCCGACTTTCTTCTTATTCGCAACGATAAAAAAGTAAAACTAGAAGTGCCTGTGCGATTCAAGGGTACTGCTGTGGGTGTGACCAAAGGTGGAAAGTTGGTACAGAAAGTAGAAAAAATAAAAGTACTCGCGCTTCCTCAAGACCTTCCTTCATATCTTGAAGTTGATGTTACCGATCTTGACTTATCTAAATCGGTAAGGGTAAGTGATATACCTGTTGGTAATTTCAAGATATTGAATGCACCTGCTATTCCAATTGCCACTGTTATGGTGCCTCGTGCATTGAAAGGCAAAGAAGAAGCTGCGGCCAAATAAGGAAATTGTTTTTGATTGCCATTGGGGAGGTCTTTTTCAAAGATTTCCCCATTTTTTTTGCTTTATTTTTTAAAGCTGGTAGGGCAAGAACTTTCCTACATTGCCTCCGTAGCGGTGCAGTTCCCTCACGATGGTGGAACTAATGTAGGCGTATTCGGGATTGGTGATAAGAAAGACTGTTTCTAGTCCTTCGTTCAAATAATTATTTACTTGGGCAAGTGTGTTCTCGTACTCAAAGTCGGTGGTGTTTCTAAGACCGCGTAACAAGAAATTGGCGCCCACTTCTTTGGCGAAATTAGAAGTGAGGCCTTCAAATATTTCGACAGCTATTTTTGGATTTTGATTGGTAGCTAGTTCTATTTTTTGTTTCATTACCTCGATAGGAAAATACCGTTGTTTGGCTGTATTGTTTCCTATGGCAATGATTAGTTTGTCGAAAAGCAGGCTACCGCGATTTACAATATCCAAGTGCCCTTTTGTAAAAGGATCGAAAGAACCTGGAAAGAGCGCTATTTTTTGCAGGGTGGGCATTTTGTAAACAAAAAAGGGAAAGCTATGCTCTCCCTTGGTTTTTGCCAATACTCAACTACTACTTTTTGGTAGTGGATGAATTTTTAGAATTTTGAACCTCAATTCTTATTTCTTGAGATAAATTCTTAAGGTCTTGCAATCCCTTTCTTACACGTGTTCCGGCTGCTTGATT
>JBIKRJ010000228.1:0-3709 GCA_044349205.1 Cytophagales bacterium | reverse complement strand
GTAGCTACATTCCACCTCAAACTTTTGGATAAAATGGCAATGCCATTTCAAGCGGGTCAGGAAGTTATTGAAAGGAATTTTTTTGCCCGATGTTTTGGAGTGATGCAATACAAACTGATATGCTTGACGAATGGAAATATTGCCCCAGCTTATGTAAGGCGATATTCTGCCACAACTTGTCCTGCTTTCCAATGGCTTACTAATGTGTCTGCTGTAATTTGCTCCTCTTTCCTCCACAAAACTTTGCAGGTATTTGAAAGCAAAATCTTCGCCTGCAGGCTGAAATTCTTTGGGATAATTTTCCAGCTCCTTCTGCCACGATTCCTGTATTGGAAATGGATTGCTTAGGGGCACAGATTCCGATTTTGTGAATTCATTTTGCACAATTGGGGAATGCATGGTCTCGAACCATTTTTTGTCCCAACCATCCCTGTTTTGTATGCCTCGTAAAATGCCGTCTCGTTGAAATTCCTGCCATTTTATGTTGTTTTTTAGACAAAAATCGGCCACTTGCAAGTCGCGGTCATAGGTAAGCCTAATACCACTTTCGCGATAGTTAAATATATTCGCTATTAAATAGTTGCTTTGTATAAAAGCAAAAACCTCCAAAGCTTCAGCACTAAAAACAATGACTTCTTTGTGGAATGGTTTTAGTTTATTGTTTAGCTGCTTAATGGAATGATACTGAAACTGCAAATGCCTAATGCTGGTATCGGGATGCGATAAGATAGTGGGTTCAAACAAAAAAACGATAAGGTATGGCAAGCCCGATTCTTCGGCCATTTTCAATGGTAAATGGTCTTGCGACCGAATGTCCCTTTTTAGCCACACGATATTTATCGCAATTTTAGTCATTGGTCAAGTCCACAAGATGGCGTTCAGCTTTTTTCCAGTATTGAAAAAATGAAGGGAAATAGCCTTGTATTTTTTCAAACATCCAATCACGAGGGTGTTTGTGTCCTCTGAAATGTTGAGTGCAAGGGTGTTCCTTAAAGTGCAATTTGCTTTCAGTTATATCGCAGAAAACAACCTCAAACTCACCTACTGCCACCTGTATTTCAGGAATATTTTTTGATAGATTCAGGACAAATTCGATTGTTTTTTCCGAAACGGGGTACTTTTCAAAAAAACTAGGCTCCAACAATACTATTCTATTGGCTTCTACGTCTTTATCCCACTCAGGGTCAAGATTGTAGAAGGTGTAGATGTAAGTGGGCAATTCTTTGTTTATGCTCAATTTGGGGCTTTTGGGAAGTATTGTTTTTAGTTCGGGGTAAGCGGTTTGACTTAGCTCTTTCGGAATGTGTAGTTCCACAAGTTTTTCGTAGGATGTATCTAAAAAGGTGTTTTTATCTCCCGTATCACAATATTTGTTTATGTTTTCTTGGTTGGCATAGTACTTTTTGCTGCTGAAACTTCCCGCTACCCATTGCCAACTAAGGGCGTTGCTTGCCCAATCGGCATCTAGCAGGTGGTAATACATCCATTTTGCTGGTACCAGCCAGTGACTTTGGGCGATGTTGCACGCAATGCTGGCCACGTACATCCTCATGTGATTGTGCATGTAGCCCGTTTCGTACAGTTTTGCTATGCCATTATCTATGGCTGTAATCCCTGTTTGGCCAAGTAAAATACTTGAGGGTATTTTGTTGTGTATTGCGTTTACTTGACTTTGTTTTAAATCTGTATGCAGTGCATCGCCTTTTGCCAGCCATACTTGCTGAAAATAATCTCTCCAAGCCAATTCCCTTAAAAAACTTTCAATTTCCTCGAATTGATATCCTTTATTCAAAACATGCTTGGCGACTTGTTTGGTGCTGATTACGCCTCTGGATATGTAGGGCGACAGACGACTCACCGCACCACCCAAATAATTGCGGGTTTTGCCGTAATCGATGGGGTCTATTTCGTCGACACGTTTTAGTATTTCGTGATATTGAGTCGAGAACATTAGCGTTTTGCAATTTTATTCAAGCTTATTGCCTTTTGCGAAGCACTTTTGAATTTTGTCATGTCTTTAGTTCTCTTTTTCAAGTGTTTGCTGCTTATACCGCTGTTTACGCGTTTTCTCCACAGGTTGAAACTACTTCTTTTCAGTTCTAACCTCATTAAAGCAATTACTTCTTGATCTTTCATTCCAAATTGAAATTTGATGGCTTCGAAAGGTGTTTTGTCTTCCCAAGCCATTTCAATGATTCTGTTTTTTTCTACTAGGTCTAAATGTTCTTTTTTACTCACCCTCTAATAATCTTTTTATCTCTCAATTGCTGAATGCTCAAGTAGTCGTTGTGAAAACTTTTGTGCTTAATGGCTTCAAAAACAATTAGTTCGTGGTCTCCGCTTGGTTTACTCCAGCATTTTTTAAGCAAAATGCAAGCACTCGTGTTTTGCAAAGCAGTGTAGCCTTCCCAATTTGTCAAAAGATTTTTCTTGCTTAGATATTTTTCCTTATCGTATTGTAATCCAGAATTTTGCCCCAGTTTTTTGACCAATTTATCGTGGTCGCTGTGTAAAAGTTGCAAGACTGCAAATTCGGAACTAAGCAGGTTGTGGAATGTTTTGGTATTGTAATATACCGCAACAGCATAAAGCTTTGGTTTCATGCTGATGGGTATGACATAGGTACAGATGTTCATGTTTGAACGACCGTCTGCGTAAGTAGCCAAACTATACACTGGAATATTGGGAATGTTCCAAGGTTTTTGCACAAAATAGAGTTAGCCGTTCAAATTTTAAACATTGTATCGTGTTGATAATAAATGCGATAGTGAAAGTTCTTTACATTTTTATAGAACTCATTCCACCATCTAGGTGCAAAACTTGTCCTGTCATCCATTTACTATCTTCGCTCAGCAAAAAAGCGGCCATTTGGGCAATGTCTTCGGCAGTGCCAATTTTTTTCAGAGGATGCCTTTGGGCATTTGCCTCTATTTTTTCGGGACTGTTCAGCAAATTGGCGGCCAAAGGCGTGAGGGTAATAGACGGTGCAATGCAATTAACGCGAATGGTAGGGGCTAATTCGGCAGCTAAAGCTTTGGTCAAACCTTCAATTGCACCTTTGCTGGTACTTACAATGCTGTGAAAATTAAAACCCATTTGTACTGCCACAGTACTAAAAAGCACAATGCTGGCATTTTCACTTTTTTTCAAATTTGGTAGGCAAGCCTGAATACAATTTACCGCTCCAATTACTTGAAGTTTGTAATCTTCGATGAAATCTTGAGACTTGGTTCGTAAAAAAGGCTTCAGATTGATGGCTCCCGGACAATACACAAGTCCGTGCAATGTGTCGGGCAAAAAAGAATAATCATTTGACTCATCGAGTACATTAAGTTGTTGAAAACGAATGTTTTCATGACTCGATGTTGTCGGATTTTTGAAGAAAGTGCTAAATACTTTTTCAGTAGAAGCGAGATGGTTGGTAAGGGCTTTTCCAATTCCAGACGAGCCACCTACTATGAATATGTTTTTCATACACCTTAAACCCAAAATGCGGGTTTTTGTTGGGATGAATGAAAGATGGGTAAGAAACTTTCGATGATTGTGTTTGTGGAGATAGCTTGATTAGCTTGAATAAGATGCTGCCATTTTAAAAAATAAAGGTGTTGGGATTAATGTGTAACCCAACACCTTCTAACTTATTTGTCGCCTTTAGAAACCCTTATAGTTTGGGTACGAAGTCCTAAAAGATAGCTGCCTGGTAAGGCAA
>JBIKRJ010000045.1:0-13927 GCA_044349205.1 Cytophagales bacterium | reverse complement strand
CAAAAGTATAGAATAAAATGAAAACGCAAAAGCAAAATATTTAAAATAATTATTCAAAAAGTATAAAAAATGCTTTGAAAACTTATGAATATATCTTGTTTTGTGTTGGAATTATTTAAGTTGGTAAAAAAGAAAATTATCCTAATATACTGTATTATAGAAATTTAACTAGTACCTGAACCTTGGAGTGCGAATTATAGGCTTTCTATTATCCAAAAAAGAAGCTAAATTGTATGAAAGAAAAATCTCGTGGCTAGTAAGCGATTTAGCGGATTTATTAATAACACTAAGGTCTAAATTGTAACCTACCTTTAACGATTTATCGGGGAAAATACACGTACCAACAAGCATTGTAAGGGCATCGGATGTCCTGTATGCCAAGCCCGTCCAAAGATTGTCCAAAAAAATGAGTGAACTAAACTCGGCAGAACGAACATTCTCCACAACTTTAAATATGGCACTCGGTTGCAATGTGACCCTTTCAGAAAGAAGAATTTGATAGGAGGCTTGTAAATAATAGTGTCTTTCAAGCCTATTTTTCAAACGATCAGATTTGAAAGTAAAAGTTGGAGTGATAACATTGTTCACCGAAAAGCCAACAAATAGTCGCTCGGTTGCATACCCAAAACCGAGTTTTGCATTGGGGTTTATTTTATTTTCTATTCCTGAAGGCGCAAGCAAAGGATCGTTTGTGTTTTCAGGTCGCCACAAATCGGTGTTTATGTACATAGATTGAACCCCAATACCCAATCCACCGACCAATTTTCCAGTTCCTAAACGAATGCCGTAGGCATAAGAAAATGTGGCGTTCAAATTCCTAACTGGACCAAGGTTGTCGTTCATTAAACCGAAACCAGCACCACTATTCATTTTTTTCAAGGGTGCTGTAAAGGTGAAAAGTTGTGTAGAGGGAGGAGATATTTTATCGGCCGAATTGCTGGGAGAATAGCCTACCCATTGAGACCGATGGTGCGCACTCAAAGTGTAGTCGTCTTTTAGAGCGGAAAAAGATGGATTCCAAATGAAGGGATTCATCATATACTGGCTAAACTGAGGATCTTGTTGAGCCAAAAGACTATACGGAAAAATGAAGGCAAGTATGATAAATAACTGCCTCAAGTAGCTTTATTTAATGTTGTTGGCTTTTCTTACATACAGTTCTAGTGCACCTGCCATAGAAGGGGCATTGGGCAGCGGTGCTTCAATGTCAAGTGTCAAACCTGCTTCTGTTACTGCCTTGGCAGTGGTAGGGCCGAAAGCGGCAATCCTTATTTCACCTTGTTTGAAATCCGAAAAATTGGAAAGCAAAGAAGTGACACCCGAAGGGCTAAAAAAAGTTATGATGTCGTATTGAAGCGGATTGATGGACGACAAATCGGCACTCACGGTTTTGTAAATCACGACTTCGTCGAACGTGTAGCCATTTGTCCGCAAATGTTCTGGAATTGCATCTTTGCGTATTTCAGAACATGGGTAAAGGTATTTTTCCGTCTTTTGTTTTTTGAACACATCAAACAAATCGGAAGCAGTTTTTTGACCATAAAAAACTTTGCGCTTGCGCACCAATATATACTTCTGAAGATAATTTGCTGTTTGCTCTGTGACACAAAAATATTTCATGTCGGCAGGCATTTCGATTTTCATTTCTTTGCAAATGGTAAAGAAATGATCGACCGCATTTTTACTTGTGAAAATAATCGCGGTGTGGGCAAGAATGTCTATTTTCTGTTTCCGAAACTCCTTGTTATCGACCACATCTACCTTAATAAATGGTTTGAAATCTATTTTCAAACTGTAGTCATCGCGCAAATGGTAGTACGGCGATTTTTCATCTGAAGGAGCAGGTTGGGAAATTAGTATCGATTGTACCTTTTTAAGCCTTTCTTTGATAAAGTCGGGAGAAGCTTGCACACTCATTTCAACCAAATTAATAAAAGTAAACCATATAAAGCTTCACAATTACAAGGTAAGGAAGCCATTCTGTGATGCAAAGATAGGAAATAAGGTACAGTGTACTAACTTTTGCCACACGATTTATCAGTAACGATACTTTCACTGAAGTTAAAGTGAGGTAAAATAATGAGGAAAACACAAAAGCCGGCAACAAAAGCGGCGATGCCCAAGTCACATTGCTGAAGTTAAGCATAGCCAACAAAAGCAATGTGGAAGCCCAAGTGACCGATACTCTTATGAAGCATATAAAATGAGAGGTAGAAAATTTATTTATCGAGAAAAGCCACGAAGTGATATAAATGACGATGTATTTGACAACATAAAAGAAAATGACAGCCACTATCAAATACACCAATTGTCCAAAAAAAGTAAGAAATGACTGGTTGACATAATGATTGAAAATAGGGAAAGCGATACAAGCCAATGCAAAAAAAATGACCCCTAAAAAGAGAAACGCAAAGTTGTAGCTATCGAAAGTGGCTCTTGAACTTGAAAAATCAGATGGGCTTTCCTTGAAAAGGCTCAAAAAACCAAAGTAATAATCAAATATTTTCACATAACTGTTTTTTACCAACACAAAAGTCAAAAAACCGCCCATAAGCAAAAGAGCAAAATAACTCCTTGCCATGCTTCCCTCTCTTTCTTGAGGTACATTTAGGTTGTGCACATACATTTTATACGTTATTTCTTTCTCGCTTGAAATTGCCAAAGAATCTATCAAGGTCTGATTGAATGTTCCATAAAAACTCAACAACAATGGCTCACTCTTTCCAATCGCCAAACTGTCTATCGAAAGGGCTAAAGTGCGGTGGGTAGGGCATTCGATGGTGTACTGACTATTGGTGTACAATGAAACCGGACTTGTTGTTTTTACCAATAAATACATGCCCTTGTATTTGCTTGCATACAAATTTTGATGCAAAGGAAGTGTGGCTTTGTTGCCAGTAACAAAAGGGTACAAATACTTGGAGGCTTGGTTATAAACCAACCAATCTTTGTTTAGGTATTTGAGCACTTGTGAATGACTTTCGAAAGCCACTAAAAGCATGCCCAACATGGCAAATGATTTTAATATGGAGGCACAATTTTTCAATTCTCAGGCTCTTTTTCTTTCAGAATTTGAAACAGTGAAATAACTGCCAACACAAGTAAACCAAAAATCAAAAAACTGATGGTAATGCTTATTTGAGTCAGGAAAAGAAAAAAGAGAAAAACAGCCAAATTGAGAACCGACAATAAAATGACAATTTGAATTGAAGAAAAACCGGCAAACAATAGGCGATGATGTATGTGATTTTTATCCGAAACAAAAGGAGATTTTCCATCGAAAAGGCGTAAAAAGGTAATTCGAATAGTGTCCACGATTGGGACAAATACTATGCTCATAGCCAAAACAGGTGCATTGGGATGGGGTACTTTTTCGGTAAATTTTACAAGCAACGCAGCAATCACCAACCCACATATAAGCGAGCCAGTGTCGCCCATGAATATTTTGGCTCGATTGAAATTGTAACGCAAAAATCCCAAAACAGCGCCTGCCAAGGAAACCGCCACCAATACCAGCGGTAGTTCAGCAATTGTAAAATAAAATACCGAAGCAATCGTCAACATAATGGTAACCACAAGAGTGCCCGCCAAACCATCTATCCCGTCTATTAAATTAATGGCATTGGTGATGGCCGTTATCACCACCACAGTAAATGCAAAACTGGCTCCAAGCTCCAATTCATACAAGCCAAAAAGCCCTTGAAAATTGGTGATTCGAAAATCGCCCAAGAATACCAAAATTCCAGTAGCCAATATTTGCACAAAAAACTTTTTGAAAGCCGAAACATGTACCAAGTCGTCTTTGACGGCAATGTAGAACAACACCAAACAACCTGCCAATAGATGTTGTATTTCTTCGGTGACTGTGCCAAAAATCATGACGGCAGAAATAAAACCCGCAAAAATTGCCAAGCCTCCTAGTCGTGGTACCGATTTCAAATGGGTTGTGCGTTCGTTTGGAAAATTGAGTAGTTGTTTTGCCTCGGCCACATACACAATAGAGGGTATCGCAAACATAGAGATGACCAAGGACCAAGAAAAACACAAGAATATTTCAGCCATAAATTAATGAATAACAATGAGTTGTTGTCGAATTTTATTTTGGGCGGTTTCGAAAACCCCTAGATAAAAACCTGGTTGCAATGCACTTACATCTATTTCGCGCGGATAATCGACCTTCAACATTTCTTTTCCCGCCAAATTGTACAATGAAGCCGAAATAACCACTGGCGTATTGCCTTTGAATTTCAAAAGGTTGATAGCAGGATTGGGATAAATGCTTAATGGACTGTTGCAGCTGAAAGACTTTGACAGATAGTCGTTATTTAGGTTTTGGTCGCTGGAAGGCGAAATAAGTTTAATTTTAGCCTCAAACAAGAATTTTTCTTCATCAAACAGTATGTTTTGAAAAGTCCATGTGGTGTCTTTACCTGGTGGCAAAATGCCTATCCAAGAAAAAGTGTTCACAATACCATTGACCGTGAGTTCGATGACATAACTTCTCACAGTATCGGAACCCATGTTCACAATCAATACTTTGGGTGCATTTTGGGGAATAATACAGCCCGATGTCGTATCGACCAAGATTTGGGTCAAACCCACATCGTACTTAAAAGGGGGTATACAACCTTCAGAAGCCAAAATAGAGGCCCTTTTTACAAGTAATGTTTCGCGCATTCTTTGTACTTGCCCTTTAGTAAAAAGATTCATACACGCATCTTTTGTGTAGTCCATAAAAGTGGGAAATATTCTTCCATCGGGCCCATTGTTGCACTGTGCATCAACATAGGGAAAAGAAGGGCAATTGATTGTATTGGAAGGAGTAGAACTTGCTTGGGGTGGTGTATCGTCCACAAAATCGGTAGAACAAGCGGCTCCGTTGGGCTCACCCCAAGGATGAAACAATCCAAACCAATGGCCTATTTCGTGGGTAGCGGTACGACCAAGATTGAAATTGGGCGACAAGTTTCCTATCGTTCCAAATGCTTTAAAATTGATTACAACACCGTCGGTAGCATTGCCAATGTTCATGGGATAAGGGTAATATCCTAAAATGCCCCCTTGCAAATTGCAAACCCATACGTTCAAATATTTTTTGGTGTCCCAAGCGTCCTTCCCCCCCGTATTTGAATTTTTTACATCTTCGGTATCGTAACTAAAAGACGAATTGGACGACATCGTGTAAGTAACTCCGCTAGTAGGCAAGCCATTGGGGTCTTGTTTGGCCAAACAAAATTCAATGCCCGCATCGGCACCCAATGCTTTGAATACCGAAGGTGCAAGCCCAGTATCTGAATTTAATCTCCTGTAATCAGCATTCAAAACTTGTAATTGGCTCTGAACTTGAGCATACGTAACGTATTGACTGCTATTGTTGTACACAACGTGAAAAACGATGGGTATTTTGTATACTAGTTCACTTTGCGTTCTTAAATTCGATTTGGCAGCTATCGCATTCTGCTTTTTCTCCAATTCGTATGGCTGCGCCACATCGCTTGCCGAAACCTTTGCGCCCTGAATACAACGTATTTCATCTTGGGAAAAGGCTTCCTGAAGCAAAACCAAAACCATAAAAATAGTACAAATATTCTTCATCAAACATTCCCAAAAATTGTACAAGTACGAAATTAGAGGAAATAGTAGACAGTTAAGAAAGAGCACTCACTTTTATGCACAAAATGGCTAAGTTTGGCTTTTGAATAAAACGAAATACCATGAGTTTATTAATTGTAGGTTCTGTTGCTTTTGATGCCATCGAAACCCCTTTCGGAAATACCGATAAAATTATTGGAGGTGCTGCCACCTATATATCTCTTTCATCTTCATATTTCACGCAAAAAGCAAATCTGGTTGCGGTTGTTGGGGGCGATTTTCCAAAATCGGACATCGAATTGCTACAAAGCCACGGTATCGACACAGAGGGTTTGCAAATTAAAGAAAACGAAAAATCTTTCTTTTGGGCTGGAAAATACCACAACGACATGAACACCCGTGACACGCTGGTGACAGAACTGAATGTGTTGGGTTCGTTCGATCCCATAATTCCCGATGCGTACCAAGATTGCGATTTCTTGATGTTGGGTAATTTGGCTCCTTCTGTACAGCGTACTGTTATTCAACGACTAGACAAAAGGCCACAACTCATCGTCATGGACACGATGAACTTTTGGATGGACATAGCCTGGGACGATCTGATGGAAACCATTTCAATGGTCGATGTACTTTCTATCAACGACGAAGAAGCAAGACTTCTTTCAAAAGAATACTCTTTGAAAAAAGCGGCCAAAAAAATCTTGGCCATGGGGCCTAAATTTCTAATTATCAAAAAAGGGGAACACGGAGCACTTTTATTCAACCAAAATCAAGTGTTTTTTGCACCGGCACTACCTTTGGAAGATGTTTTTGACCCAACTGGTGCCGGCGATACTTTTGCAGGTGGTTTCATCGGTTATTTGGCGAAAACAAACGATATAAGTTTTCACAACATGAAAAGAGCCCTGATATACGGTTCGGCAATGGCATCTTTTTGCGTGGAAAAATTTGGAACAGAGCGCATAGTGAATCTTTCAGAAAAAGAATTAGAAAACCGTGTGCAAGACTTTGTAGATTTGGTACAATTCGAAATTATGCTTTGAAAGGTGCTAAGTTCCCTACCATTTCCCACACCAATTCAGGCTCGTATCCTTTCTGCACAAGATAGAATACGAGCTTCTTTTTTACGATGAGCTTATTGTTTTCTTTCTTCGACAATTCGTCGGTTTTTTTCAAGGCAAGCGTTTTCAAGGTTTCTTTGTAGTCGGTCTCTGAAATTTCTTTCATGGCAGAACGAATGGAATATTCGCTTAAGTTTCGTCGTTTCAGTTCCATCAAAATGCGTTTTCTGCCCCAACGTTTTACCCTGAACTTACCACCCGCGTAAGTCTTAGCAAATCGCTCTTCGTTTAGATAGTTGTCCGAAATGAGTTTGGAGATAAGAAGTTCGGCATCGTCGGAGAGTATTTGAAGTTTTTCAATGCGCTGCCGTACTTGTTCGTGCGTACGCTCTTGGTAAGCACAATAGTTGGCTATTTTTTTATACACCTGTTTTAGGTGCTCTTCCATGAAAGTAAAAATATTTTATTCCAATACTTTTGGCACCCTGAAATAATCAGAGTCTTTTTTGGGGGCATTGTGCAATGCTTCTTTGTGCGAAAGCCCTTCTTTTACCTCGTCTTTGCGCAGCACATTTATTTCGGCACTCATGTGGGTGAGGGGTTTCACATTGTCGGTGTTTACTTGGTTCAATGTCTCCATCCACTCCAAAATGTTGCTGAGCTCTTTTGCCATTTGTTCTTCTTTGGCATCATCCAGTTCCAATCGTGCCAAATGGGCTATTTTGTGTATTGTCTCCTTATTTACCGACATGGGGATTTCTTTTTACTATTTCTTGCGTAATGATTTCTTGTGTTTTTTCCATGATATCTTTCAAATGCGAAAGGTTCAAACCCTTGGTTGTAATTGGTTCATGAAAAATAGCCATTGCCTTGTTTGGCTTGCCTAGCCACTTTCCATCGTCGGGCAAAATTAACCAATTGTAAGGAATGGTCACGGGCACAATGGGTATTTGTTTTTCGATAGCCAATCTAAAAGCTCCTTCTTTGAACTGCCCTGGCAAAGGTGCGTCTTTGTGTATAGTACCCTCTGGGAAAATAACCAACGAAACACCTTTGTCGAGTTGAGTACTGGCTTGTGCGTAAGCTATTGCCTTGCTTTTCAAGCTTTTTCTATCTACCAGCACATTCAGCCTGCTATACATGTACCCAATAAGGGGGACTTTGGCCAACGAACTTTTGCCCATAAAACTGAAATTTTGCTTTATACCCCACAGCATCACTGGAATGTCAATGTAAGAAGTGTGATTCGGACAATAAATGTAAGCCTGCCCTTTTTGTGGTTTAAAATGGTATTCAATGACGAGAGGCAATCCAGAAAGTGTGTACACCACAAGCGTCCACACGCGATTGCACCAATTGGCCAGCCAATAATGTTCTTCTTTTTGCAAAAAAAGCCAGAAAAATGGCCACAGGATTAGGAAAACAACGAAAAACCAAATAAAGCACCAAATTGTGTAAATCCTCCTAATCGCGCGTATTATCATGAGCTAATATTAGTTAAAGAGGGTTTCCTTGCAGGAAACTACACTATCATACCTGCACCCACAGTCACATTAGTGCCTTCATCTACAATAATGAGGCTGCCTGTGGTACGGTTTTTGGCATAACTGTCGAAAAACAATGGCGAAGTAGTGCGAATTACGATTCGAGCGATATCGTTCAAACCTACTTCATTGCCTTCTGCTTTTTCCAAGGTGTTGATGTCCACTTTGTATTTCACCTCCTTCACTATGCAACGGGCTTCTTTCGTAGTATGCTTTATGGCATATTTACCATTGAGAACCAATTTTTTATCACTTAGCCAACACACCATCAATTCCACATCTTGGCTTGCCTGAGGCATACTGTCTGGTTTTGCCAGCATGTCGCCCCTGCTTATGTCAATGTCGTCTTCGATAGTTAGGGTGACAGACATTGGCGCAAAAGCCATCTCCAATTTTTTTCCACCAAAGTCAATCGACTTTATTTTTGACTTAAATCCAGAAGGCAAGGCCACCACTTCGTCGCCGGGACGGTATACCCCGCTTTCAATCATGCCTGCATACCCACGGTAATCGTGGAATTCGTCGCGCTGCGGACGAATAACATATTGAACTGGAAAACGAGCATCTTCGTGATTTCTGTCTCCGGCTATGTGCACATTTTCGAGCGTGTAAAGCAAAGGAGAGCCTAGATACCAAGGCGTATTTTGTGAGCGTTCTACGACATTGTCGCCCAACAAAGCACTTATGGGAATATAATGGATGTCGGGAATGTCGAGCTTAGAGGAAAAGGCCTCAAAGTCTCTTTTAATTTTATTAAAAACCTCTTCTTTAAAGTCAACCAAGTCCATCTTGTTCACACACACCACCAAATGCTTGATTTTGAGCAAAGAGGCAATAAAAGAGTGACGACAGGTTTGTTCAACCACGCCATGCCTTGCATCAATTAGAATGATAGCAAGGTTGGCAGTAGATGCCCCTGTAACCATATTGCGAGTGTACTGAATATGGCCTGGCGTGTCGGCGATGATAAATTTGCGTTTGGGAGTGGCGAAATAGCGATAAGCCACATCGATAGTGATTCCTTGTTCGCGTTCGGCACGCAAACCATCTGTCAAAAGGGATAGGTCGACATAGCCTTTTCCACGACGCGTACTGGCTTCTTCGATGGCATCCATTTGGTCTTCAAAAATGGATTTGGTATCGTAAAGCAAACGTCCTATCAAGGTGCTTTTGCCATCATCTACACTGCCTGCCGTGGTAAAGCGCAGCAAATCCATGTTTAGGTAGGCTGCCGAGTCTATTTTTTCTTCTTGTACTAATTGCATTTAAAAACCTTGATAACTGTATTAGAAATACCCTTGTTTCTTTCTGTCTTCCATGGCCGCTTCCGATCGTCTGTCGTCGGCTCTTCCACCACGTTCGGTCACACGGGCAGAAGCCACTTCTTGTATAATGTCTTCTAGCGTAGATGCGGTCGATTCTACGGCTCCCGTACACGTCATGTCGCCAACCGTACGAAAACGCACTATTTTCTTTTCTACTATTTCTCCTTTCATCACCGTAATAAAAGGCGAGTTGGCCAACCACATATTATCCCTGAACAAAACTTCACGTTCGTGGGTAAAATAGATAGTGGGTAGCGGTATATTTTCTTTGTAAATGTATTGCCACACATCCATTTCGGTCCAATTGCTAATAGGAAATACACGAAAATGCTCTCCTACTTGCTTGCGGCCATTGAACAGGTTCCAAAGTTCGGGTCGTTGGTTTTTGGGATCCCATTGGCCAAAATCGTCGCGGTGCGAGAAGAATCTTTCTTTGGCACGTGCTTTTTCCTCGTCCCGTCGTGCACCGCCAAAACAAGCATCAAATTTGAACTCTTCGATGGCTTCAAGCAATGTGACTGTCTGTAATGTATTGCGACTTGGGTTTGGGCCTTTTTCTTCTACAGCCGTGCCGCGGTCTATCGAATCTTGAACGTAGCGCACAATTAAATTGGCTCCAACCTCTTTAACCAAATTGTCGCGGTACTCGATGGCTTCGGAAAAATTGTGTCCCGTATCTATGTGCATCAAAGGAAAAGGTATTTTGGCAGGCCAAAATGCTTTTTGAGCCAGTTTTACCAAACAAATAGAATCTTTTCCGCCTGAAAAAAGCAAAACTGGTTTCTCGAACTGTGCTGCCACCTCGCGCATCACAAAAATGGCTTCAGCTTCTAACTGTTCAAGATGGGTAAGGTTATAATTGGTGTTGGGTATCATGAGTATTCGGACCGTGGTATGCCCTTGGGGCGCAAAGATAATTATTTCAATAGGTTATGCAGTCCATTTAATTTGTTCTAATACAAAATGTACCAATTCGTCCAAACTTTCCTCAAAACTTTTTTGGTCGGTTCGAATTTCGAGATTGGGACTTTTGGGCTCCTCAAATGGTGAATCGATTCCAGTAAAATTTCTGATCTCGCCATTTCTGGCTTTCTTGTACAATCCTTTCACATCGCGCTGCTCGCACACCTCCAAAGGAGCGTTGATGTACACTTCCACGCAATCTTGACCGATGATTTGCTTGGCCATTTCACGTATTTTCTCAGTAGGACTAATAAAAGAACAAATGGTAACCACCCCACACTGTACAAATAGTTTTGACGTTTCGGCAGCCCTTCTAATGTTTTCCAAACGGTCTTCTTCCGAAAAACCTAGGTTGTTGTTGATTCCTGTACGCAGATTATCCCCGTCAAGTAACATGGTTAGGTGTCCTTTTTCGTGCAAAACTCGCTCCAAAGCTTTTGCAAGAGTGCTTTTTCCAGACCCCGACAAGCCTACCATCCAAAAAGCAACTGCTTTTTGTTTCAACAAATTTTCTTTGTCGGACTTGCCCAAGGAATCTTGGTAAATGGGGTATATGTGGTTCGACATTGCGTAAAAAGGCTACAAAAGTACTATTTTTCTGCTAAGTTTGACCGATTCAATCTATACAAAATATACTCTGCCGCAGGTTTATACATGAATATATATTCAAACATTATTCCTTCTTTAGTTTCGTTGTGCTATTTGGCAGGCGAAAAAATAATGGAAGTATATGAAGACGAGGTTTCTTGGGACATTGAAGAAAAAAACGACAAATCACCTTTGACAAAGGCCGACAAAGAATCGCACCTCATCATAATGAATGGTTTGCAGTCATTGCCCGAAAAATTTCCCATCATTTCAGAAGAAGGAAAAAATATTCCTTACGAAGAACGTAAAAATTGGGACACTTTTTGGCTGGTTGACCCACTAGACGGGACGAAAGAATTTATAAAACGAAATGGCCAGTTTACGGTCAACATTTCTCTAATCAAAGCGAAAAAGCCTGTTTTGGGAATTATTTATGCCCCCGCCACAAAAGAACTGTACTATGGCCTACAGGACGAGGGAAGCTTTAAAATAGTAGCAGGTGAAAAGAAAAAAATATCGGTAAGCCAACGCAAAACCGACTTAATCGCAGTGGGAAGCAGCTCGCATGCGAGCGAGCAAGAAGCGCAACATCTCGCGCCTTTTGCTATTTCCGAAACCATCAAATCGGGAAGCTCATTGAAGTTTTGCCTGGTAGCCGAAGGCAAAGCTGACATTTATTTGCGCACTGGCCCCACTATGGAATGGGATACTGCTGCGGGGCATTGCATTGCCGAATGTGCCGGTGCCAGCATGACCACTTTGGATTACTCTATCTTCGAATACAACAAAGAAAGTTTATTGAACGGCGGTTTTGTGTGTAAAGCTTGTTAGCTATTCTGAAAGCCACAAAACAAAAAAGGCTACTACCAGCATGTTGTTAAAAAAAGTGAGCACGCCGGTCAACACCATGCTGGCTTCAAGTTTGTAACCAAGTACGTAAATAGAAGAGAGGCAAACCAGTCCGTATATCAATATTAGGTCGAACAAACTGTCGATGGGCTTGTACAACACCCCTTCCAACTGAATGTTTTTTAGCACCCCAAACAGCGGGCTGTTGTGGAAGGTTGCTTCTGCGCACGAAATGGTTGCCTTTGGGTAATTATCATCCACAGCATACGCTTCTATTTTGCGGCCTTTCGCCAAAAAAAAGGAAACCAATTCGGTTTTTTGAGCCAAATGGCTAGGCTTTTGTCCAACATACACTTTTTGGCATTCCTGCACTGTGGGCAAATAATGGTCAAAAAATATAGCCCCAGCCAGAAGCAAGCTTAACAAAGAAGAATATTTCATCTTTTTGTTGAAATGCCTGTTTCGTTTTAGGGAGTAGGCCTTCTTTTTTTCTCTTTCTTCTATGGTTTCCTTTTTTCCGTGTCTTCTTTTTCTGGGTTTATTTTTAAAAGAAACATCCAACGGCATATTGGCCAATATTTCGGGATGCGAGAAAATCAGATCGTAGGTTTTCTTTGAAACAGGATCGCTCAATATGGCATAGGCTTCGTTTATTTCTGTCAGAATTGAATGTGCGTCGAGTGCAGGATTTACATCGGGATGATACTGTGCAACTAGCTTGCGGTAGGCGCGTTTTATCTCCACTTCGGTAGCCAACTGCGTAACCTGCAATATTTTGTAATAGTCTTTCAAATGATTTTAGGCAAAACCCAAACTGAGCACCCCTGCCAACATTAGGCTTTTGCAGTACAAGCTCAATTGCACATAGTCTTTTTGCCTATCGGCTACTACTATTTTGTATGCCAATAAAAGAATGGGAAGGATAAAAGCATAGTAGATTATAGATTGTATAGCAGTAGAAGCCATTTGGGCATAGTTGGCAAGTAGGAAAGTAAAAAAAATCAAAAGCACCAAAAGCACCATTTTGGTGCGCCTAAAACCCAACACTATGGGCAATGTTTTGCATCCATACACCGAATCTCCTTTAGTGTCTTCCATGTCTTTGATTATTTCCCTGAGCAAACTTATGCAAAAGGCAAAAACCGAATACACATACACAATGCGGTTGTTTTCCCTAAAATACAAGCTAATAACCCAAATGGTGGCGGCCGTAAGCAAAGACACCAAAAAGTTGCCCAATAGAGGTGTGCGTTTTAAGCTATTGGAATATATCCAAAGAAAAAGAGCGCAAGCAGCAAAAAAACAGGCTACTCGCCAACTGAGCAAAAAGCCCACACACAACGCAAGAAAATTTAGAAAAGAATGTAAAAACAGAGCCTGTCTGCGCGAAATAATGCGCCCAATCACAATACGACGCGGTTTGTTCACCAAATCAATTTTGATGTCGTAGTAGTCATTAATGATGTAACCCGCCGCCGCCACCAACAAAGTGCCCAATGCCAGCAAATAAAACTCGGGAGGAGGAAGCCAAAAACTTATGTCGGAAGGCTTTTTTTCGATAATGAAAACAAACACCACATATTGGGTAAAAAATATGATGAGAAGATTGGGCCAACGCACCAACTTCAGCAGGTACTTTGTTACCCAAACCAACTTTTTGCCTTTCAATGTCAATGTGTTTTTCATCCGCTTCATCAAAGATACAAAACAAGACCGTAGGTAATGAAGTGGAATTGTTACCTTCACAGCTTTAATTCTGCTTACAATTTTTCATACTCAATGCCAAAAGCCTGGAAAATAACCACTGTCTGTTTTTCCATTTGGCTACTTCTTTTGTTTGTGCTCTCGCTTCTGTGGTACAAACAAGGCTTCAAAGGATATTTCAGTTTTTTCGACGACTCGTTAGAATGGCTGCAAATGGACAAAGTAGGACACTTTTTTGCGGCCTTTCATGTAAGCCGATGGTTTATTCAAGTGCTCATTTGGCAAAAAGTAGTTGAAAGCG
>JBIKRJ010000044.1:0-13958 GCA_044349205.1 Cytophagales bacterium | reverse complement strand
GTAGTCGATATGTTGAATTCAATCTACTCTACGACAAGGGAACGAAATTTGGGTTGGACACTGACGGAAGAACTGAATCTATTTTAATGAGTATGCCACCAATGGCTGAATGGCACTATAACTATAAACCGAAACCGGGAAGTGAGGAAGAAAAAACAATGCTGTTACTTAAAAAAGGAAAGGCTTGGGTTTAACCAAGCCTTTAGAAATAGCAACAATCAAATAACTCTATCTACGTTTAATGGTTTTTCTTCCACCGTACATCTTGTGTAGGTTACCCCTTCTCCTCACGTCGGGATACGCTTTAATCATGTATTCTGCGCGCAAAGTGAATGTAAAATAACCATCGTTCCTGTTTGGGTTGCCACGTACACGTTCTGGGAAATAAGGAATTGTAGATCTGTTGGCTAATAAGGATGCTGTTGAATTTGCTCCATCTGGAAACTTGGATGGATCTAAATAGTTCTTTCCACTCACATCATCCAAATAATCGGTAAAAGTAAGGCGGTATGAAAACTCAAAACCAAGGTTTAAATCGTGCCTCATACGTGTTCTAAAACCTGCACCAAAAGGAATGACAGGAGTTGTTTGGGTGTAATTTTTTCCTTCGGTTTGATATTGAGAAAGGTCGTACCATCTTCCATCCATTTTTCCCATAGGATTGAAATACGCTAAACCAATACCAGCATGTATGTAGGGTTCAATAGCCCTTCTGCGCTCAAATTTGTGCTCGAATGGAAAAATGTCGTACATGACAGCAGTGCTGAATTCTAACACATCGCTCCTGAAACCAAGATTTCGGTGAAACTTGTAAATCTGATCGTCGTTGTACAACCTTGTCCAAAAAAGGTCACCTCTTAAAGAAAAACGATGATTGTAACGAAAGTATGCGCCCATATTCAAGGAATGTCTGAATTTGTAACAATTCCAACCCTCGCATATATCTCCGTAATAAGTGGACATGCCCAAGCCAGCACTCAATTTTATAAAATTGGATGCATTCAGTTTTTTAGACCTAGACATTTGCCTACGACCATGATGCTTTGCACCTTCGTGCTGCGCCATGGTGACTGTATCAAACATCAGCATGACACCGACTACTAGAAGGGCTAATTTTTTCAAATTGTAATTCATTACCTAAACAACACTAAATCATGCAGTTTTCAAAATTAGGTAAATTTATTTTTACTTTCAAAATGTTACAGAGTTTTGTTGCATTTTGGCAAGATATTTACCCAAAATATCGAACTCGAGATTGACTTTGCTACCTTTTTGAATGTTTTTGAAATTGGTATGGTCATAGGTGTATGGAATTATCGCAACCGAAAAATTGTCCTTTCCCGAGTTTACCACTGTAAGACTAACCCCGTTTACGCAGATTGAACCCTTTGCCACTGTTATGAATTCCGCTTGGGTTGGATGTGAAAAAACATACACCCAACTGCCTTCTTTCCGGGCAACCTCTTCGCATATCCCCACGGTATCTACATGTCCTTGTACTATGTGACCGTCGAATCTGCCGTTTGCAGGCACACAACGCTCAAGATTTATTTCATAGCTAACCCGAACAAGGCCTAAATTGGTTTTTGACAATGTTTCTTCAATTGCCGTAACAAAATACAGGTTTTGCTCGAAACGGGTTACCGTCAAACATACGCCGTTGTGAGCTATGCTTTGACCCAAGCTAAGTTCCTGACAAAAAGTACATTGTATTCCAAACTCAAGGTTGCCACCCGAATGTCTTTCTGCCTTTTTTACAACACCCAACTCTTCAATTATACCCGTGAACATTTATTCATTTTTTCGCATTCCCCAACAAAGGTTATATTTACCTTTCAGTATTGCAAACATGCTCAAAGACGAATACAAGCACAAAGGACTACGTAAAAAACTAGTTAAGGTAATGATTGAAAAGGGCATCAATTCGCCCGAAGTAATTTCAGCGATGGAAAAAGTGCCAAGACATTTTTTTTTGGATTCGGCCTTTTTAGAACAAGCGTATAGCGACATTGCATTTCCCATAGGCGACGGACAAACCATCTCCCAACCTTTTACTGTTGCCTTTCAATCGCAACTTTTAATGATAAAAAGAGGCGACAAAGTATTGGAAATAGGCACTGGTTCGGGCTATCAATCTTCCATTTTATGCGAAATGGGAGCCAAACTTTTTTCAATAGAACGAATAAAAAACCTACACAAAAACGCCAAAGCCCTATTAGATTTTATGGGATACAAAGCCGAATTATTTTTGGGCGACGGTAGTTTAGGGTTGAAGGTTTTTGCTCCTTTCCAAAAAATAATCGTGACGGCAGGTGCCCCTGTGGCACCAGAACCATTACTCGAACAATTGGATAATGGAGGCATAATGGTTATACCCATTGGCAACGAAAAACAACAGATTATGGTGCGCTACAAAAAAGATTTAAGTGGCAATGTAACCCGCGAAGAGCACGGTATATTCAAATTTGTACCTTTAGTAGGTGAAAAAGGATGGAAAACAACACCAATAAGATGAAACCTAGAACCTGTTCAGAATCTTATGCCGAAATGACCGAATTGGTCATGCCCAACGACACCAACATGATTTTTAACCTGATGGGTGGCCAGCTAATGCGTTGGATGGACGTGGTCGCTGCTATTTCGGCACAGCGCCACTCTAACCGCTTCGTTGTTACCGCCTCCGTTGACAATGTCTCCTTCAAAGAACCCATCAAGCTCGGCAATGTTGTCACCTTAAAGGCCAAAGTAACCCGCGCTTTTCACACTTCAATGGAAGTGCATATAGAGGTTTGGAGCGAGGACGTACCCGCCATGCGCAAATACAGAAGTAATGAAGCTTATTTCACGTTTGTGGCATTGGACGAACAAGGAAAACCTGTTCCTGTACCGCCCGTGATTCCCGAATCGGAAATAGAGAAAACTATGTATGAAACCGCTCTAAATAGGCGCGAAATACGTTTAGTATTGGCAAGAAAAATGAAACCTTCGGAGGCAAAAGGACTGAAAGCACTTTTCGATTTGCTCTAATTTTACAAAAACAGCAAAAAAATTGGAAGCCTTGTTTAAAGCCACATTTTATCCTGGGCCATCGAGGTTGTACGATGCAGTCTCTGGCTTTGCAGCCGATGGTTTTGCAAAAGGTTTGTTTAGTTTAAACCACCGAAGCAGCATTTTCCAAGAATTGTATCGACTTACCACCGAAAGACTTTTTTCTTTTTTGAATGTTCCCAAAGGCTATCATTTGGCCTTTGTTTCTTCGTCTACAGAATGTTGGGAAATAATAGCCCAATCATTGACTGAAAAAAGAAGTTTTCACCTTTACAATGGCGACTTTGGACAAAAATGGTTTCAGTTTTCGCAAAATCTAAGACCAGCGTCGGAGGCCTATCCCTTTTCTGTAAATACACTTTTGAAGCCCGAACTTTTGGATATTTCGCTTGACAATGAATGGATTTGCCTCACCCAAAACGAGACATCGAACGGGACACAAGTACATGACGAAGTTTTGGGTGCCTTCAGAAAAGCCTTTATCGACCAATTTATTGCCATAGATGCCACTAGCTCGCTTGGCGGCATTCAACTTCAAATTGGGCATGCCGACTTGTGGTTTGCTTCTGTACAAAAATGCTTTGGCTTGCCATCGGGTCTGGGTTTGCTAATTTACTCCAATGCTGTGGTACAGAAGGCCGAAAAATTGGGTGAAAACAAACATTACAACAGCTTTTTGAGAGTACACGAAAACGCATCAAACAATCAAACGCACTACACTCCCAATATATTAGATATCTACCTGTTGTACAGGATTTTAGAAATTTTGCCAACTATTGAGGAACTGGGACAAAAAACCCACACCAGAGCTCAAAATTTGTACCAATACTTCCAAGGCTATTCCGAATTTCAACCTATTTCACAAAACAAATTTTGTTATTCTGATACCGTTTTGGCGTTCACAGGTGAACCGAATTTTATAGAAGAGCTACAGCAGAATGCCATTACACATGGCATTTTACTTGGCAAAGGCTACGGAAAATGGAAAAGCACTTCCTTTCGCATTGCCAATTTTCCTGCCATTCCAGATTCAGAAATAGAAGAACTTGTGAAGTTTTTCGATAAGTTCTAAGTATTATGGAACTCTTTTTATACCTGTAATACTGTTATTTGTAGAAGATATATAATCGCTCAATGACTTTCACCGAAATTTTCGAACAACACGATTGGGAAGAAATAAAAGCATCGATTTTGGGAAAAACTTCCCAAGATGTGGAAGCAGCTTTGTCGAAAAGTAGCAAACGGTCGCTCGAAGATTTCAAAGCCTTGATTTCGCCTGCTGCTACATCATACCTTGAGCAAATGGCTGCTTTGAGCCGCGAACTGACTTTGAAGCGTTTTGGCAAGACGATTCATTTGTTCATTCCCATGTATCTTTCAAACGAATGCCACAATGTGTGTACATATTGCGGTTTCAGTTTTGGCAACAAGGTGAAACGCAAAACACTGACAGACAATGAAATAATACAAGAAATAAATTTCCTAAAAGAGCAAGGTTACGACCATGTATTGCTTGTAACCGGCGAAGACCAAACCAATGTAGGTCTTCCTTATTTCGAAAATGCCTTGAAATTGATTTCACCGCATTTTTCGCAAATTTCAATGGAAGTACAACCTTTAGAACAAGACGATTACGAAAAATTGATTGCTCATGGTCTAAATACCGTTTTGATTTACCAAGAAACTTACCACAAAGAAGACTACCGAAAACATCATCCAAAAGGGAAAAAAGCCCATTTCCATTATCGTTTGGAAACTCCCGACCGACTAGGGAAAGCAGGCATTTACAAAATTGGGCTTGGGGTGCTATTTGGTTTGGAAGATTGGCGCACCGACAGTTTTTTTACCGCCCTTCACCTCGATTACCTTGAACGTACCTATTGGCAAACTAAATATTCTATTTCGTTTCCACGCCTTAGGCCATTTTCGGGCGGACTAGAACCAAAAGTGGAAATGAAGGATCGTGAATTTGTACAGCTAATTTGTGCCTATCGTATTTTTAACCAAGAAGTTGAGTTGTCTATTTCTACACGCGAAAGTCCAAAATTCCGCGACAACATTGTAAAATTGGGCATTACCAGCATGAGCGCAGGTTCTAAAACAAATCCGGGAGGCTACACAGTGGAAAGAGAATCGTTAGAACAGTTTGAAATAGACGACGAAAGAAGCGCGCTTGAAATTGTACAAATGCTTGAAAAACAAGGTTATGAAGCAGTATGGAAAGATTGGGACAAAAGTTATATACTGCTGTAAATCCTGCTTCATGTATTTTTCCCCTTTTGAATTCATTTCACAATCTTCAATTTATCCTTTTCAACAGGAATAAAATCTTTCTAAATCGCCTGAATAGTATTTATCTTTGAGATTGGCATTTTTCCAAAAATGAACGTCTCTCCACAAAAACCTTTCCAAATTGTGTACTCGCTTTTTCAGCACGAGTACCTAGGCTTTATTTTTGAATCTTTCATTATTCAGCTCGACGAAAAAGGCAGACTAACCCTTCAGCACCAAAATATTTCGGCAGTCAACTGTCAAGATTTTGCGGCTGGCCTCGACGAAAAAGACATGGAAATGATCAAGCTTATTGACAGCATTCAGCAAGATGTCGTCCTTAAAAAACATTCTGTCAAGAAAGTAAGCGCACAAGAGTTTTTTCCAAAAGTATTCAACAAAGAAAAAGGTGATCTATTGCTTCAAGAGGCTATTTTGAAATATGTAGAAGATAGAAAATCGAAAATATTGGCCTTGATGCCCGGCAAGCAACTCTTCGAAATGGGCAACGACGGTGAACCCACTTGGCGCAAAATAGAAGTGATGCCCGAAAAGGCTACTGTTCTGTTTCATTTTTTCCGCAACGAAACCAACACCCACTACTATCCTACCATCAAATACAAAGGCGAAAAAGTAGATTTCCAATACAAAAACGCCATTATCGTGTGCCAAAAACCAGCTTGGCTTCTTTCAGAAAGCAAGCTGTACACATTTGAAAAGGAAGTAGAAGGGTCAAAACTGAAGCCTTTTTTACAAAAGAAATTCATAGAAGTGCCCAAAAAGGTAGAGGATGCCTACTACAAAAAATTTATCGCACCCCTTATCGCCTCTTTCGATGTGTATGCGAAAGGTTTCGATATTATCAGTGAACGCGAAAACGCATTTCCTTATCTTTCATTTACCGAAATGCTGTCGGTTAGTTCGCCTTTAAACTTATTCAACGACTCGAAAAACAATTCTGTGAACGTGGAAGAAGTGGAAGGCAAAATCGTATTCGACCTTTCCTTCCACTATGGCAACTTTATTTTCGGTGCAGGAAACAGCACTACCACCAGCGTAAAAGTGGAAAAAGTGAAAGATAATTACACTTTTCACAAGGTAAAACGTTTCACCGACTGGGAAAAAACCAAACAGTCGGAACTCATAAACAGAGGGTTGGAAATAAAACACGGCAAAGCCGTAATGCCCAAGTACAAGGCTTTTGACTGGATAAACTACCACGCCGAGGAATTGGAAAAACTTGGTTTCAAAATTCAGCAGCATCACAAAGACGTAAAAAGATACTTCCTTGGCAAATCGGAAATGACCATTTCTATACAGGAAAACATCGATTGGTTTGATGTAAATGCGGTGGTTCGTTTTGGTTCTTACGAAATTCCTTTTCGCAGAATTAGAAAATACATTATTGAAAACAAACACGAAATTGAACTACCAAACGGACAAATTGCCGTAATACCTGAAGAATGGTTCACGCGTTATTCAGACTTATTTCAACTTTCGGACGAATCACAGTCGGGCGAGGGTTTGACTTTGAAAAAACACCACGTGGCTTTGGTCGAAGAAATGGACAAAGAGAATTTGGCCAAAGTAAGTTTGAACAACAAGCTCGAAAAACTCAAAGAATTCGAGAAAATAGAGGATTTCCCACTTCCCAAAAACTTCCGTGGAAGCCTGCGAAGCTACCAAAAGGCGGGCTATAACTGGATGCGTTTTTTGGCCAATTATGGTTTAGGTGGTTGTTTGGCCGACGACATGGGACTAGGAAAAACGGTGCAAACATTGGTTTTACTACAATCTGAAAAGGAAAACAATGTTTCAAATCCTTCCCTGCTCATAATGCCCACTTCGCTGGTATACAACTGGGAATTGGAAGCCAAAAAATTTGCACCCAAACTAAAAGTATTCAACTATACCGGTGCATTTCGCGACAAAAACACCGAACATTTTGTCAACTACGATTTGATATTGACTACCTACGGCACCATTCGCAACGATGCAGACATCATGAAAGAGTTTTACTTCAACTACATCATTCTAGACGAATCGCAAGCTATAAAAAACCCTAGCTCGGTTATTGCCAAAGAAATTGTGAAGCTAAAAAGCAAAAACAAATTGATTCTGACGGGTACTCCCATTGAAAACAGCACCAGCGACTTGTGGAGCCAAATGAATTTTGTGAACCCAGGTTTACTTGGCAATTTGTCTTTCTTCAAAAGAGAGTTTTTAGTGCCTATCGAAAAGAAAAACGACCAAACCAAATCGCAAAGATTGCACAACCTCATCAAGCCTTTTGTGTTGCGAAGGAACAAGTCGCAGGTAGAAAAGGAATTGCCCGAAAAGACAGAGTTCATACAATATTGCCTGATGAGCGAAGAACAACAACGATTGTATGAAGAAACCAAATCATTCATTCGCAATCAGATAACCGAAACCATAGAAAAAAAAGGTATTGGCAACTCCCAACTGTATATTTTGCAAGGACTGACCAAACTAAGACAATTGGCCAACCACCCTGCTATGGCCGTGGAAGACTATGCTGGCGATTCGGGGAAAATGGAAGAAGTGCTCTCTATGCTGCAAAATGCGATTTCTGAAAACCATAAAATTTTGATTTTCAGTCAATTTGTAAAACATTTGGAATTGCTTCGAAAGCATTTGGACAAAGAAAACATTCGGTATTCCTATTTGGATGGGAGCACGCGTGACCGACAAAAAGAAGTGGAAGTTTTTCAGCAAGACAATACGGTAAAAATCTTCCTGATTTCGCTGAAGGCAGGTGGAGTAGGCCTAAACCTAACGGCTGCCGACTATGTTTTTATTCTCGACCCATGGTGGAACCCCGCAGCCGAGCAGCAAGCGATAGACCGTGCCCATCGCATCGGACAAGATAAAAAGGTATTCATTTACAAATTCATCACAAAAGACACTTTGGAAGAGAAAATCATCATGCTGCAGAACTCCAAGAAAAAATTGGCAAACGAGATCATCAGCACCGAAGAATCGTTTGTGAAATCGCTCACGCAAGAAGATATATTAAATTTATTTGTTTAATTTTTGCCTCTTGGCATTACTCCATGAAAGAACAAGAAGAAGAATGGTCGCTGCTTATACAACCTAAAAACAGTTGGTTCGACCTACATTTGGGCGACCTTTGGCGCTACCGAGACCTTGTGTACATGTTTGTAAAACGAGATTTTGTGTCGCAATACAAACAAACGATTTTGGGACCTATTTGGTTTGTTTTGCAGCCACTTCTCACCACCCTCACTTACATGATTATTTTCGGCCGCATCGCCAAACTACCCACCGACGGTTTGCCTCAAGCCATGTTTTACATGTCGGGCATTTTGATGTGGAATTATTTTGCAGGATGCCTGAACAAAACTTCAGATACTTTTGTGGCCAATGCCAACATTTTTGGCAAAGTATATTTTCCAAGACTCACGGTGCCCATTTCCAACGTCATCTCAGGGCTTGTATCATTTTTCATACAATCGGTCATGTTCGTGGGTATTTATGTGTACTTCTTTGCCCAAGGTGTACAACTACGCCCCAATTTGTACCTACTCCTACTGCCTTACCTTATTGCGCTCATGGCTTTTTTGGGGCTTGGATTGGGTATTATTGTTTCGTCGCTTACAACCAAATACCGCGACTTGAAATTTTTAGTTTCATTTGGTGTTCAATTACTTATGTACGCCACTCCCATTATTTATCCGCTCTCGCTTATGTCGGGTAAATACAAAACCTACATTTTGCTAAACCCCATGACCTCTATAGTCGAAACATTTCGCTTTTCGGTAATGGGTGTTGGAGAATTCAAATGGGAATACTTGGGTTATTCGAGCATTGTAACCTTGCTAATCCTCGTTTTTGGTATTGTCATTTTCAATAAGGTTGAAAAGGACTTCATGGATACTGTCTAAAAGTACAGCTTTCTCATTCTGCAAAAAATGTCGCTGCTATACAGCTTATTTGTTTCGTTAACACTGGTCATTCTAAGACTAGCTTCACCGTTCAGCTCCAAAATAAGGCTTTGGCTGCAAGGAAGAGAAAATTGGCGCGCAAAACTGAATGCCTCATCTATCGGAAAAAACCAACATGTGGTGTGGTTTCACTTCGCCTCATTGGGCGAATTCGAACAAGCAAAACCCGTGATAATGGCTGTAAGATCAGAATTGCCCGAATACGCGATTCTGCTTACTTTCTTTTCACCTTCGGGATACGAAGCCCGAAAAAATACAGAATGGGCCGACTATGTAACTTACCTTCCTGCCGACACCAAGAAAAATGCGCAAGATTTTGTAAAAGTGGCCAAACCTACGCTTGCCATTTTTGTTAAATCAGAAATTTGGCCTCATTACATGACAGCTCTCGCACAAGCCAATGTGCATTCAATCCTTATTTCAGCCCGTTTTTACGAGGGTCAATTGGTTTTCAAAAGCCATTATTTTAACCAAATTTTGAAAAGTTTTTCACGCATTTTTGTACAGGACGAAGCTTCACAAAACCTTTTGCACATACACAATATTGAAAGCACAACTGCTGGCGACACTCGTTTCGACCAAGTTTTGCAGTTAAAATCTTCCTATAAAAAGTATCCTGAAATTGAAGCATTTGTATCAAACGGTCCCACATTGGTGGTAGGGAGTTTTTGGCCACAAGACCTAGAAGTCCTCAAAAAATTTATCAACGACCAAACTTCAGGTGTCAAAATCATTCTTGCCCCCCATGATATTGGTGAAAACATGATAAAGTTTACACTCGACAATATATCAGTTTCGGCTGTTCGATATTCCAACATAAATTCCGACCCTCATTTTGACACAAAAAAAGTGTTGGTAATAGACAACATTGGCATGTTGGCGCACATTTACCAATATGCCCAAGTAGCCTACGTGGGCGGTGCTTTCAAGCAAGGTTTGCACAACATTTTAGAACCTGCTGTTTGTGGAGTCCCCATCATATTTGGCCCAAATACAAAAGGTTTTCCCGAGGCGGTTGAAATGTTGGCAGAAGGATATGCGTTTTCGGTAAAAAACGAAACTGAACTAAGTCAAGTGCTTTTTGATTTGTTCGACGAAAAAATGGCGAATGAACGCTTGGGAAAGAAAAATCTGCACTATGTCACACGCAAAAAAGGCGCTACAGAAAAAATCATGCGATACATTCGAACTATTCTTACTGAAAACTCTGAAAAAATTCATGAAAAATTAGAATAAACAGCAACTTGTTAAGGTTCTGCATTCTATATGCCTCAAATTAGTTAAAATTGTAACCCATTTCGAAACACTAACCAAAATGAAAAAAATAGTCGTCGCTTGTTTGTCTTTGCTTCTGCTTCAGAATTGCAAAACTAGCCAACAATCCAAAACCACAAGTCAGCCACCGCAGCCAAACAACAGTGCAACGATGCTCACCATTGGCACTAGCCAAATAAAAACTAGCGATTTCAAATATGTGTACAACAAAAATAATGCAAGTACACCCGACGCCTATTCCGAAAAAAGCCTTCGCGAGTACTTGGAACTTTACACCAATTTCAGACTTAAAATTTTAGAGGCTGAAGCCGAAGGAAGAGACACGCTGAAAGATTTCAAGGCCGAACTGGAAGGCTATCGCAAACAATTGGCGCAGCCTTACTTATCTGAAAAAGGAGTGACCGAACAGCTCATAAAAGAAGCCTACGAAAGAATGAAGGAGGAGGTGAGCGCTTCCCATATTTTGTTAAATGTAAGTCCCGATGCCGAACCTAAAGACACTTTGGCCGCCTACACCAAACTGATGGAATACAGAAGCAAAGCACTGGCTGGCGTAAGTTTTGATACTTTGGCTCGGCGATACTCACAAGACCCATCTGCAAAGCAAAACTTTGGAAAATTGGGTTACTTTACCGCTTTGCAAATGGTGTACCCTTTCGAAGAAGCTGCCTACAAAACCCCCGTTGGAAACATTTCGCTTCCGGTTCGCACTCGCTTTGGATATCACATTTTGAAAGTTACAGGTCGCAGGCCTTCTCGAGGCGAAGTAAAAGTAGCCCACATTATGATAAGGGCTGGAGAAGGAATTTCAAAAGAGGATTCGATTGCGGCCAAACAAAAAATAGATGAATTATATGCCAAAGTTAAGTCAGGTGAAAATTGGGCTGAACTATGCAGCCAGTTTTCAGACGACTATAATTCTAAAACCAATGGTGGCGAACTACAAACTTTTGCCTCTAACCAATTGGGTGTAACTAGTTTCGAAGATGCCGCTTTTGGGTTGGCAAAACCTGGCGACATGACCACGCCCATCAAAACCCCTTACGGATGGCACATCTTGAAATTGATCGAAAAGAAACCTTTAAAACCGTTCAGCGAAATGGAATCGGGCATAAAGACAAAAGTGCAAAGAGACTCTCGTTCGGACATGAACAAAACGATATTTATCCAAAAAAGGAAAAAAGAATACAACTATACCGAAAACGCAGCCGTTCTGAATAACGTGTTCAACACGGCCGACAGCAGCTTGGTCAAAGGCACATTTTCTTACAAACCCGACAATACAAGCCTAAAACTTCCCCTCATTACTATTGGCACTAAAATCTATTCTTTGAAAGATTTTTACGACTATGTGGTGGCAAATCAAAAGTCAAAACAAGGTACAAGCCCTTCTGCCATACAGCGCAACAATTTCAAAGCATTTTCTGAAAAAGTGGTAATGGATTACGAAGAATCCCGATTGACCGACAAATACGAGGACTATAGAATGCTATACAAAGAATATCGAGACGGTATTTTGCTGTTTTCTTTGATGGATGAAAAAGTATGGACAAAAGCAGTTAACGACACCCTCGGTTTGCGCGAATTTTTTGAAAAAAACAAACAAAACTATACATGGAAGAAGCGTAACGATGCCATTATCTTGAATGCCAACGACGAAACAACGCTTAAAAAGGCTGTTAATACATTAAAAACCTCTAATGTTTATGCTATTCCTGATCCAAGTTTCGATACGTTGACTTTTGCACCTGGCAAATGGTCGGTAGAAAAAGAAATGCAGAGCACACTAAACCGTATCTGTAATTTTGTAAAAAGAGATAAAAACCTGATTATCAAAATCACATCTTTCGAAACTACAAAAGATGCATTGGGAAGCAATCGTTTGGATAGCGTATTGGCATATCTAAAATCAAAAAATGCCAATCTGGGACAAATTCAAAAAGAAGTGAAAATTGTTCGCGACGTTCCTAACACTAAAAAAGGCAAGACTGCCAAAAATGCGAAGGAATTGAGTCCAATGGCCGGGAAAATCACATTCCAAACCTTTAGTACCTCGCCAAAAGCTTTAGAGAAAATTTTCAACGCCGAAAAACCTTTGACTTTGGAAGTTTCGGTAGGTAAATTTCAACAAGGCGAAAACGATTTATTGGATTCATTAACTTGGAAAGTAGGGGAATTTTCATTCAAAAAAGGAAACCGAACTGTATATATCTGGTCAAAGGCTTTGTTGGAGCCCACTACAAAATCACTTGATGAAGCCAAAGGGCAAGCCATTTCAGACTACCAAGGTTATTTAGAAAAGAAATGGATAGCCGAATTGCGCAAAAAATACCCCACAAAGCTGAACGAGGAAGAGTTTAAAAAACTTATCAAACAATAATCTTACAGGGCTTGGCTAAAGGAAGTTGGTTGTGCTTTAGCCAATCCTGGCCCAATTCACAGTTTTAGATTTTGTCGTTTCAATCTGCACTTTAATGCAGCGGTTTTCTTGACTTTGCAAGTCGGCATCGTTTTCCAATAAATGCATGGCTTCTTCGCGGGCAACTTTCAGTATTTCACTGTCTTGCGATAGGTCGGCAATAAGCAAATCCAAAGCACCGCTCTGTCTAGTGCCCATTAAATCGCCAGGGCCGCGCAGCTTCAAATCAATGTCTGCTATTTCAAATCCGTTGGTCGTGCGTACCATCGTATCTATGCGTATTCGGCTATTTTCTTGCAATGTTTTATCGGTCATTAGCACGCAATACGACTGATTGGCACCTCTTCCTACCCTACCACGCAATTGGTGCAACTGCGCAAGGCCAAATCTTTGAGCCGATTCAATGACCATCACCGTTGCATTTGGCACATTTACCCCGACTTCTATTACCGTAGTGGCTACCATTATTTTTGTTTCACCTTTTACAAATCGTTGCATTTCAAAATCCTTGTCTACACTTTTTTGCTGACCATGCACGATACTTATCGGAATTCCCTGAAAATATCTTACCACACTTTCGTAGCCATCATATAAGTCTTTCAAATCGAGTGTCTCTGATTCTTTTATTAAAGGATACACAATGTACACTTGGCGTCCTTCTGCTATTTGTTCGTTTATGAACCCAAACACTTGCAGTCTGTGTTCGTCAGTTCGATGAACGGTTATAATGGATTTTCTATTCGCGGGGAGTTCGTCTATGTTCGATATGTCCAAATCGCCATACAAAGTCATGGCAAGTGTTCGAGGTATGGGTGTGGCGGTCATGACCAATACATGAGGTTGCACCTGCTCGTTTTTTCGCCAAAGTTTAGAACGCTGTTCTACTCCAAAACGGTGCTGCTCGTCCACCACAACCAACCCTAAATTTTTGAATTTTACTTTGTCCTCTATCAAGGCAT
>JBIKRJ010000227.1:0-3754 GCA_044349205.1 Cytophagales bacterium | reverse complement strand
GTATATATTCCAAAAAACCTTCAAGAGACCTAGCGCCTACATTCAGCGTGTACTCATTCGATTCGAAAGGAATTTTGAAACGAGCACTTACCTTGTAATTGCCAGGCATTATGGGTTCTAAAGCAGGATATTGCGATGTACTTCTCGACTCTAACAGTCGGTTGTTGAGCGTATCGGTAATGGAAAAACCAAGTAAAAGCTCGTTAAAAACTTCCTTAACCTCAAAATTCATTGTGATTTCAAGTTCATCTCTCTCAAAAAAATCACTTGAATTGGGTCGGGACAGGTTTTTGATTTGAACTTTTGTGATGGTGAAATTTTCATTTCTACCTCCTGCCCTTGGCATGTTTTGAGTGTCTATTTCCAATGCTTTGCTACCCACACCTGCATAAAGGGCAATCGCCTCATTTACATTTCCTTTAAACAACATTTTGCCTGCTTCAAGCATTATGCCGGCAGTGCACAAATGCTTCAGCTGGGCATGATTGTGACTAACAAAAAGCACAGTGCGGCCTTGGTGGGCAACAGCATTCAAATTGTTGATGCACTTACGCTGAAAAGCCATATCGCCCACAGCCAACACTTCGTCTACAATCAAAATATCAGGCTCCAAATGCGCAGCTACCGAAAAAGCCAAACGCACATACATGCCACTGGAATACCGCTTCACGGGAGTGTCTATAAATTTTTCTACCCCTGAAAAATCGACAATCTCGTCAAATTTCGCACGCAATTCTTTACGGCTCAAACCCAACATGGTGCCATTCAAGAAAATATTTTCCCTTCCCGTGAGTTCAGGATGAAAACCTGTTCCCACTTCCAAAAGCGAGGCCACCCTGCCATAGGTCACAATCCTGCCTTTCGTAGGCTTGGTAATGCGTGAAAGTATCTTCAATAATGTACTTTTGCCCGCGCCATTTTTACCAATAATTCCCACAGATTCACCCCTTTTTATTTCAAAAGAAACGTCATCTAAAGCCAGAAAACTTTTGGAGGTTTCTTGGCTCGTTTTCCAAAATCCGCTAAGTGTTTCTTGTAGCGTAAGTTGAGAACTTTTGCCTATGCTGTATTCTTTCGAAAGGTTTTCTACAAGAAGTGCTGTTTCAGACATACTTTTTATACGATATCCGCCATTTTATCTTCCGTGGCACGAAAGAAAAATAGACCTACTATAAAAATGGTGAAAGCTGAAATAAATGAAACCAAGGCATATTTTTCAAAAACTAATCCGTTAAACAAACACCATCTAAACCCTTCGGTGAGGCCCGCCATCGGATTTAGATAGTAAAAAAACTTAAAGTCTTGACTGATAAAAGAGGCAGGATAGGCCACAGGCGTAGCGTACAAGCCAAATTGAACTATAAAAGGAATAACATACTGAAAATCGCGAAACCGAACGGTGAGTGCGCTGAACAAAATACCGACACCCAACGAAGTAAAAATGAGCCCAAGCATAAAAAAAGGCAAATACACAATGCGAGACGAAGGCCAATGAGCATACCATACTAACAAACCCAGCAGCATACAAAATGTAATGAGCATATCTACAAACCCTACCATGGCTTTGGAAACAGGAATTATAAGCTTGGGAAAATAAATTTTAGTGACGATAGACTGTGCCGAAATGATAGAAGTACCCGACTGATTCAAAACAAAAGCAAAATAAGACCAAACCGCAATGCCTGCCATGGCATAAAGCGGATAAGGAATTCCGTCTGTATCTACCTTCAAAGCCTTGCCAAAAACCAACACCAACACCAAAACCGTTGCCAATGGCTGTAAAAATGCCCACAAAAAACCCAGAAAAGTTTGGGCATACCTCACCCTAAAATCGCGCAAAGCAAGCGTAAAAAAAAGGTCTCTAAATTGGTAAAGTTCTTTGAAATCGAGCCAAAAATTTCTTTTCGATGCATCAATTACTTGCTTTTGCATAGGGTTCATTTTCCGCAATGTCCAACATTTTCAAATATTGCGAATAATTTGCAATTAAGCTTATGTCAACGTGCTATTTTACCCAAATCAAGCTTGAAATAAAGACAAGACTTGTGCCTTGTCGTGCTATTTTTGCAAAAACATAATTCGACTTTGTGATTTCATTTTCCATTATCATTCCCACCTACAACAGAGCCGAAAAAATAACGGCATTGGTTGAAAGTATTTACACGCATTTGCCCATCGCACTATTCGAGTTGATAGTGGTGGTAGATGGTTCGACCGACCAAACAACAGAACTGCTTAAAAAAATAGAGAAAGTCAATTTGGTCATCATTCAACAAGCCAACGGTGGTCGTGCCCAAGCGAGAAATGCTGGAGCAAAACAGGCGAAAGGCCAGTTCCTTCTTTTTCTTGACGACGACACACGCATTTCCTACAATATTTTAACCCAGCACCTCGATTTTCAAATACGAAAACCTTGCCTATTGAATGGGCAGTTAAAAATTGAAGCTTATCTGGCAAACACCGATTTTGTCAAGTATCGTGCGTTTTTGTTGAACATGCAGCAAAACAAAAGCGATGCTACAACACAAATAAGTGCCCACAACTTTTCATTTACTTCTGGTCATCTTTCGATGCCAAAATCATTTTTCGACCTATTGGGTGGTTTTCACGAAAAACTAACCGATGCCGAAGATTACGACCTTGCGATGAGGACTTTAGAGCAAAATATTCCCATTTTTAACGACCCAACCATCAGTGTTTTTTTAGACGATTTCGCCAATTGCCGCACCCACATTTACCGGCAAATAGAGTATAAAAAATCACACATTCGTTTGCAACAGCTTGGCTTACAATACAATACGTCCATTTTCAAACCCCTCGAAAAACCCAATAACAGGGCAAAGCTTTTTTTACTAGGCATGCTTGCCTATCGTGGCTGGGTTTGGGGCATCGACCATCAGCTTTTTCTATGGCTCCCAAAAATGCTACGCTACAAATTCTATTCAACGGTAGTGTATGCCCATACCTTGAAAGGCCTGAGTTTGTTGTAAAGAAACTATGAAGTGTGTGCTTTATTGAGGAAATTGCAACTTGAATCTAACAAAACGAAATGCAGCTCATCCTTTTTGACTCACTAAAACACCTCCAACAGCTTTTGCCCCTTACGTTCACAAGGCCCGTATCTGAACTAAGATGTGGGATATTTACTTTGAGGGAAAAATGGGAAAGGCATTTTGGCAAAGCCTTTTGGCTTACGGCAACTTATTTGACGGAAGTATTTCCTTGCTCTTATCAAACAGAAAACCTGTATATACTGGGTGCTTTGCTGGAAAGTGAAAACGTTTTGTCCAAAATAAAATCTTTGAAAAACGGCCAGGCTTTGTTTTACAAAGACACGCTATTGGCGTTTGTGTGGGGGAAAGTAGAGTTTGAAGCCATTCCAAAACTTGTATTTGCCGAAAAAATTCAAGTAGAAGATGCGGAAATGATTGAACGACCTTGGCACATTTTTCAGAAAAATGGAGCCCAAATAAGAAGAGATTTTGAATATGTACGAAAAATACAAAAAAGTCACCCTATCGAAGACCCGCACACTCGAGTGTATTGTCCAGAAAACATATTTATTGGCAAAAATGTAAAGCTAAGAGCTGCCGTTTTGAATGCCGAAACGGGCCCCATTTACATAGGCGACAACTGCGAGATACAGGAAGGCTGCGTGATACGCGCCCCATTTGTAATATGCGAGGGAAGCACTTTGAACATGGGCGCTAGAATGCGTGGCGACATTACCATAGGCCCCATGTGCAAAGCCGGA
>JBIKRJ010000226.1:0-3755 GCA_044349205.1 Cytophagales bacterium | reverse complement strand
TTTTGCAACGCTTTTGCAAAGCAAGTTGTTTCAATAAAAAAGCAATGGGTGGCAAATCTAAATAGTAGGGTGGGCGCGTGAAAAATTGTTCAACTACTTAAATAGCAAAATCACATGATAAAAGCATTGTATATCATCGGTGTTATATTGCTCATTGCGTGGGGTATTGGGTTCTTCGCCTATAGTGCGAGTGCCATTATCCATCTACTGCTCGTATTGGCAGTAATATCCTTTCTAGTGCGTATTTTCAGCGGAAGCAGCGATTAAACTGACAATGCCACTAATGCTCGATTACCAATTTGTTTCCAATTAAAAATCATAAAAAATGGAAAAAGGAAGTTTAATATTGGGAATGGTGGCAGGCTTTACTTTGGGAGCTGCCGCTGGCATATTGATAGCCCCGGCTCGTGGTGCCAAAACGCGAAAGCGTTTGATACACATAGCCGCCGACTACATTCAGACACTGAATGAAAAGTTTAGTGCCTACACCGAAGAACTAATTCATGAACTCAAAAGGGCAAAATCACTGGCCGAAAAGGGAAAATTGGGCTTTGAAGAAGCCAAAAGAATTATGCAGTAGCACGATGTTGGACATTTAGATGAAAGCGTTTCTTCCCGCTTTCACTTTATTTCAAACCTACAAAGGAGCCCATGTTGCCATGGGCTCCTTTTTTCATAATTTACTGATAGGGAGGTGGTTTCTTGGCATCTCGAAAGGAAATAACTAACTTATAACAACAATGGGCTTTCAGCCTTTTGTACAAAACTCAAACTACACAAATGGAAAACAAAATTGGAATTGTATGTATTCACGGCGCCGGACTGGGCAGTTTTATATGGGACGAACTAAAGCCGCATCTTGTACATAGGGTGCTTGTGCTCGATTTTCCCAATCGCATGAACAGGGGCAATATCACCACCGCTCATTTGCATTTGGGCGATTATGCAAGCTTGCTCATCAAAAGAATAGAAAAATGGAACCACAGAAGGTTTATCATCGTGGCACACTCGGTTGGGGCTTGTGTGGGCATGAAAGTTGCCCAGCATTTTGGCAGCCGGGTGCAGGGTTTTGTGGCCATTAGTGCCACCATACCCATCAATGGTGGTTCATTCGTTTCCTGTTTTTCTTTTCCTAAAAACATTTTGAATGGCCTTTTGATAAGATTTATGGGTACGAGACCACCCAATTCGCTCATTGTAAGGAGATTGTGTCACGGACTTTCTCTCGAAAAAACCAAAAAAATACTAAGTTCTTACACCGCCGAATCGAAGGCTTTGTTTTTGGAAAGAACCAATGCCAAAATTGTCAACATGCCTACTTTGTACATTCAAACCACTCGCGACAAGCTGTTTTCGAAAGAATTTCAAGAGAAGATGGCCAAAAACATGCAAGCGCAAGATATTGTGAGCATGAAAACGGGTCATTTGCCCATGCTGACTATGCCACAGCAATTGGCCGAAATCTTGAATGAATTTATCGAAAGATTGCCTCCGCCCAAAATGCAAAGAAGTCCCAATGGCAGGGTTGCAAAAAACAAAAAGGAAGTGGAAAGTTGATCCGACTTTACAAGTTGCCAACGATTTTAAAAAACACCTCTAATATTTTCCAATTTGTTTGGAATTAAGATTGTAACCCAAATATAGACTCAGGTTAGGGGTTTGAAAGTGGTTAGTTACTATCCATCGAGACAATATTTCTGTTTCTGAATATGTTGTATGTAGCCAGGGGAAATCTATTGGCCAAGTTATTTACAACAGTTTTGTTGTTTCTTTTTGTTGGTGACTTATGGTCTCAAAAGATTAAAAACAAAGTTTCCTTGTTCGACGATTCTACCCAAACTTTTCGCCGTTGGGAAAAATATGCCGCAAAAAGGGGAATGACCTATAAAATTTTCAAGAATGTGTTCACGCTTCCGCCTCTCAGCAAAATATACATGGGCAGTGTAAAGAAGCAAAACAAAGACTTGTATGCGGGTGCCGAGAAAAAAGTGATTAGACGCATAGTCATCGTTTCGCTCGACCCATTTGGAACCGATATTGCCGATACCACGCTTCGCTCGGTCAGTCTTTTTGAAAAAGGGGGAAACATAGTACATATAAAAACCCTCGTTAAGGCCATAAGGAGCCGTTTGCTGATAAAAGAAGGCGATTTGGTCGATAAAATGAAGCTTTACGAATCGGAGCGGATACTGCGAACTGCCGAATTTGTAAACGATGCCAGTATTCGAATAGATACCCAATACAAATCGAAAGACAGTGTTGACCTTGTCATACGTACGCAAGACCGTTGGTCGATATACCCGAAATTGGGTTTGAGGGACGGAAATTATATGTTGGGGGCATCCGAACGCAACCTTTTGGGTACTGGACATCGATTCGATGTCTCTTTTTTCAAAACGGATTTTCGCGATACATTTCCGGTCAATTATCGTTTCAACTATGCGGCTCCTTACCTTAAAAACACATTTATTACTGCCGGAATTGTGTACAACCACGAAAAAGGCAATGAATACGCGGGAATAAGCCTTGCGCGTAATTTCTTTTCTCCACTAGCGCGGTGGGCCGGAGGTGTCGATGTGTACAACTACAAAACCATGGTATTTCTCAATTCGGACGAAATGGTTTTGAAAGAAAAGTTTGTCGCGCACTATTGGACACAAGACGCGTGGTTTGGTTGGGCTTTTGCAGTAGGGGATACTTGCAAGGACAACCGTAGAAAAAAGCTTGTTTTGGCTTGCCGCTTTTACAACAAAAACTTTCAGGAAAGTGCCAAGCCCTCGCACGATGCCCTTTTCAATTACCAAAATCAGACCGAATGTCTTTTTCACGTTGGGCTTAGGCAGTGGTTTTTTTACAAAGACAAATACATTTACAAGTTTGGCGTAACGGAAGATGTGCCTATGGGTGCTATGCTAAATGCCATTTTGGGTTTACAAACACTTGCAATGCAACAACGTTATTATTTGGGAATCAGGTCAGTATGGGGTAGTTTTTACAAAGGGGGCAATGTGGCTGCCTATTTTGAAACAGGCACTTACTTAACCTCGAATGGCGGGCCACAACAAGGAAGTTTGAATACAGGCTTGCAGGGCTTTGGGAATATGTTGCGTTTGCCATTTGGGATATTGTTTCGCCAGTTTGCTGCCTTAGACTTTACTTTCGGCTTCAATAGACTCCCATCTGAATATTTGACAATCAACAATATAAAAGGGCTGAAGGGGTTCGAGTCCAGTTTGGTAAAAGGAACCAACCGCATGGTGCTAAGTTTGAGTTCTGTTTTTTACTTGCCCTGGCAAGCCTTTGGATTTCGAGTAGCCCCGGTGTTGTATATGGGTTTTGGCATGATTGGAGATGAAAAATCTTCTTTTCTGCGCGATAATGCCTATCCTGTTTTGGGTTTTGGGGTGCAGGTGCGAAACGAGTACCTTGTTTTCAACACCTTTTTGGTTTCGTTTGCCTACTACCCCTATGTGCCCAATATGGGAAACCACTTGGTGAAATTCAATCCCTACGAAAGCATCAATTTTCAGTTCCGTCATTTCGACATTGGCAAACCCGTCATTGTCGGTTTTTGAGTTCAGAGCATTAAGTCCACTGTAATGGCATCGGCAAGCAATTTTCCTTTTTCGGTAAGGAATAAAACGTTGTTTTTTAGTTGTAATAAATTGGAATTCAGTAGTATATCTACCTCTTTTTTTCTAATCTTCATAAAATCGAAACCAAAAAGCGATTTGATGGTTTCTAGGTTTAGGCCC
>JBIKRJ010000043.1:0-14048 GCA_044349205.1 Cytophagales bacterium | reverse complement strand
CGGAAATCGACCCATAAAACGGCGCATGACCACCTGATAGCCGCCAATATCAATCAAGTGCTTGTTCTTTTTACCTTAAAAATGCCCCGCACTTCTATCGGTTTTTTAGACCGTGCATTGGTCACCGCCGAGGCATATCGCATTCCCGTAATCATAGTTTTTAATAAAACAGACATTTACTCTTCAGAGCAAATGAAAGAGCTACAACACTATGCCGAAGTGTACAAGAAGTTGGGTTACGATTGCCTTTTTGCCTCCTCGCAGCTCGACGAAGGCCTGGAAGAAGTAAAAACCAAACTAAAAGGAAATACTACGCTGGTAATGGGTCATTCAGGGGCAGGAAAATCGACCTTAATGAACAAGATTTTCCCAGGATTAAACCTGAAAACATCCGAGATCTCGGCTTTTGCACAAAAAGGGGTGCATACAACTACCTTTGCCGAAATGTTCGAGATAGATGAATATACCTTTATAATAGATACACCTGGAATCAAAGAGTTGGGAATCAGTGAAATAGGCGAGGAAGAACTTTCTCATTATTTTCCTGAAATGCGCGCTTTGATGGGAAAATGCCGTTTTCATAACTGTAGGCATCTGAACGAGCCAGACTGTGCAGTGCGGTTAGCAGTTAAACAAGGCCTTATTGCCGATTTCCGCATGCAAAGCTATTTAAGCATGTTGTTGGGAGAAGACAATCGAAAATAAACTGAACCTGAAACTTAATAGAGTATTTTAAAGTAGCTGCCCTATATTTGTACAAATCTAAATCATGAAGTATCGTTTGTTGGTGTTGGTTTTGAGTGTGGCCTCCGTTTGTTTTGCCCAAACTAAAAGAAAAAAGGGGGGTACGAAGTCGTTGGTTCCAACGTCAAATATTTCGTCGATATCTAAAAATGCTGCCAATGCTTTGTCGGGCAGTACATTAACCGACGCTGACATTTCCAAAGGATTGAAAGAAGCCTTGACAATGGGTGCCAAAAACGCTTCTTCAAAACTGGCCTCGTTCGATGGTTTCAACAAAAATTCGCTGATTCGAATACCCTTTCCTCCCGAAGTTTCGCAAGTGGCAGACAAGTTGCGCAACTTGGGCATGGGCAGCAAAGTAGAAGAGTTTGAGCTTACTTTGAACCGTGCAGCTGAGCAAGCATCTAAAGATGCGGCTCCTATTTTTGCCAATGCCATCTCACAAATGACGATAAACGATGCCAAAAACATATTGACGGGGCCAAGCAATGCCGCCACTTCATATTTGCAAGACAAGACGAGCGATGAATTGTTTTCTGCTTTTTCGCCTACCATTAGGCAGGCCTTGGGCAATACCTTGGCTACATCCAAATGGACGGAAATTACCACTTTATACAACAGATTGCCTTTAGTGTCGCCTATCGAAACCGATTTGACCAGATATACTACCAACAGAGCACTTACTGGATTATTTTCCACGATGGCAAGAGAAGAAAAAAATATAAGAGAAAATCCGGCCCTACGCACCACCGAAATGCTTCAAAAAGTGTTTGGAAGCCTAAGCAAATAATACATAAAGATGAACAACGAATACAAAGACCCGCTTTGGCACCTGCTAAACCACCGCTATTCCTCCCACCCATGGCATGGTGTTTCTATTGGCCCGCATGCCCCCGAAATTGTGACGAGTTTTATTGAAATGACGCCGCACGATACGGTGAAATATGAAATTGACAAGGAAACGGGTTTTTTGAAATTGGACAGGCCACAAAAATACTCTAATGTGTTTCCTGCCTTATATGGTTTTGTGCCCAAGACCTTTTGCGACACACAAATAGCGGACTATTGTATGCAAAAAACTGGTAGAAAGGACATTGTAGGCGATGGCGACCCATTGGATATATGCGTCCTTACCGAGCGCAACATTACGCATGGAAATATTTTGTTAAAAGCAATCCCAATTGGTGGCTTTCGTATGATAGACAAAGGCGAAGCCGACGACAAGATTGTAGCTATTTTGGAAGGCGACGAAGTGTATGCTAAATGGAAAGACATAGAAGACATGCCTCAGTCTATTATTGAGCGTTTGCGCCATTATTTCCTTACGTACAAAGACATACCAGGTGAAACCAAAAGAAAAATAGAAATTACCCATACCTATGGGCGAGAAGAAGCCTTGGAAGTAGTAAAACGCAGCATGCAAGACTATGAGTCGCGTTTTGGCCGCTTGGAAGATGAACTTTCGTACATGTTGCGCCTTTCTACCAACGTGTAGCCTTTTTTCGAAAGTTTGGCAACCAATCTAAATTAGAGATATTTTTGGGTGTAAAATTTTAGGTAAAACTACCTAGATTTAACTTTTATATAGTGAGCAATAGCCAAATACATATTGGTTTTGTTCACTTTCTTGTTTTTTTGAATAATAAATTTTTATATAATTGTAAGGTAAAAAACAATAATTGCCATGAAAAGAATCAGTTCCCCACTATTTCTCGCTATTTTTTTTGGCGTTGGAATCGCACAAGCACAAGACACGCTTTACACATACAAGGATGGGCAAATAGTTTCTAAGCGTGCCACCATCGATATTGATAGTATGACTTTTTCAAAGCCAAAACCTGTTGGTCCTACTATCGATGGCTATACTTATTCCACTGTGACTATTGGCAATCAAGTGTGGTTTGCCGAAAACTTGCGTACTGCTCAATACAATGATGGAACGCTTATACCGACAGCGTCTGATTTTGTGGTACCAACAACTCCTGCTATGTTTTGGTGGGCCAACGACCAAGCAAATTTCAGTGTAAATAAGCATGGTGCTCTTTATAATTGGTTCGCAGTAAACACAGGAAAACTGTGCCCTGTTGGATGGCATGTGCCGAGCAATGCCGAGTGGACTGTTTTAACAAATTACTTAGGTGGAGAGAGTGTAGCTGGAGGTAAGATGAAAATTACTGGCTACGATTATTGGCTATCTCCAAATGCAGCAGCCACAAATTCAAGCGGTTTTAATGCAACAGGAAGTGGTTTTCGAACACTAGGAGGTAGTTATAGTAGCCTAAATGTAAACGGATATTATTCAAGTTCAACCGAAAATGATTCTTCTAGAAGTTTGATTCGCTATTTGGGTTACAACGATGGTTCTGCTACTACCCAAGTTTCGAGTAAAGGATGTGCTATTTCAGTTCGTTGTTTAAAGGATTAGTTAATTGAACCCCTTGGTTAATCACTTCAATCTACTCGATATATGAAAAAGATGATTTTTTTATTGGCTACGGTTATTTCGGCAGCTGTTTCTTTTGCACAAGATAGTTTGCTCATTCACAGCTCAGGCAATGTGGCGTTCAGAAATTCTACTTTAAAGGTAGATAGCATCATTTTCATTCCTACTATTCCAGATAGCCTATACTTGTATGAATCAAGCACAGTTGCCTACAAAAACTCTTTGTTGTCTGTAGACAGTATAACTTTTGTCAAAATCAATTCCCTTGGTCCTACTTTGGATGGTTACACTTATCCAACTGTTACTATAGGCAATCAAGTATGGTTGGCTGAAAATTTACGTACTACAAAATTCAACGACGGAACTCCTGTAACATTGGTGCAGGACAAAGACGTTTGGTATAATAACAAAGTGAATTTGAGCAAATTGCCATTTATGTGTTGGCCAAATAATGACAGTATAACTTACAGAGCTAATAATTATGGAGCAATCTATAATTGGTATGTAGTGAAAACAGGAAAGATTTGCCCTATAGGATGGCATGTTCCAAGCGATGCAGAATGGACTACAATGGAGGTTTTTCTTCAAAACAATAATTACAACTTCGATGGCACGGTAGATACTGACAACAACAGAGATACCAATAATAAAATAGCGAAAGCCATTGCTAGTACAACAGGTTGGGCATTTTCTTCCACTACAGGTGCTGCAGGTAATACCGATTTTCCTGCATATCGAAATAAAAGTGGCTTTAGTGGTTACCCTGCCGGTACTCGTAATTTTTTTGGTAATTACATCAACGTAGGTGCTGTTGGATTTTGGTACACTTCTACACCATCATCAACTTTGTTGGCACAAGTACGATTCATCAATAATTCCAAAATTCTAATAGAGAGTAGCTCAGTCAATATGGAAGCAGGTTGTTCAGTTAGGTGCATAAAAGACTAAAAAAGTCTAATAAAACATCTAATAATTCGTTTGAGTGCAGCGGTAAAGTTCGCGTTGAAAACGCGTTTCTCGGCCGCACTCGTTACAAACGAGTGTGATTGAAGGTGCTTCGGCAGACTCAGCGACCTTGATAGGCATTAACAACTATGAACTTCGAATTAGGAACTTCGAACTCTGAACTCTGAACAGAGAGCTCTGAACTAGAAACTACGAACTAGAAACTATCAGCCCGCCACTGTTTCCCATTTTTGATATAATGCTTCCAATTCCTTTTCGATCTTTTCAAAGTCTGAATTGGTTTTAGCAAACAGCTCTATGTTGGAATAGACGTTTGGTTTCGACAATTCTTCTTCAAGTTCCAATTTTTTTGTTTCCAGCTCTTGTATCTGGTTTTCCAACTTGTTCATTTCATTTTTGGAAAGATTGGGCATGAGTTTCTTTGCCTCTTGCGTGGTATGCTGAGTTTTGGGTGGTTCCTTTTTTGAAGGAATTTGGACACCATTTTTCTCACGTTCTTTTTGCCAAATGGCATATTCGTCATAAGTACCTGGGAACTCTTTCAATACTTGGTCTTCGATATACCAAATTTTGTTTGCTACGTTTGAAACAAAGTGTCGGTCGTGACTCACGGCCACAAACGTACCTTCGTATTGTTGCAAGGCTTGTATTAGGATATTGACCGAAACCATGTCCAAGTGGTTGGTAGGTTCGTCGAGCAATAGAAAATTGGCTTGTGAAACCAAAGTTTTGGCAAGTGCCACACGGCTTTTTTCACCGCCCGAAAGGACTTTTATTTTCTTGAACACATCGTCGTTGCTGAATAGGAAACAACCCAATACGCCGCGCAATTCCAATTCCGATTTGTCGGGTGCGTGGTGTACAAGTTCTTCCAGCACGGTATCGTCCAAACTTAATGACTCGAGTTGGTGTTGGGCAAAAAATGACATGCTCACGTTGTGTCCGTTGGTTCGTTTTCCCCCAATTGATTCAGTGCCAGCCAAGATGCGTAATAGGGTCGATTTTCCCTTGCCATTGGCGCCTATTAGGGCTACTTTGTCGCCTCGCATCAGTTGCAAGGTAGCATCTTTCAATATCACATTTTCGCCGTATGCTTTTGTTACTTGGTCAAGTTCCAATACGGTACGTCCTGAAGGATTTTTAAATGTAAACTTGAAGTTTACTTTGGCGTTGTCTTCCCTCACATCTTCTACAAGTTCCAGTTTGTCAAGCTGTTTCACTCGGCTTTGGACTTGTGTTGCCTTGCTTGCTTTGGCTTTGAAGCGAGCTATAAAGCGTTCTGTTTGGCGTATTTGCGCTTGTTGGTTTTCGTAAGCACCTTTTTGTATTTCGTTGCGAAGGGCTTTTTCTTCTACAAAAAAAGAATAATTGCCGGGGTAAAGGTTGAGTTTGGCATTGCTTACTTCCACTATGGTATTGATGCAATTGTCTAGAAATGCACGGTCGTGTGAGACAACAATCACAGCGCCTTCATAGTCGGTAAGATAATTTTCGACCCACTCAATTGAAGGCAAATCCAAGTGGTTGGTTGGTTCGTCCATAAGTAGGAGGGAAGGTTTGGCCAAGAGCAGTTTTGCCAACATCACACGCATGCGCCAACCACCCGAAAACTGCCTAAGCGGCCATTGCAGTTGCTCGGTTGTAAATCCGAGGCCTTCCAATATTTCTTCTGCTTTAGACTGAATAGTGTAGCCGTCCAACATCGCAAATTCTTCCTGCAAATTGCCCAAGCGTTCCATTATTTCGTCGCTGTAATCACTTTCAAGCTTGTTCAAAAGGTTGTCAATTTCGGCTTGTAGGTAGTTTTGGCGTTCAAAAGCCTGCATTGCAACCTTCAAAATACTTTCATCCGATTCGTAAGAAAGTAGATCTTGATTCAAGAAGCCAATTGAGCAGTCGTTGCTTTTGCTTATTTCGCCGCTATCGGGCGTGTATTCGCCCACAATAAGGCGCAAAAGGGTAGATTTGCCTGCACCGTTTGGGCCAATAAGCCCAATACGATTTTTGGGTTTTATGTGCAGGTTGGCATTGTCGTATAAAGGCCTACTTCCAAAATAAAAGGAAAGATTGTTGATGGCTAGCACGATAGGGAGATTTAAGCGAACTGCAAATTTGCGATTTTTAGCGCAGAATGCTTACAGCGTGTACATGTTTTCTTCTTTGGGCAAGGCAAGATTGTGCATTTTTAGATACAATTGTGCCAATACTATCACATCGCGTTTGCAATATTCTACGATGCTTTCGAGCTTATTTTCGAGGTAATAGGCGGTATTGACCATAGAACCGTCAATGCCGTTTTTACTGCTTGGTATATTGAAAATGGCAGCCAGCAAATCTAGAGAAGTGTAGTTTTTTCTGTCGCCAAACTTCCACATTTCCAAGGTGTCGTGGTGGCGTATTTCCCAGGGTTTTTTGCCCGAAATGTTCAAATAGTCGGGTAGCGAAATGCCGTTTACCAACATTCGGCGGCACAAGTAGGGGAAATCGAATTCTTTGCCATTGTGGGCGCATAGTGCCAAATCGGATGTCTGAAACCCCTTTTCCATCAAATGGCAAAATTCGACCAACAATGTTTTTTCGTCGGGATTGGTAAGCGCCTTCACTCTAAGGCAAAGTTCTTTTTGTTCATTTTCATGAAAAAAACCTATTCCAATAACCAGTACTTTTCCAAATTCGGCGTAAATGGCGGCTTTTTCAAAATAATGGGCGGCGAAATCTTTTTTCTCGGCATCTAGTTGGACCGATTTTTTAGCCCAAGCTTCTTGTATTCGGGGAGGCAAAGATTGGAAGTCGTGTGTGAGCGAAACCGTTTCAATGTCTATTAACGCCAGGTTTTTAAGTTTGGAATCCATACTTAAAACAATTTGTCTAAAATATTAAGGTTGAATTTCACTTTTAAGTAGTAGCCGTATAGTACAAGTAAGCCTATGGCAAAAGCAATGATTACGCCATAAATGCCAATACCCACCTTGTTTTTTGATTTTGAAGTATACCTTTTGGTTGAGGCTTTCACTAGTGATTCGATAAGCCAAAAGGCAGGAAAAAACACCAAAAGCGCGACTCCCATTTTTAAGGCAGTGGCTTTGTAGGGAGATGTAAATTTGCTATGGTGGCTTGTCCAAAACACCACAATTTCAACCAACAAGTAGGCTGCCACCATTGTAAGGCAATAGATTACCCAATTGGCTATTTTTCGTTGGTTCATAAATTGAACGCTTATTTTATTTTGAACTCTGTTCTGCGATTCAGTTCACGGCCCTCTTCTTCGTCGTCGTTGGTGGCGAGAGGTCTTGATTTACCATATCCAATGGCTTTCAATCGTTTGGGAGAAATGCCTTGTTGAATTAGGAAATTCACTACTGCTTGCGCTCTTTTTTGCGATAGGGCAAGGTTGAATTCAGAAGATCCGATGAAATCGGTGTGCCCACCAATTTCAATTCTCATTTTGGGCTTACTTGTAAGTAGGTCTTTCAGCCGCATCAATTCTTCTCTTGATTCAGATTTTAACGTGTATTTGTCAAAGTCGAAATAGACATAATGTAGGATGTAATCTTTGCCTGCTACATATTTTTCTAGGGCAAAATCTTCCACATCTTCGGTTTCTTCGTCGGTAGGCGTGATATCAAGCTCAATCGATTTTTTCACAAAACCAACAGGATGTGTTTCAATGGTGTAAGTGCCATGTTTTTTATCTTTCAAAACAAAAGAATAATAGCCGTCGGCACTAGTTTCCACCGTTTGAATTTTCTTTCCATTTTCATCGTAAAGCGTAATCTTAGCTTCCACGGGCTTTCCAGATTCATTGTCGAATACGCGTCCTTTTATGGTCACAGGTTTGAAATTTTTAGAGGCTTCGTTGTTGCTTTGCGCCAAAGAATCTATTTCTACTTTAGATACGGTATCGGCGGTGGCAGTGGTCATTGAATCGGCAGGTGATTTTTGGTCGGGTTTAACTTTAGAAACCATATATAAGTCTTTTTCTCCAAATCCATCTTCTCTTACAGAAGCATAATATCCGCGTTGGCCGTCACTCGATTCTACGTAGTAAATGTCGTCGTCGGTAGTGTTGATGGGGTATCCAAGATTTACGGGAGCAGTCCATTTGCCGTCTTCAAATGTACTTTTGAAGATGTCGTAACCGCCCATGGTATTGAAGCCAGCCGAGCTGAAAAACAAGGTTTTGCCTTCATGGTCTAAAAAAGGGCTGTCTTCGTCGTATTCGGTATTCAAAATGTAACTAGCATTTTGTGGCGAAGACCACACGCCATTTTCATCTTTAGTACAGTAGTAAAGGTCAAGCTTTCCCAAACCTCCTGGCCTGTCGCTCGAAAACATCATCAATTTCCCGTCACCCGAAAAAGCAATCGAAGCCTCGTCATATTTGGAATTGATGAGTTCCATTTTTTGTGGTTTCGACCAGCTACCATCGGAGTTTTGGGTACTTTTGAAAATATCGCCTTTGTGTGTTTCGCAGGTGATATACAGCTCTTTGCCGTCGGGTGAAAGTCCATTGCATGCGTCGTGGAAATTGGTATTGATGTCCGTACCAATGTTTTCAGGTCGTCCCCATTTTCCGCTACTGTCTTTTTTTGCTACATAAATATCCTCGAAATATTCTTTATCGGCATCTTTCTTATTGCCTGTGCTTCCTTCTCGGCGCGATGTGAAGTAAAGGGTAGATTCGTCGGCCGAAAGTACGGGCGCATATTCGGCATGAGATGAATTGATCATTTCGCCCAAATTAATCAAGTTGACGTTGGCTTTTTGGGCATACAAGGTTTTGGCGTTCTCACATTCGGCTATGTGTTTTTCGGCTTTTTGAATACGTTGTGGCTTTTTCTTGTCTTTACTTTCTTCTAAGCTTGCTTTGTAGGCATTGAAATTTTCAATTGCCTTGTCGAATTTAGCATCGAGCTGATACCCTTTTCCAATCAGATACAAAATATCGCGCGATATTTTGGCATCCAATTTGTAGGCTTTCTCCAACAATTCGACCGATTTTCCCTTTTTGCTAGTTTCCAAATAGCACTTTCCGGCCATTAAATGAGCTTTCGCGTTTTCTGGATTTAGATTTGCAGCCGACAAGTATAGGCTTAGCGCTTGTAGCTTGTTTCCAGCCGCATACATCGCATCGGCTTGTTTTACAGAATCGACATCGGATTGGGCGAAAACACAATTGGAAGCTACTGCCAACAGTAAAAATGTGAAAATCTTTTTAAGCATTGTAGTAGCTTATAAAAGTTACAGTTTAAAATATTTGCTAAAATAAGTACTTATTCTATCCTAACCAATGGAAAACCAATTTCCCACAAACCATTTTCCTGACCTTTGTTTAGGTAGCGTTCGTTTAAAAGGTGCGAGTACCTGACGAATATGCTGAAATTAGGAGATAGGTTTAAGAAATTGAGGTCGAAAATAAGCTCGGCACCAGCCGAATTGTATTGTCCTAAAAATTCTTTTTTGTTTGGACTTTGGTTGTATGCTTCGCTCCAATCAAAGAATAAATTGGTTCTAATTCGCTTGAAGTACACAATCCCTGCTATGCCAAAGTCGGGGTAGAATAGGGGCATGTGATAGTTGAAAGCAATCTTTGTCATTTCGCTTCGTAACATGCGCCCGTAGCCACGCGGATACACAAAGAGGTCTTGGAAGCGATAGTTGACATTGCCGTCTTTTATGTAATCGGCTTGAATTGAGAATATGTGGTTGCGACCTAAACCCGGAAAAGTAAATTCGCTCATGGCGCGCCATTGGTATGTGTTGGCGTTTTGCCAAGAATTTAAGTAATCTATTTTGACAAACTGACCTAATCTGCTGAAAATGTGCTGGTAGGCTTTTTTTCTGCTGTTCAAAAAAGATATACCAACTTCGCTAGTATGCAGGTAGTTGGCAGGTGCCTTGTCACCATTCAAAATGCGGTATGAATAATAGGCTGAAGGCATTAGTTGTCTGCTGTAAAGGCCTCGGGTGTAATTTAAAGGCAACCAAGAACCCACATAAAGTCTTGTTTCGTTAAATTTTGAAAAACTGGTCGAGTCGAAAGTGTAGTAGCTACGATTGCCATTTTGTGACCCAACACTTAGCATCGGATAAAAGCCCCCATACGTCACATTGCCCGATTGGCGAAAGGTGTTTTCATTGGCATTGTATTCGGTGCCCAATTCTATCGCAGTATTGTTTAAAATGTTTTTAGAAGTAAGAAAAAGGCCATAACTAGGGTGGCTGGTGCGAAGTCCCCAACTGTGCAAGTAAACCAAGTGTTTTATTTGCTTGTATCGGGTGGCAGGCAGGGTGGTAGTATCTACTTTCGAGGGCAAATCGAATCCGTTTTGATCAAAAAGTTTTGAATGGTACTGCGGTAGTTCATCCAGACCAGAAGGCGAAGCGTTTTCCCATTTGGCAGTATCGAAAGGAATAAGATGTAAGTTGTTGCCCTTAGAGGTGAATTGGCTAAATATAATAGCATCTTGGTTGTTAGAAACCGAAGGTTCGTACTTGCCAACCAGCCCATGGCTAATTTGGTAATATTTCCTTGTTTCAGTGTTGTAAGCGTGTAAGTTGTCAAAGCCCTGATAAGCAGCAGTGTACACTACATATTTTCCAGCAATGCTCAATTGACCGATAGGTTGGTTTAGAAAAGGGACAATCGTGTCTCTTTTTCCGCTTCCCACCTCTATTTTCATTATCGCCGAAAGTCCTTTCTCGTTTCTAGCAGATACATAAATATATTTTCCTGTTTCGTCCCATTTCGGAAAGGAATAATAAAGATTTCCAGGGTTGGGCAATCGATTTTCAATTTTACCAGAAAGTTTTTCTACAATTACCAAGCGATTATTTTGCAATTCGTCTATTTCCACTGCAGCAAATTGCATATTGTTAGGTGAAATATCGGGGGCGAAAAGTTTAGTGCGGTGCGTGATGCGCTGTTTTTCTTTCGTTTTTAGGTCTAGTGACACTATGTCGGAATAGTTCCGCCAGCCCCATCTAGGGTGAAAACTGCTTTCTGTCCAAGTAGCATAGCCATTTCGGTACGAAATGTAATCGTGTTGGGTATAGCCTTGTGGACTGATTTTTTCTTCTTTTTCCCCGTCTATAAGCACTAAGGTGGGTATTTGGTTGAATGCTTTTTTAAGTGCCAACACAGTTGAGTCGGAAAAAAAATAGGGGTATTGGTAATGGGTGAAATTTTTCTTTTGTGTTTTGTTTAAAATTTCGTTGTCGTCAGGTTTGGCTAGTTGTGCAACGCTTTTTTGGTCGAAATTGTCGAGTGTTTCTACGTAAAGTTTTTTGGTGGTAATTCCCGTATTTTTCTTCAATGCTCTTGAAAAAGGATACAGAGGCAGCCTGCAAAAGGTGTTTTGGGTAGTATTCTTCCACACCTCCTCACCGAATTTTTCGTTGGCCTGAAGGCACATCAAATACCCAAATTTGTAGTGGTCGGGCACAAAATCTTTGAAAGAACCATTACGGGTTTTGGCATAGGAATACCGAACTTTGTCGATAAACAAAGCCCTGTATTCATTATAAAATGCGGGCAAGCGGCCACGTCCTTGTTTTGTAAATCGAGTTTCGTTTAGTACTGCATCGCCTTCAAAAAACCAATTTGGTATAGCAAGGTTATTCCCCAACGCCCAACCCATTTCACCACTTAAATAGTACAAAGCCCTGTTCCAACCCTTATTGAAATTTAGGTCTTGTTGCACATGGCGGTATTCGTGCAAAGCCAATAAATCGAGCCATGATAAAGACCCAAGCAAGTGTGCATTTTGTGGCGGTGTGGTGTAAAATTCGGATCGAAAAGGTGCAAGCCCCACATATCCATTGGCTTCCATGGTGCGGTTTTGGAGCACGATGTTTATTTTTCGAAATTTTTTTCCAAGTGAAAGCGAGGAGTTTGCGGCCAAAGCATGTTCAATTCGCGCTATTCGGCTGGCTTGTTTTTCGAAGCCAGTTGCAAATATGATGCGTACCGTGTCGGTATTAATCTGTTTCCATTTTTGACTGAAAGGGTGGCCGCCAAATGGCTGACAATAAGTTTTTTGAGAGTTGAAACAGAATGCCAAGAAAAGCAGGGCAAGACCTCGAAAAATCATAGTTTTTGTTTGTAAAAAAACAATTTAAACGATGCGATTTTCAAAATCCCAAATCCTTTATCGTTTGCTCAATCTTTTCATCGCATTTTTTTGAAACTTCTTCATATTGGTTAGCAGAAGCTAAATGTTCCTTTACACTAAAATAGAACTTGATTTTAGGTTCAGTACCCGATGGTCGTGCCGATGCTTTGCTGCCGTCTTCCATCACAAACTGTAGCACATCTGATTTTGGCAGATGAATGGGTTTTTTAGTACCAACCAGCAAATCGGTTTCGGTTTGCATTTCATAGTCCATTAGTTTCACCAACCGTGCGCCGCCTAGTGTTTTTGGCGGATTTGCACGCAGGTCTTTCATCATTTGTTTGATTTCATCGGCTCCCGATTTCCCTTTTTTAGTGATGGAAATGAGTTTTTCTTTGTAGAAGCCATGCCTTACATATACATCTTGAAGTACTTCGTACAGCGATTTGCCTTTGTCTTTGTAGTAGGCCGCCATTTCGGCAATAAAGGCACAAGAGGAGACAGCATCTTTGTCACGCACAAAGTCGCCCACTAGATACCCATAGCTTTCTTCGCCTCCTGCTATAAAGGTTTCTTTTCCTTCTAGTTGTTTGATAAGGTCGGCAATAAACTTGAAGCCGGTAAGTACATTATAGCATTTTACGCCATTGGCTTCAGCTATAGAATCCATGATGTAAGAGGTCACAATGGTTTTGCAAATAAATTGCTTGCCATTCAGTTTGCCCGCTTCTCTCCATGCGTTTATGAGGTAATAAAGCAACAAGCTGCCCGTTTGGTTGCCATTCAAAAGTATCCATTCGCCCTTGTTGTCTTTTACAGCAATACCCACACGGTCGGCGTCAGGGTCGGTGGCCATCACAATTTCGGCGTCTATTTCTTTTGCTTTTTGTATGGCTAAAGATAGCGCGTCGCCTTCTTCGGGATTTGGATATACCACAGTGGGGAAATTGCCGTTTGGCTCACTTTGCTCTTTGACAACAGTTACGTTTTCAAATCCAAACTCTAGCAGCAAATCGGGTACCAATGTGATGCCAGTCCCATGTATGGGCGTGAACACAATTTTCATTTCTTTTTGACGACGAATGGCCGCTGGATTCACCGAAATGGCTTTTACATCGCGTATATATGCTTGGTCCAATTCAGTATCGATGCGCTCTATCAGCGCTGGATTGGCATTGAATTTTACTTCTTTTATGTCTTTTATCTCGTTTACCTCATTTATCACGTTTGTGTCGTGTGGCGCTATCATTTGTGCCCCATCATTCCAATAGGCTTTGTAACCATTGTATTCTTTTGGATTGTGCGAGGCAGTGACTACAACACCGCTGTGGCATTTTAGTTTGCGAATGGTATAAGAAAGTAAAGGCGTAGGGCGCAATGCGCTGAATTGATACACTTTAATGCCATTGGCAGAAAAAACGTCGGCAGTGATTTGGGTAAAATAATCGGAATTGTTGCGTGAGTCGTGTGCCAAAGCAACTTTTATCTCTTCATTAGGAAAGCATTTTTTCAAATAGTTGGCCAAGCCTTGGGTGGCTGTTCCTATAGTGTACTTGTTCATTTTGTTGGAACCAACTCCCATGATGCCCCTAAGACCTCCTGTTCCAAACTCAAGTTCTTTGTAAAAAGAATCGATTAGCTCGTCTTCTTTACCGTCGGTTATCAATTGGCGAATTTCATTTTTGGTGGCGTCGTCGTAACTACCATTTAGCCAAGTGTTGATACGATTTTGGGTAGCAGAGTCTATTTTAGAAAAAGAGGATAGTTCCATCATTAAAAAA
>JBIKRJ010000225.1:0-3772 GCA_044349205.1 Cytophagales bacterium | reverse complement strand
TCCCGTATGTTGAATGAAGAGGAGTTGAAGTATTTGAATAGCCGAAAGGTGTATCCTAAAACCTACGAGTTTGCCAACGATGGTTTGATGATTTTGGCAAGTCACCAAAGTGATGACAGCTGCATTAGTCTAGAAAAATTAAAATCCATTTTGCGGGAGGGCATTACAGGCTACTCTGTAATAGTTGACCAAAGCGCAGGTGCTTCTTTGCAGTCGTTGGTGAACCAATTAGGACTAGGAAAAGATTCTTTAAAAAATATTTATGCAAGTGGTTCATTGTCAGAAGTTACAGAAATTGTATCGGGCAAGGAAAATACAATTGGGGTTGTAGGTGGAGCCTGGCTGAGCGATTTTGAAAGCCCCAAAACAAAGGCGATTTTTGAAAAACTACGATTAGTAAAAGTATCTTCAACTCCTAAGTCTATCCCTTATTTGCCTTTCCAGTCTGAACTTGCCGATAGTTTGTATCCTCTTAAAAGAAAAATTTACCTGATTTCGCGCGAGTCAAAAATGGGTTTGGCCAACGGATTTGCAGCTTTTTTATTGGGTGAAAAAGGACAAAGAGTGGTTTTGAAGGCAGGTTTACTTCCTGCTAGAATGCCCGGACGTGAGGTTGTTTTATCTAAAAAACGACCTTAAATAAATGATTTCAGTTTACAAACCATTTGTTTGTTAAATTTGGTATTCCAAAATGAGAAAAATGAAAAAAGTACACTTCCTTTTGATTTTGTTGGTTTTATGGAGTAATGCTACATTTTCGGCCAGTTTGCCCGATGCCATTAAATACATTGACAACGAACAATACACCCGTGCAAAAAATGCCTTGTTTTCGTTGGTAAAAGCAAGTCCAGCCGCGCCCGAACCACTTTACTATTTGGGCAAAGTTTATTTGCAACTCGAAAATACCGACTCGGCCTTTTTCTATTTTAGCAAATCGGTTTCTGCCGATACTAAGTTTGCGCTGGGACAGGTAGGATTGGGCGCTACAAATTATCTAAAAGGTGACAAAATGGCTGCGAAAAGCCAATTCGACCAAGCAATTGCCACTTCAAAGAACAAAAATGCAGAAGTTTTGGCTCGTATTGCAGAAGTATTTGTGGAAGCAAAGGATATGAAAGAGTTGACTTATTCGCTTACACTGCTCGATAGAGCCATTTATCTAAACAACACAATGCCCGAATACTTTATTCTTAGGGGCGACGCCTATGTGTTGAAACAAGATGGTTCGAAAGCAGTAGAAGATTACCACGAAGCTTCGCGTTTGAATCCTAAATTGGCTAAAGCGTACATAAAGGAAGGGAAATTGTATTTGCGCACCCGAAATTATGAAGAGGCCTTAAGGTATTACAACAAGGGCATTGAAGTAAATCCCGAGTACTCGCCAGCTTACCGTGAAAAAGGCGAGTTGTATGCCAAGATGCGTAAGTACCCTTTAGCACTTGAGAGCTATGAGAAATACATGAATTTGTCGGACAATGACGACGACACTAAATTTCGCTATGCTTCTTTTCTTTTTATGACACAAGATTACAAAGGCTCGAAAGCACTTATCAATCAGCTTTTTGCAAAAGGATATGCCAATAAAATAGGATACCGATTGTTGGGCTATTCAGATTATGAATTGGGCGATTCGCTTTCTTCTGTTTCCAATCTAGAGATTTTTTTCAAGCAAACAGATAGTTCCAAATACATACCTTCCGACTTTTTGTACTATGCTAGAGCTCTGGTAAAAACTGGCAAAGCTGCCGATGGAATCAAGTACTTAACGAAAGCGTTTGCCATGGACAGCACCTCCAATTATGAATTATTGCTAGAGATGGCTGAAATTTCGAATACTAAATTGAAGGACAACTCCCTTACTATTTATTATTACGAAAAGGCAAGCAAGAAATTTAAACCCCGCTTCAACGATCTATATAATCTTGGCCGTGCCTATTATTTCGAAAAACGGTATGTAGAAGCCGACACCACATTTGGTACCATCATTTCCAATTATCCTAAATATCCCTATGGCTACACTTGGAAAGCCAATACCAAATCGGCTTTAGACCCAGATTCGAAAAATGGTTTAGCAAAGCCATATTTCGAAAAAGTGGTAGAACTATTTGGTTCGGAGGTTACTAAATATAAATCAGATTTGATAAAATCTCATAGTTATTTGGGTGCTTATTACCAACTTGTGGCCAAAGACAATACAAAAGCAAGCGAAAATTGGAAAAAATTGCTTTTCATTGACCCAGAAAACAAGCAAGCCAAAGATGCCTTATTACTATTGAACCAAGGTAAAAAATAAAAAGATGAAAAGACCTTTGATTCTAGTTACCAATGACGATGGCATTACTTCTCGTGGCATAAAAGAACTTGTCGAAATAAGTAAAAAGATAGGGGAGGTGATAGTGGTGGCGCCCGACAGCCCGCAGTCTGGCATGGGACATGCCATCACCATTGGCGAGCCTTTGCGACTCGACCCAGTCAACGATTTGTTTGAGGATGTACAGGCTTACACGTGTTCCGGTACCCCAGCCGATTGTGTAAAATTGGCTAAGCACCTAGTATTGAAAGACAAAAAGCCCGATTTGGTCGTGAGCGGAATAAATCACGGCAGCAATACTTCGGTGAGTGTGCTTTACTCGGGTACCATGTCGGCTGCTATCGAGGCTGCTTTGGAAGGCATACCAGCCATTGGTTTTTCACTTTGTGATTACTCTCTTCAAGCCGATTTTTCTCATATTTTATCTTATGTAGAGCATATTATTCGCCAGGCTTTGCACAATGGCATACCAGACGATACGGCTTTGAACGTGAATTTTCCACAGAAAAGTAAAGGTAAGATTAAAGGAGTGAGGGTGTGTCGTCAGGCTCGTGCTCGATGGAGCGAAGATTTTGACCATCGTCGCGACCCGCACGGACGCAGCTATTATTGGATGACGGGTGCATTTGTGAACGACGACCAAGGCGAAGACACCGACGAATACCTTTTGGCCGAAGGATATGCCACTATTGTGCCTTGTGCTTTTGATTTAACGGCTCACCACGGCATAGCCCAATTGAACTCGGACTGGGAACTTTGAGACTTTTTAGAAGAGATTTAAGCGCAAATTGACTATTACGCATCAAGCGTTTGTAATTACGATTCCAACAGTTTTGTCAAATTGTTTGAAGATACATTCCAACAGAGTAAACATATTTTTTTCTTTCAGCTAGTGTAGTATTTTTCTTTGAACCAAAACGCCAATTTGACCAAAGAAATGAGTGCTGGCACTTCGACCAATGGGCCAATAACACCTGCAAAAGCTTCCCCTGAATTGATTCCAAAAACACCGATGGCTACCGCAATAGCCAATTCAAAATTGTTTCCAGTTGCAGTGAATGACAATGCAGTGTTGGTTGAATAATCAGCTCCTAATTTTTTGGCAATAAAAAAGGTAAAGACAAACATCACAGCAAAATAAATAACAAGTGGAATGGCGATACGAAGCACATCCATGGGGATTTGCACAATTAATTCGCCTTTCAAACTAAACATCAAAACGATAGTAAAGAGTAAAGCCACTAAAGTAATGGGCGAGATGAATGGAATATATTTTTCATTGTACCACTTTTCTCCCTTCCATTTTATGAGAGTATAACGAGTTACTATTCCTGTAAAAAACGGGATGCCAAGATAAAAAAACACGCTTTGGGCTATTTGACTGATAGAGATTGAAATCTCTAAACTTTTCATTCCAAACCAATTAGGAACAACTGTTAAATAAAAGTAAGAATAGGCCGA
>JBIKRJ010000224.1:0-3785 GCA_044349205.1 Cytophagales bacterium | reverse complement strand
AAGGCACCGAACAGGCCGAAAAAGCTCAATATTACTACGCCTATTCGCAATATTACCAGTCAAACCTGATACTTGCCGCCAACTACTTCAAACGTTTTTCGGAAACTTTTCCGCGAAGCGAATTCAAAGAAGACGCCATGTACATGCACGCCCGCTCTTTGTTTGAAGACGTGCCCAAATACTCGCTTGACCAATCGAACGCCTACGAGGCCATGAAAAGCATCCAAAGTTTTTTAAACGCTTTTCCAAAAACGGAACACTTGGACGATTGCAATTTTATGATGGACAACATAAACGGCAAGCTGGAAAAGAAAACCTACAATCTTTCAAAATCTTACTACCGCCAAAGGCACTACAAAGCCGCCGTGGTAGCCTTGGACAATTTCCGCAAGGGTTTCCCAAAATCGGACTTTTCGGAAGAAGTATCGCTTATGATTCTGGATTCCAAATACCACTATGCCAACAACAGTTTGGACGTAAAGAAAAAAGAACGGTACGAGGCGGCCATCGCCTATTACCAAGATTTTGTGGATGAGTTCCCAAATGGCAAATTTTTGCCAAAAGCGGAAGCTATCTTTGTGGCTTGTCAGGAAAAATTGGAAAAAATTCATCCGCAGACAAAAAAATAAAAACGTTCGGCAACTTTTTCAAATAGCTTGCTGTTCTTTAATTTCCGAATAGGATTTTACGTTCTTTGATAATTGGGGCCGACCGGTTTTGACAGCTTGTGTAATAGTGGGCTTGCATGTCGGGTATTGGGTGATATTCCCGTTAATCTAGTCATCCGAACAATAGCTGGCGAAGAATCTTACGCCATGGCTGCTTAATCTAGGTATTAAGCTATTGCCATTGTCTCTCCATCCGAAACCCTGTAGGGTGGGTCAAGAGGCATCGCAAATCGGGGTCTGCAAGGTGCATGGTTACTAGCACCAAAGCAGTATCAAGTAACTAAGGAGTGTTTTCGGCATGTTGCCTGCCTGGACATTCCCTACAATCAATGGGCAAACACACATGTAGACGGCACATCTCTTATCTTGCCTGGACGAGGGTTCGACTCCCTCCGGCTCCACTTTTTCACTTTTCATGAAAGACTATGCTCGTATTTTAATTACACTTCCTTAGGCAATTTCTCTGTTGAAGCCAAAACAGTTCTCTACAGACTGGTAGATTGGCAGGTCAAATCTATTAAAATATATTCCTGTATTTTTACCTTCCCTTACTCCACGCACAAACATATAAATTACCCCTCCGAAGTGCTTTTCGTAGTCGAAATTGGGTATTCTTGTTTGCAAATAGCGGCACAAGGCTACGGTATAAATGAGGTATTGTAGGTGGTAGTTGTGGTGGTTCATGGCCTGTTCCAAACCATCGGAATGGTAGGCTTCCAGGCTATTGCCAAGGTAATTCGTTTTCCAGTCCAAGATGTAGTATTTGCCTTTGTGTTCGAAAACAAGGTCGATGAAGCCATTCATCATGCCCGCGATATTCAGCTCGTCTTTGGTTTCTATGTCAACAGTTTGCAACACATTTTTAATGCCAGCCGAATCTATCTGGTCGTAAGGAAAATAGAATTCCAGTTCTGGTAATTTTTTATCAATTTCTGAAAGCGAAAAATCTCCTCCTGCCGTACTTAGGCGGGTTTTACAAATGTACTGGAACCATTGCATGTAAAATGGCATGTCGGCCATTTGGGACTCACTAAGCGGATTTGACCATCCCAATAGTTTTTGCCCTGTTTTTCGAATGATTTTTTCCCAGTTGGCAGTATCGGCAAAATCTATTTGTTCAAAAATTTCGTGCACAAAACTGCCAAAAAGGGTTCCTTTCGGCATTTTTTCAAAGATAAATTTTTCAAAAGCATATGTACTTGGATTTTCCACATTGTTTGTGGCAGCATGGATACCGCGCGAAACGATACCTGAGTAGCTAAGCACCGCCCATTGCTTATCGAATAATAGCCTTTCAGGCAATGCATTTGGTTCAGGAAGCGACTGTGCAACAGTGTTTTGGTAGGAAATATTTGGGTCTGGCTCAAATTGGCACACATCTTCTTTCGAACCTAGCCAAGTATTGGTAAAATGCCCAAGGGTGTTTTTGGAGTTTGGTTTAGTGTAAATGCCACAGTAGTAAACGGCCCTTGTCAAGGCCACATATACAATTCGCCTCTCTTCTTGTTCGTACTGCGTTGCAAAAGCCTGTGCAGCTACTTCGTTATTGTTAAAATCTAGGGAAATGAAATACTTGTCGTCTTGCTTGTATTTAGAGATGAATTTCGTTTTGGGCGCGCTTTCCAAAAAAGGAGTGAACACAATGTTGTAGGCAAGGCCTTTCGCCTTGTGCACAGTCACGATATTTACCGCATTTTCATCGCTTTCCAACCTTTGCTCGAAACTATTTTCGCCGTTCATGCCCTCTTCTTTGGCTCTTTTAAGCCATTCAATCATTTCCTCCACGCTCATTTTGAAGCGACTTTGCTGGTGTTGTAGCAATTCGACCAAATGCAGCAAATTGGTCAAAAGGCGCTGTCCATTTTTTTGGTTTGCTTTCAGCAAATTGCCCCGTACATTGTAGGTTTTCAATACGAGTTGAAACATGCTGTACACGCCTTTCGATTCGAACATACTTCTGAAATCTTCGAAATGCAGTATCTCTTCTTCAAGGTTTATGCGCAGTATCTCGTTGAAATTGTTCAAGAACAAAGGAGTGCCCAGGGCTTGGTAAATGGTGGAATTGTTTACCTGATTGATAGAGCGCAAAATATACGATACATAAGTGGCCACTTCCGAATGAAATACATTGCTATCGTCCACCACCACTGCCGGTACCCCCTTTTTGCCCAATTCTTGTTTCAAACTTTTGGCATCTACGTGGTTTCGCACCAAAATCCCAATGTCGTTTGGCAAAACAGGTCTCGATTTGCCTTTTTCACTAATAGAATAGCCTTCATTTAATAGCCTTACTATTTTATCGACCATGTGCTGGGTCACATGCCCTTTGTTGCCATATTCAAAACATTCGAAACAGATTTCTTTGCCGTTTTTATCGACTAAACGCCCCAAGTCGGGTTTTCCGCAGCCCACTTTCGTGTACTTAATTTCATTGTCGGCAAATGGGTCTTGCACCCCAAAAAACTGGTTCAATTTTTCGAGAAGCGGCTCGTTGCTACGGTAATTTTCATACATCGTAAAAGTTTCCGATTTGGAACGCGCCAGTTTGTACACGTCCAAGTCGGCCTTGCGAAACGAGTAAATAGACTGTTTGGGGTCGCCTATAAAAAAGATAGTGTTTGGGTGCCCCATAAAAACAGATGAAAATATTTCGTACTGATATTTGTCTGTATCCTGAAATTCGTCAATAAACACGGCTTTGTATTTTGTGCGCAAACTTTTGCACAAATTTTGCCCAGTTTCGCTCGTAACCGTTCGATGCAGGTTGTGAATAAGGTCGTCGAACGTTTGAATACTTCGTCTATTTTTTATGTTTTGAATTTCTTTGACAATCTCTAGCCCATTGCGGTGATAAATGGTGGTAAGAGCCAGTTTGGAATACGCCAAACTAGCCTCTTTGGCATCATTATAGTTTTGGATTAAATTTCGAAAATCGGCATCAAATTTATCTTGCTTGCTAGACTTGTTGAACTCCAGCACAAAAGAATCTAGGTCATCTAAAATAGAAGTCGAAGAAGCATTGAAAAGCTTGTACAGTCTAGTAGTTTTATTCTGATCGTGTATCCCTTGCATCACCCTTTGTTCATTGCCTTCCACATGAGTTGCAATGGCATTATT
>JBIKRJ010000042.1:0-14167 GCA_044349205.1 Cytophagales bacterium | reverse complement strand
CTCCGTTGTTTACGTTGGCCGAACTGCGGGCCACTTCTGATATCATTGGCAAACCACCCAAAATTCCCGAAAGGGTATTGCCCAAACCCACCGCAATCAGGTCTCTGTTGGTGTCAGATTTTCTTTTGTATGGATCTAAACCATCTACTGCTTTTACCGTAAGCAAAGATTCTATACTGCCTATAAGCGCAAAAAGAATCACATACTTGATGAATATGCCAGTTTGTTGCCAACCCGAGAAATCGACATTGATTTTTACATCGTCTATAAATTTGCCCACTTTCACCATGGCATAAGCAGGTTGAGTCACTTTGAAATCCATAAACATTGCCAATGGAATGGCCAACAATAGCACGATAACGGGCGATGGTATGCGTTTGATGAAACGGTTGTTGATGTTGGGCAGCCCAAATACGATAACCAGTCCCAATACACCAATGAGGGCAATTTTGGGATTGGCGTGCATGATACTATCTGGAATCATTTCATACAATTCCAAGGGTTCTTTGCCTTTCAGTGTGGCAGGGTCTATGCCTAGTAACGTATGAATTTGTTTTGAAAAAATAATCAGGCCGATAGCAGCCAACATGCCATGGATGACCGAATTAGGGAAAAATTCACTTAGCGAACCTAGTTTAAAAAGGCCAAACGCAACCTGCACCATACCCGCCACTACAATGGTTCCTAAGGCCAAATGCCAGCCATGCATGGGGTCGGCGTTTCCAGCGCCAAATTCATTTACGGCTCCCGCCACTATCACAATTAGTCCCGCCGCTGGCCCTTTGATAGTCAGTTTTGAACCTGCCAAAATACTGACCACCACTCCCCCAATAATGGCAGTCAATAAACCCATAACAGGTGGAAATTCGCTTGCTTTGGCAATACCCAAACTCAAGGGCATGGCAATAAGGAAAACCAGGAAACCAGAAAGTGAATCCGATCGCCAGTTTTCTCTTAAACCTGCAAAATAGTCGGCCGGAAGGTTCTTGTTTGAATGATTGCTCATGGATAAGAGGTTGAAAATTCTTGCAATATTATGGTTTAAGAAAAACTAATCAATTAAAATGCTGTTAAACACCCTCGACAACTCGCCATAGCTTACTATTCTTTAATTTTGTAGATCGTTTAAGCACTATGTACCAAGAAAAAAAGATTCTGTTTGTTTGTTTAGGCAACATTTGCCGTTCGCCCATGGCCGAAGCTATTTTCAACAAACTGGCCGAAGATAGGTCTTTGCAACAAGTATTTAAATGTACATCTGCAGGCACAGCGGGTTACCACATTGGCGAACTACCCGATTTTCGTACTCGAATGGTATGCGAAATGAACGAGGTGGCCATAAACCACCGTGGTAGAAAAATAGGCCACAATGATTTGGCTGAATTCGATTTGATTTTGGCAATGGATGACTCTAACCTACAAGACATTATACAACAATTGAAGGTACAAGAAGAACATTTACCCAAAATAAGACTGCTGCGTAGCTTTGAACCCGATGGCGAAGGAAAGGAAGTACCAGACCCCTATTACGGCAATTTGGACGATTTCAAAAATATGTACGAAATGCTACTTAAAAGCTGCAGCCATTTGCTCGATGAACTGACTTCGAAAAAGTAAGTACTTAGGCTTTTTTCACGACTGTGCCCAATTCATTGTCGATTTTCTGCTCTTCCTCTTTTAGTGCCATCAATAGTTTAAGCGATTTCATTTGCTCTTCATGATTGTCAGACAACAAACCTTTTTTCGCCTCGCCAATCATTTCCAGCAAGCGTTTTTGTTTCAAACGCAACACGGCATGAAAAGCCACAATCGACAATTCTTCGTCTTTTTTGGGTATAAAAATGGAATATTTTTTCTCCCAGTTGGGGCTAGTTTCCGTTGTGCCCGACAACAAATCGCAAGCCAACTGACGAATATCCCCGTCTTCGTGGTTAAGAAAAAAATCGCGACCAAAATAACTGCTCGATAGATTGTTTTTTGCTTCTTCAATCACTTTGCCATAAAGTAGTGTCTTGAAGGTGAGTTCCTCCAGCTCAGTTAAAAGATAGGATTCAATTTTTGTGTTTTCGTCTAACATAGTACCCGTATGCAGTATCAGCAAACGCACTACCTCCAGTTCGGCCTTGTCGATAGTAAAAGTGTCGGCTTCTTTAGGCTGAAGAAGAGGGGCATCTGTTGTTTGGGACTCTATGGCTACTTCTAAAACTGCTGCTTCCGGACTGTTTTGTTGCTTTTTCTTTTTTAGCAAAATGCGGTTCAGTTCGTCCATCAATACATTTTCGGCCAACCCTATCAGAGCTGCCGTTTCTTGTATCATCACCGACCTTTTCAAGACATCGGGCATTTTGGCGATGCTCTCAACCATTTCTTTGGCCACTTCTGCCTTGCGCAATGGGTCTTTCTTGATTTCTTCCAAGTACAATTCGGCCTTGAAGGTGACAAAATCTTTGGTATTGGATTTGATAAACTCCTGAAAAGCAAGCGCCCCAACTTTTCTTACAAAACTGTCGGGGTCTTCCTTGTCGGGAAACAAGGCCACCCGCACATTCAAACCTTCTTCCAACAATATTTCAACCCCCCTAAGCGAGGCTTTGATACCCGCAGAATCGCCATCGTACAAAACCGTCACGTTTTCGGTGTAGCGGCGTATCAGCCTGCTTTGTTCCACAGTTAAAGAAGTACCCGAACTTGCGACCACGTTTTCAATACCGGCCTGGTACATGGAAATCACGTCGGTGTAGCCTTCCACCAAAAAACAATTCTCTTCTTGCCTTATCGCATTTTTGGCCTGATACAACCCATAGAGCACATGGCTTTTGTGATACACTTCCGTTTCGGGAGAGTTTAGGTATTTGGCTGTTTCGGTGTGTGTTTTTAAAATGCGACCACCGAAAGCAATGACCTTGCCTTGCGGATTGTGTATTGGAAACATGACACGCCCCCGAAAACGATCGTAATAGCCTTCCTTTCCTTCGCGCGGTTTTATCAAGCCTGCCTTTTCTAGCAGTTCTACTGAATATTGGTTGCGCTTGGCTTCATTGAAAAATGCCTCGTAGCTATCCAAACTATAGCCCAATTCAAAGGCTTTGATTGTTTTGTCGCTAAAACCACGTTCCTTAAAATAACTCAATCCCAAACTTTTGCCTTCTTGGTCTTCTGTCAGTATCTCTTGAAAATAATTTTTTGCATAGTTGATTACTATCAGCAGACTCTCGCGCTCAGTGCGATTTTCGGCTTGTTGAGCACTCCCTTTTTCCTCTTCTATTTCAATATTGTACTTGCTAGCCAACTGGCGCATGGCCTCGGGATAGGTCAGCTTGTCGTACTCCATCACAAAACTGATGGCATCGCCACTTTTGCCACAACCAAAGCATTTGTAAATGCCCAAACGAGGGTTTACATTAAAAGAAGGGGTTTTTTCGTTGTGAAAAGGGCAGCAGGCCATCAAATTGGCACCACGCTTTTTCAAGGTAAGGTAATCCGATACCACCTCCACAATTTCAATGTGAGATTTGATTCGCTCTACCGTTTCTCTTGATATCGACATAATATTGTCTCTCAGTAGTAATTTGAGTCAAATTTATGCAATTGGAAATAAGGGTTATGCACCTGTTTTGCACAATCCATGAATAAAACCAGAGAGGAGGTGCTTCCCTCGGAAAACACCTCCTCTGTTTGGGACTAGAATTGGCTATTAGAGCCCTATGCCATAGTATTCTTTGTCGCCATTTGGATATACTCCTTCTATGAGGGTGCCTCCCTTTTTTGATTTCAAAAGTTCGGCAAGCTCACTTGGTTTGTTTACGGGCGTTTTGTCAACATGGGTGATGATAAAACCTTCTCTAATACCAGCATTCAGCAGCTTGCCTTTGCTTAGTTTTTTCACTTTTACTCCTTCCGACAACTTGATTTTGGCTTTGTCTTCTTTCGAAAGTGCTTCAAAAGTGGCCCCCAAAGACTGGTATATTTCCTGCTCCGAAATTTTCACGATTTCAGTGTTGCCCATTTTGTTTTTGAGTACCGCGCTGGCTGTGTATTCCTTACCATCTCGCAAGTAGGTAACTTCAATCTTATCGCCAGGACGGTAACGGGCAACTTGCTCTTGCAATTCGGAACTGGTATTCACATTCACACCGGCTATTTTCAAAACGATGTCTCCTTCTTTCAGCCCCACTTCTTTGGCCGCACTGTTTTCGTTCACACCTGCCACATACACGCCCTTAAAAACTTTTATACCTTTTTCCTCGGCCAATTCCGCCGTGATGTCTCTGATTGAAATTCCCAACAAGCCTCTTTGCACTTCGCCATGAAGCATCAAATCGTCCACTACTTTTTTGACCAAAGCAGCTGGCACGGCAAATGAATAACCGGCATAAGAACCTGTATTGGAAGCGATGGCAGTATTTATTCCTACCAATTCGCCTTTTAAATTGACCAATGCCCCACCACTATTGCCTGGATTTACTGCAGCGTCTGTTTGGATGAAAGACTCGATAGCATATTGGTTTTTCTCACGGTTCAGAATGTTGATATTACGGGCTTTCGCACTCACAATACCAGCGGTGACCGTTGAGGTAAGGTTGAAGGGATTGCCCACTGCCAATACCCATTCGCCTACGCGCAAGTTGTCCGACAAACCAAAACGAACAAAAGGGAGGTTGTTCTCGTCGATTTTCAACAAAGCCAAATCGGTACTAGGGTCTGCCCCCACTAATTTGGCTACAAACTTGCGCTTGTCATCCAGCACTACTTCCAGTTTGTCGGCATTTTCTATTACGTGATTGTTGGTGACAATATATCCGTCTTGGGTAAGAATTACCCCTGAACCAGCTGCTTCTTTGGGGCCTCGGGGAGTTTGGAATTGGTCGCCAAAGAAATCCCGAAAAAAAGGATCCATCTGAGGGTCTCTGCCATTGGCTTGTGTTTCGTAATAAGTTCTGACGTGCAATACAGCCGGCCTTACAAGATCGGCAGCCGAAATAAAGTTGAGGCCTGCGGGCACCGTTACCTTGGTGGTGTCGTATTCGTAGTTCGAAAAACGATAGGGCGAGTCCGAAGTGTAGGTAGTATAAAACTGGCTTGGGAAAAATAGCTTGTAGCCCCCCAATGCCAAAGTGCCCCCAAAAAGAGAGGCAAACAACATGCTGAAGAAATAATTCCTTTTCGACATACAATTGCAAGTTTTAGAATTGATAATTAATAAATTAAAAAAGTCGGCAGAAAGTTTCTGCCGACCGTTTTGTTTGGCTTAGTTCACCGATATATTTAGTTTTTTTACTTCTTTTTCGGCCTTTGGGATCGAAAGATGCAAAATGCCGTCTTTGAAGTGTGCATCAATAGCTTCCGACTTTACATTTTTGGGTAAAGTGAAAGTGCGGCTGAACGTACCATACTCACTTTCTAGCAAGTGGTATTTTTTGTCCTCTTCTTTCTTTTCCAACTTTCTTTCGCCCGAAATAGTGAGGCGGTTTTCTTCGAGTTCTACCGAGATGTCTTCTTTTTTGAATCCCGCCAGCGAGATATTCACCTCGAAATGTTGCGCGCTTTCCATAATGTCCACTTTAGGATTTACATCCGTTTTGATTGGGAAATCGGAAAGAAAATCGGCAAAAAGATGGGAAGCCAGTCTGGGCATTGCGGAGTTGTATCTGATAAGTGCCATAGTATTGTTTGTTTTAGGTTGATGATTGATTTCAGCTCGACAATAGAAAAAAAGTGCCAAACCCAAAAAGGTGACAATAAGGCAGTATTTTAAGTCCAAATTTTAAAATTACCGACAAATTGACAGCAAAAAATAATTAAAAAATATGTCGTAATAGAAATTGTGGTTGCATTATTAAAAGCCAACTTCTACATTTGCAGTCCCAAAACGGGATTCCTCCTTAGCTCAGTTGGTTAGAGCACATGACTGTTAATCATGGGGTCCTTGGTTCAAGCCCAAGAGGGGGAGCAAGTATAAAAAGCAGTTACTGAGTAAAATCGGTAACTGCTTTTTTATGTTTAAAGTATCTAGTTATTAGTTCTCTCGCCCGTGGCTGGTGCGGACATCAGACAAAATTTAAGAAATTCAGAAAAAGCTTCGAAACTTAGCCTTTTCGCATTTTAGCTGCGCTTGCTTTTCCGTACAAAAAGTAAATAAACAAGCCCAATACCAGCCAAATGAGCAATCGTACCCACACGCCCATTTCAAGGCTAAGCATTTGCCCCAAGCAGGTGATTATGCCAAGAGTACCCACCACATATACATAAGGCACTTTAAAAGGCCGTACTTCGTCGGGCTTTGTGTAACGCAAGTACATAACGCCGGCACACACTATGATGAAGGCAAACAGCGTACCGATAGAGACCAAGGTTTCCAACACATCTTTCGGAATAAAGCCTGCCACCATCATGGCCACCACACCTGTGAGTACCGTACTAAAAAAAGGTGTTTTGTATTTAGGATGCACACTGGCAAACACTTCGGGCAAAAGACCGTCTTTGCTCATAGAATAAAATATACGAGGCTGTCCCAACAACATGAGAAGCGTGGCCGATGTCAAACCTGCCATGGCGCCCAGCTTAATCAAGTATTTTAGGAAATTCATCGAATCGCCCATTTGATCAACCGCAAAGGCCACAGGTGCTTGGCGCGCCAATTCGTCCTTGAAGGCGGTATAATGGGTAACGCCTGTCAAAATGAGGGAAAAAAGGATATACAATACCGTACAAATGGCCAAAGAACCCAAAATACCTGCCGCCATGTCTTTCTGCGGGTTTTTAGCTTCCTGTGCAGCCGTAGACACCGAATCGAAGCCTATGTAGGCAAAGAAAATAAGGGCAGAGGCACTCATTACGCCACTCCAGCCATAAATGCCATACTCACCTTGGTTTTCGGGAACAAAAGGAGTCCAGTTGTCAATATTCACAAAACCAATTCCCAAAAAGATAAAAGCAAGGATGACCAAGACTTTAATAATGACCAAGACATTGTTGAATCTTGCACTTTCTTTGATGCCGATGGAAAGAATGACCGTGAGTGCCCCCACAATAAACATAGCAGGGAAATTGCAGTAGTCCTCTGTTAAAGACCATCCCTCGTGGGTATGTTTGAATGGGACTTGGGTCAATTGTTTGGGCAATACAATGCCCATATCTTTCAGGATATTTTGTGCGTAGCCCGACCAAGAAGCTGCTACCGCCGAAGCAGAGAACAAGTATTCTAAAATCAAATCCCAGCCAATAATCCAGGCAAAAAACTCGCCAATAGTGGCATAGGCAAAGGTGTAGGCACTGCCCGCAACTGGAATCATGGACGCCATTTCGGCATAGCACAAACCGGCAAACACACAGGCAATACCCGATACGACGAATGATAAAACAATAGCTGGGCCTGCGTGGTCGGCGGCGGCTGTCCCTGTTATAGAAAAAATACCTGCCCCAATGATGGCACCAATACCCAACATAATCAAGTTGCTGCGGCTTAGGGTGCGGTGCAATGTTTTTTCGCCTGCTTCCGCGTGGTCAATCAGTTCTTTTACAGATTTTGTGTAAAACAGACTCATATTTTCAAATTAAAAGTGAAATGTAAACAAAAATGAACCATTAGAGGAAAACAAAGCTATGCATAAAAAGGATTTGAAAGCAAATTGTCAGATTTTTACGGGTATGATAAATCGCTGTACTACTCGCAAGCCATCGCGAATGGCTGGCTTCCATGCTGGAGCCCTTCTAATGACCTCTACCACAGCTTCATCACAACCATAGCCCAATCCTTTCGAAAGGGTTACTTTGGTAATTTGCCCCGTTGTGTCGATGGTAAAATGAACATACACTGTGCCATGCACGTTGTTATCTCTTGCTTCTGTGGGTACTTGCAAATTTTGTTGGACCCATTTCATAAATTCGGCAATACCGCCATAGGGTGAAGCTGGCCCTTCTTCGTAATGAGGTTGTACGAGGCCACTGTCCAAACCCGCTTGGTAATTTTTACTGCTGTCGGCACCTGTTTTTTCGCTCATTTTGGGCACCGTATCGGCAAGGACTTTCTGTGAAGGCTGCTCCTCTACCACCTCTTTTTTCACAATAGGCGGCAAATTGTCATTTTTAAGTTTGGGTGCTGGTTTATCATCGGATTTCGAGGGTGCAGGATGCGACAACTCTTTTGTCAATGGCTTTACTTTCAGCAAATTGGCATCAAAACCTTTGAACTCGACCATTTTCTCGAACTCAAATTCGTATTCCTCTGAATTGCCGGAACCCAAATAAACCCAAAACAAAAAGCCCAAAAACATACCCAATGTAAAAACAAGACCTATAAAGTGGTTTTTGGCAGTTTGCCTTCTAAGTTCGTAGGCACCATATCTTGTATTGCGGTTTTGAAACACCACATCGTCCCAGCTTTTGCTAAAGAGGGGCAAAAGAAAAATTTCGCCAAAAAGATATTTGATAAACTTGACCAAAGGAGCAAAAGGATTGGCAAGTTACAAAAAATCCAACCTTGCTCCCGTTTCATCTACAATGAACAAATATGATTGGCCAACCACCACGGGCAAGTTTTGGGGGGCATGGCCTATTTCAAAGCCAAAGGCCACGGGAATATCGAAAGCGGCAATATTTCTGCAAATAATTTCATAGGCATTTTCGCCAAACGGAATGGCGTTGTCTTTCATGTCGGTAAAATGGCCAACAACCAAACCTGCTATTTTCCCCAAAATGCCAGCTCTTTTCAAATGCACCATCATACGATCTATGTGGTACAAGTACTCGTCGATGTCTTCTAAAAAAAGAATTTTGCCAATAGTATCGAAATGGGTGGAAGTCCCAATGCTGTTGACTACCATCGAAAGATTGCCCCCCACCATGACCCCTTGTGTGGTACCAATTTTGTTGAAAGGATGGGGCGGAGCTTGTAAACGGCTTTTTTCACCAAAAAGGCAATCCTTAAGGGCAATCACAGAAGGCTGATATTCGGGACGGGCGAAAAACAAAGGCATGGGCGCATGCAATGCACAAACACCTAGGTTTTGAATAGCGGCCAGCAATGCACACACATCGCTGAAGCCCACCACCCATTTTGGGGTTTTCAGAAAACCTGTCCAGTTTACGAAATCTATGATACGGGGAGTACCGTAACCACCTCTTGCACAAAATATTGCAGCCAAACTTGTATCATCAAGTGCCTGTTGCAAATCGGAAACACGCTGCGTGTCACTGCCAGCAAATTGGTGGCTTTCAGAAAATAGATTTTGGCCAAATGTCACTTCCAATCCCCAGCTTTTCAACACTTGTACCGCAGGCAAAATTTCTTGCTCTGAAACTTTACGAGCTGTGGAAAGCACACACACTTTGTCGCCTTTTTTTAGCGTAGCAGGCCTAATATGGGGCATGGCAGGTTCTTTTTTCTTTCAATGCTACTACAAAAACCTCAAAAACGCTACAAATGCCTTGCTTGCACTTCGAATTGCTTGGCAAAAAGGGCTATAATCTTATATTTGTATTAGGATGAATAGAAGAGATACCATAAGCCTTTTGTTGAAAATATGTGCGGTTATGCTCAGCATTATGCTTTTTACGCGCCTATCTCCTATTTATCAGCTTCTTCCCATTGTGGTACTACTGCTTGTGATCATGGTTCTGGTCGTGTTGGAAGCAACCGACAAGCAGAAAAACGAATACAAAAAGTATCAAAAGAAACGTTCGGGAAAATCGTAGATTCTTTTCCCAATTTGTAGATTAACTTCACTACTGCCCGTATTTTTGCGGCTCATTTCTACGCTTCACCTATGAAAAATCTTCTTTTTTGGAAAAAATGGGCCAAATCCGACCAATTGCTGTATGCAACGGCGCTTTGCTTGTTTGTAGCAGCCGTGTTGTTTTTTATGGTGTCGGAATATGGCATCAAAAATATTGGCTTGAAATGGGAAGTAGCAAGCGACATTAAAACGTTGCCCGTCATAGTCGATAGTTTTCAAAAAGGGTTCTTCCAATTTGGGGTACAGGCCGACAACCAGTATGTTTTTCAGTCGTTTAGGGGTAGTGCCCAAAACACGATGCCTTGGTTTGCCTATTTGATAACGGGAAGTATATTCTTGCTGCTGGCCATAGGTTCGGTCACCATCAGCTATACCAAAAATTGGTGGTACTATGTGGCGCTCACGGTACTTGGGGCCTTTTTCTATTTTCTAAATTTAGATGTACTAGAAGTATTTGGTTTTGGCAATTTATACTGGACAATCATTTCATTTCTTATATTCGGAATTAGCATCCATCTTTTCCATTCATTTCTGCCACAGGTACGCCTTGCCTATCGCTATGTGTATTTTTTCGTATTGACTGCCCTGTTCTTTTTCTTCACTTTCTTCTTTTCAAATCTCACCCACCCTCTTTCCTATTTTGCTGCTTATGCTTGGTTCGCCCCATTTGCCATGGCATTGGTGTACATCCTCATTATTTCAACCGATGTTTTTAGCGGCTTTTTGTATTTGACAACCGAAGCCAAAAACGCCAAAAAATATTCATCCTTGCTCAATTTTCTGCTCATTTCCTTGTTCTATTTGGGTAATTTGGTTTTGACATTTCTAAAAAACAGGGGCTCGCTCGATTGGAACATTTTCTATTTGGAAGCCCCCTTGGTTTTGGTCATTTCTTCATTTTTAGGGATTTGGGCGCACAAAAAGAAAGGACCCATTTACCAATCTATGGCCGATTTTTCGCCTACAACTGCCATTTGGCTTGTGGTATTGGGCATAAACTGTATGGTTTGTTTTGGGCATGCCAATGTAAGTGGCAACGACCCTTTGCAAGAAGCGATGGAAGACGCCGTTATTTTCAGCCAACTTTCTTTCGGGCTCATGTTTATTGTATTCGTGATAGCTAATTTCATGAGCGTCATGGAGCAAAATCTACCTGCTCACGAAGTGGTGTATAAGCCCCGCTTCATGCCTTTTGGTTTTGTACGCATCATTGGGGTTATCGGTGTTTTTGCCATTGTGATGTATAACAACCAATACCAATTACGACAGGCCAAAGCAGGCTATTACATCGGTATTGGCGAAACATACCTGCAAGACAAAGAGGAATTGTTGGGCGAGGAATACATGAAAACAGCTTTATCTCATGATGCAGGTAATCACAAAGCCAACTATGTGCTGGGCATATTGGCACACGAAAAAAGCCCCGATGACCCTATTTCCATGGGTTTGATAAAACAAGCCATGTTCAAAAATCCTACGCCTCAATCCTACGCCACTTTAGGCCACTTTTTGTTGCAAGACGGCGATATTATTAGAAGTATGGAAACATTGAAAGAGGGCATGGCGAAGTTTCCCCAATCACCCGAAATTTTAAACAATTTAGCTTTGGCTTTTTCCAAAACCGACATACACGACTCTACGCTTTACTACTTTGAAAAAGCTAAAAAGTACAGTGGTGACAATTTTGTTCCTGCTGCCAATTTGTTGGCTTTTGCTCTGAATACCAACACATTGCCAACTTCCGAAACAGACCCCATTCCCGACGACCTCGCCTACCAAACCAATTTGCTTGCCTTGCACAACAAAACAGGCAAAACTTTGGCTTCTTTCCCTTACCCTACTTTTTTGAAAGACAGCGCGCTCACGGTCGAAAAAATGGCTTTTGTAAACAATTTGGCATACCACAATTTAAAAGATACCGTTTCATTCAAATTGGGTTGGCTCGATAGTTTGATAAAAAAACCAGCCAACCATCTTTTTGTCGACCAATTGTTGCAGGCCAAAGCCTTCAGACAATACTACGGCGGAAAAGTAGCCGAGGGCATTGCCACCCTAGACCAATTACAAACCACGGGCAGCAATATGGTAGCCAACATTCACACCTTGTCCAACTGGTTTATACAACAAGATGCGCCGCGCATGGCCATGGATTTTTTGGAAAAAGCGCAAAATGCCGGCGACTTAAAAACGGCTTTTGGCAGTGCAATTGCCTCCTCTTTTTATATGCCAAGCCACAACGCAATAGTATATTGGAAAAGCCCTATCTTACTTAGCGACAGTAGCTTTAGAAAAATATCATTGGCCTTGTCGGCGAAAGAACCCAATGTATATTCCATAGGCATTATGCCGCAGCTTTTCGAAAATCCCGAATTGCTTTACAAAAAATATTACGCACTGCCCAAAAGCATTGAAAAACAAAAAGCACTCGGCAGACTTATGCAATACCTAATCGAGAAGGGGCAAGCCGAACTTGCAATTAGATTGTACCAAGAAAATGACAAAAGCCAAGAAAGTACATGGCAATACCTTCGTGCGTTGCGTGCGACCAACCAAAAAGAATTGGCTTTGAAAGAAGCCTCCCAATTTCAAAACTCGCCTAACAAATACATTCAAGCTTGGGCAAGAAAAAACCCAAACCAATCACAAAATTTATACAAAGAAGCCCTAAACGAATATCCTGTGTATGAAGAAGGCGTTTTGGATGCGGTTGCATTTTTAGAACCAAGGCAAAAAAATTCCGAAATGTATGCTATTGCACTGCAAAGTGTTCTACTAAACCCCTACTCTGTCGCTATTCAAAAAGTGTATTTGCAACAATGCATACGCATGAATTTGTTCGGCTTTATAGACTATACGCTTGCAAAACTGAAGGACTTGATGCCGCCAACCGAATATGAACAATTAGAGGCAAAGACCAAAAAAGAAATCCAAGACCATTTGGAAAATATGGAGTGGAAATAGTTTTCAGTCGAATCGAATGGCTTTCACAGGTCGCAAAGAACTGATTACATAAGCTGGTATATTCAAGACAAAAAACAACACTAGCACCAAACCACCATTCAAGGCCAAATATGCAAGCCACTCCCATTTTATGGGCACATGGTTCATGTAATAATAACTTGGATCCAATGGCACTAATTGAAAATGGTATTGTATCCAACAAATGAAAAGACCTGAAGCGTTTCCTATAAGCAGTCCTTTAGCCACTAAGTGCATCCCCCTCAGTACAAATATGCGCTGAATAAGGCGATTATTGGCTCCCAAAGCCTTCAGAATACCAATCATGCTTGTCCTTTCCATGATGAGCACAAAAAGGGTAGATACTATGTTGAAACAGGCTACAAAAAGGATGATGACCGAAAAAATCAACACATTATTGTCTAACAAATGTATCCAGTCGAAAATATGACTGAATTTGTCCTTAATGTTGGCCACTTTCAGGTCATAGTCCATTTTTTCAAATACTTCCTGTTCGGCCAAGTCCAATTGGGAGAAATCTTTTACATACATTTCAAAGCCGCCTGCCAACGAGTCGGGCCAATTGTTCACTTTTTGCAAAACTTTCAAATCGCAAATGACATAGGTGTCGTCCAGCTCGTCCATGCCGGTTTGGTAAATGCCCGCCACGACTAGTTTACGGTATCGCGGCGGATTTTGAATAAAATATACTAATACGGCGCTTCCAGTATCTAAAGAAAGTCGGTCGGCAAGCTTCTGACTTATGATCATTTGTTTGCTTTCGCCCGAATCGCTGTATTGGGGTATGTACCCTTTCACTATGTTGGGCTGGAACTTTTCGGCATAAAAATTTTTATCTACCCCTTTCAGCAACACCCCGTTTACTTCATCATTGGTTTTGAACAATGCAGCCTTGTAGGCAAAGCGCTGAATATGTTCCACGTATTGAAAATCTGGATTTAGATAAAATGACGTTTGGGTGTTGATGGGAGAAGACTCGTACGATTCATTCAGGTCGTACTTGGTTACCATCAAGTGAGACCCGAAACTGAACAATTTCTTTTTTATATCTTTTTGAAAACCTTTTAAGATAGAGAAGGAAACTATCATGGCGGCGATGCTCAAAGCCACGCTTGCCACCGCTATGCGCGATACAAAAACCGAAAAACTTTTGCCCTTGCTGGAATAGGTGCGAGTAGAAATAAAACGGGCAAGGTTCATGAAAATGCTTTTGCTCCCAAATAAAGCGAAAATTCCTTCTATGCTTAACCTAAATTGTAGTGTATTTCAAAATGATTGCCCAAAATTTGCTCGTTTTTGACAAGATGACCAGCCTCTGCCAATTCCTTCATGGCCTCATGTTCGTTTTGCGAAATAGCAAAAGAATGAGCCGCATATTCGAAAAGGTGCACCATATTGTTGTTGGGGTAGGAAACATTGCCTCGTATTTGATGGAAAGGTCTAAATCCTAATTT
>JBIKRJ010000223.1:0-3816 GCA_044349205.1 Cytophagales bacterium | reverse complement strand
GCTTTGCGGCATTACGTGTATAATTTCATCTCCTGGCGGGATAACAATTCTGTGCATGTCGTTCCCCAAACGTCTGATGTCATTTTCTGTGATTTCCTCATCGGGAGATTCACGCAAAATGCTATTTGTGTTTAGGGTACTTCGAATGTGCTGGCCGGCAATCCCCACATTTACTTGCGAGATGTTGATTCCAGCCTGCTCTTCGGCTTCTAACAAGGCCTTTTGAATGGCTTCCACGGTACGGTCTATGTTGCTTACCACTCCGCGCGTGACACCTTCCGAAACGGCTTTGCCCATTCCCAAGATTTCTAATTTGCCAAATTCGTTTTTGCAACCTGCAATAGCTACAATTTTGGTGGTTCCAATGTCGAGGCCCACTACTATTTTACCTTTTTCCATACTCATTAGGGTTTTGTGTGAAGCATTGTGTAAAAAATAATGTGTTGTTTAATTAAAGGTTTAATGTTCCGTTTTGTGTTTATGTTTAGGCTATTTCCATTTCCGTTGTTTTAAAACCTGCAAGCAACAAACCTATGGCCATTGCATACATGGGGTTTTCCATGCCATCTGGCTTGCTGTTTTCTATTTCTTTGTTTGGATACCCTATTTTTGTTTTCATACCTGTCATTTTTTCGAACAATTGTCTCACGTTTTGCAACTGCGACCCGCCGCCAGTGAGAATAATCCCGTTTTGCAAGCGTTCCTTCAATCCCGATTGTTTGATTTGTGCCAATACCATTTCCGCAATCTCTTCCATGCGGGCTTCAATCACAATGGCCAAATTTTTCGAGGAAATTTCTTTTGGTGGCCTGTTGCGGAAATCGGGAATTGAGATGACGTCGTGGTGGCCGGTGAAATTTGAAAGTGCGTATCCAAATTTTGTTTTTAGCATTTCGGCTTGGTCTTGCATTACCGAAAAACCTTGTTTGATGTCGCTCGTCACAGAGTCGCCGCCAACAGGAATGATGGCATGGTGTCGAATACTGCCATCAAAGAAAACGGTGACGTCGGTTTTGGCACCGCCTATGTCGACCAATACCACCCCCGTTTCTTTTTTCTCTTCTTCCAAAACCGCCAAACTAGAGGCAACCGGTGCAAAAACCAATTCGTTTATTTGAAGACTCGTTTGCAATACGCACCTTTCCAATGCTTGTATAGCTTTGGTATTCACGGTCAGTACATTGAAATCGGCTTCCATTCGTCGGCCAATCATGCCGATAGGGTTTTTTACACCGCCTTGAAAATCGATGAAATATTCTTGGGGCATTATATGAATGATTTGACTGCCTGCTGGAATGTCTATTTTGTACATTTCATCCCAAAGCAGTTTTACATCTTCTTCCGATACTTTTTCTTGTGGATATTCGCGCACAATGCTGGCACTGTGTTGTGCACCATGCAAATACTGACCCGACACCCCCACATTTACTGCACTTATTTTGATAGAAGCTTCATCTTCAAGCTGTTTTACGACATGGAGTATGGCATCCACGGTGCGTTCTGTTTCTGTCAAGTAACCAAGCCCAATTCCATCTGAGACGGTTTTGGCCATGCCCAAAATATCTATTTTACCAAAATCGTTTTTTCGACCAGCAATCGCCACGATTTTGCTTGTTCCAATTTCAAGGCCTACTATCATATTTTCCCTTTCCATACTCTTTCTCTTTTTTTGAAAATTGGCCTATTCACATATTATTTGGTTTTCAAAATTCAGATTAACCCGAGTGTAGGCATTCCAACCTTTGTTTGGCAAAATGCGCTCGTAGAAAAGCTGAATTTTTTCAAATTTCTTGTCCAGGTTTTCGTCGGGGTAGCCAAATTCGATAATTTGATTGCCCACTTGTTGGTACATGTTTATCCTGCCCAATTCGTCTATGTTTATTTGGTGTATTTGCGCTTTTAGAAATTCGACTTTTTCAATTCTTTTGATGAATTCAAGGTACGGTGCATAAGTTTTGTCTTTTTTAAATCCTTTTAGGAGAATTTTATTCATAAATGGGCCTTCTGCAATCAGCACTCGGGCAGTAAACTTTTCCGACATGGGGAAAATGTTGCCTTTGGCATCGAGGTAGAAATCGTTTCCGAAAGAGCGGGCGATGCGGACTATTGGCTTTCTTTGCTCTACTTTGGCATAAAGCGTTCCTTTTACATCTCTGAATACTTCCACATCTTCAACAAAAAGATTTTGCTTTATCTGTTTCTCCAAGTCTTTGAAACTTACTTTTTTGAATGATTCTTTTTCCAACACCTCTTTGCCGTTGTGGGTCATAAGCCCTACCACGTCTTGCTGGTCTATAAAAAAGTTGTCATAAGTTTGGACTACATCCACATCGGTATTTTTTACGCGCATGTTGCCTTGTTTTCTATTCGCAAAACTGAACAATACCAACAAGATACCGACCGAAATGAGGGCTCTTGCCCAGTTGTTTAGTCGAAGTTTGCTCAATATATTTTTCAGTTTCAGCATTAGATGTTTGCTTGGTTTTCTAGTTGCACTGCTGCATTATATTGGTTTGTACCACCCGGCTCTTTTTTACCATTCGATAAAAAATCTTTGATAAGTGGCACGCAACGGTCTATGTCGCCTGCGCCTGCTGTAATGACTACTTCCAACTTACTTTCCGACAACACATTCAAAAGTGTGTTTGTAGTACACCTCTTTTTACTTTCCGATTGAATGTTTTGGAATATAATGTCTGATGTAACGCCCGGTATGGGTAGTTCCCTTGCGGGGTAGATGTCTAGGAGAATAACCTCGTTTGCCAACGACAGACTTTGGGCAAATTCATTGGCAAAATCTCTAGTTCTTGTGAATAGGTGCGGTTGGAAAATACAGGTAATCTTTTTGTTAGGATACAAGGCTTTTGCCGACGAAAGTAAAGCTTCCAGTTCGGCAGGGTGATGAGCGTAATCGTCGATATAGACGATGTCTTGGTTTTTCACCACATATTCAAATCTGCGTTTTACGCCTTTGAAATTCAAGAGGGCTTCTTTTATTTGCTCGGCTTGCACATTTTGGTGCAGGGCGATGGTAATCGCCGCCACTGCATTTTCTATATTGTGGAAACCAGGCACTTGCATAGTCACCGCTTTAATTGTTGTTTGTGGCGACACATAGTCGAATGTGAATTGGCCGTCTATGACCCGAATATTTTCTGCACGACAAGTGCTTTGCGGTGCACCATATTCTATCGTTTGAATTGCTTGCGGAGCTTTCAAGTCCAAACCTTGTTTGCTTACCAATAGGCCACCATTTTTAATTTTTCCAGCAAAAAGGTGGAAGGCTTCTTTTACTGCCTCGTGCGTATTGTAAATGTCCAAATGGTCGGCATCGGTGCTGGTCACAATGGCCATATCGGGTTCAAGTGTCAGGAACGAGCGGTCGTACTCGTCGGCTTCTACCACAATGGCTTCCTGCTTTTCGCCTATCAGTAGGTTGGTATTGAAATTGGCGCTAATGCCGCCCAAAAAGGCACTTACCTTGCGCCCTGCAGTATGCAAGATGTACGCTACCATGGTAGAAGTGGTAGTTTTGCCGTGGGTTCCGGCTATTGCAATGGTGGGTTTATTTCGTGTAAGCACGCCCAACACCTGCGAACGTTTTACCACATTGAATCCGTTTTGGGCAAAATAGGTCAGTTCCCACATATTGCTAGGAATGGCGGGAGTGTAGATAACCAAGGTTTGCTCTTTGTTTTTGAATTCGATGGGAATTTGTTTCACGTCATCGTCAAAATGTATGGCAATACCTTCTGAACTAAGAGCATTGGTAAGGTCGGTGGCGCTTTTGTCGTAACCTGCTACTTCATATCCCAT
>JBIKRJ010000222.1:0-3840 GCA_044349205.1 Cytophagales bacterium | reverse complement strand
AAATTTGAATTTCAAGGTCACAAACGACAGTTTAAAAGAGTTGTTTGAAAGCTATGGAGAAGTAAGTTCTGCCAAAGTGGTAATGGACAAGGCTTCTGGCCGTTCGAAAGGTTTTGGTTTCGTGGAAATGCCCAATGATTCTGAGGCCAAGACAGCGGTAGCCCAATTGAACAACAAAGAAGAGTTTGGTCGCCCATTGGTAGTGAAAGAAGCACTTCCAAGAGACTAATATTACTTAGCTACTGATAAAGAATACCTCAGCCCTAGATTTTCTAGGGCTTTTTGAATTTTATAGCCTTCTGCCCACTATCGGCACCATTTTTTCTTTCCAAGCCCTGAAATCACCTTTTATAATATGCTGCCTTGCTTCGCGCATCAGCCATAAATAAAAACTGAGGTTTTGTAAGCTAGCAATCTGACCTCCCAATATTTCATCGTTCATGATAAGGTGGCGTAAATAGGCCTTGCTGTGCAAATTACCCACATAAGCTCCCAAATTTTCATCGATAGGAGTAAAATCTTTTTCCCATTTTTTATTCTTGATATTAATGGTCCCTTGGGTAGTAAATAACATACCATTTCGGCCGTTGCGGGTGGGCATCACACAATCAAACATATCTATTCCCAACGCAATACATTCAAGCAAATTGACGGGTGTGCCCACTCCCATCAAATATCTGGGCTTGTCTTTAGGCAATATTTGACACACGACATCTGTCATTTCGTACATTTCCTCGGCAGGTTCTCCAACCGAAAGTCCGCCTATGGCATTTGCTTCGCGCTCAAAAGAAGCTACCGTTTCGGCCGACTGAATACGCAAATCGCGATAAGTGCTGCCTTGCACAATGGGAAACAATGATTGCGAGTACCCATACAGGCTTTCGGTTTCGTCGAATTGTGCACAGCAACGGTTCAACCAGCGATGAGTCATCTCCATGCTGCGCTTGGCATATTGGTAATCGCAAGGATAAGGCGTGCATTCGTCGAAAGCCATGATAATGTCGCCGCCTATAGCACGCTGAATGTCCATCACATTTTCTGGTGAAAAGAAATGTTTAGAACCGTCGATGTATGATTTAAACCACACTCCTTCTTCCGTAATTTTTCTTTGTTGCGCTAGCGAATACACTTGATAACCTCCACTATCGGTAAGAATGGGCTTGTCCCAACCTATAAATTTGTGTAGGCCACCCACCTCTTTCAAAAAATCAGGTCCTGGTTTCAAGTACAAATGATAGGTATTCCCCAAAATTATTTGCGCCTTAATATCGGTTTCCAATTCGCGCATGTGCACTCCTTTTACCGAACCTTTTGTGCCTACGGGCATAAAAATTGGAGTTTCAATAATACCGTGGTCGGTATGTATTACCCCTGCCCTGGCGTTTGAATGTAAATCTTGGTGGCTTAAATCAAATTTCATCGCCAAAGATATTTGTAAATTTTCAACCAATACGAACCAAAAATTCGTAAACTTGTTATTCCTAAAAAAAATAGCACATGGAATCTACAGTAGCCAAAACTCCGATAGTCGTTTACACCGAATCGAATCCAAACCCAAACAGTTTAAAATTTGTGGCCAATTTCGCTTTGTTGCCAGATGGACAAAGTGCTGACTATCCCAACTTGGCCAGTGCCGAAAACAGCCCACTTGCCACAGATTTATTCAAGTTCAACTTTGTAAAAAGAGTTTTCATAGCTTCCAATTTTGTGACAATTACAAAGGAGGAAAATTCGGACTGGAACGACCTAGTGCCCTTGCTAAAACCTTTTATTAAAGGTTGGCTTGAAGAAGGCACTCCCCTATTCAAGGAAGACTTCAAAAAAGAAACTATAGAAGGTTTGGGGGAAATAGAACAAAAAATTCAAGTTGTGTTGGACGAGTACATTCGCCCAGCGGTAGAATCGGATGGCGGCAATATTACTTTCCATTCTTTCAAAGACGGTATTGTAAAGGTCCAGCTTCAAGGTTCTTGCAGCGGATGCCCCTCCTCTACCCTTACCCTAAAATCTGGCATTGAAAATTTGCTTACCAAACTAATACCAGAGGTAAAAAGTGTAGTAGCAGAAGGGATTTAAATATACTGATAAATAAGAAGTTATTATTTTTTCAAATTTTTTCAAAAGGCTCATTTGCCAATGTTCTACCTGCAAGATTGAAAGAAGTAGTACATTTGTACAATAATTTGCTTAAGACTAACTTTTTTGGAGATGGAGGATCGTAAAAATCAAAAAGATGTATCAAAAAAAGGCCTATTTATAGGCTTTATCATCATACTTGTGGGGATCAACGGGTACCAATTCTATTTAGGCGACAAAGCCAAAAAATCGATTGAAGAAAAGACAATCGTAATAGAAGAAAAAACCAATGAAAACCTAAAATTGATTGCGAGCATAGATTCAATGCAAAATGTTATCAAACAACAACAAGATGAATATTCTGCTTTGGGTATTGAAAACAGCGAATTGGCTGAGCTTAACCAAAAGTTAGAGGAACAAAAAAAGTCTTTACAGGCTAATGCATTGTACAAAAACAAATTCTTTCAGTTGCAAAAGGAATTGGACAATATGAAATCTGAACTAAGCGAAAGTAGCGACGAAATTGAAAAAATAAAAGCAGACCGCGACCAGCTATTTGCCGAAAACACAAAACTGAAAGAACAGAAAAACAAATTGGCAGATTCCATCTCGCGCATAACCGCAAGTTCCAATGTGATGGAACAAAAAGTAAAAGTAGCTTCAAAATTGTTGGTTTGGAACTTGAAAACCACTGTCACCAACAAAAAAGGAAAAGAATTGAACGAAGCAGTGTACAAGTCCAAAAGCATTGATAAAATCAATATCAAGTACAATTATTTGGATAACAAAGTAGCCGAATTGGGCACTCGTGTAGCCTATTTGCGTGTAATAGAACCCGATGGTGCCACCATGACCGACGCAAACGGTTCTGGTACTTTTTTTTATGAAGGCCAAGAAATAAACTATACCGCAAAACAAGATTTATTGTTCGACAACTCCCAAAAAACAATATCATTCCCAACGGGCAAAACGGGGGGAGAATACAAACCAGGCAAATATCTGATAGAAATTTACACCGATGGTGACAAATCAGGAGGAGGTTTTTTCATGATTAAATAATCTCAAATTCAATGGTATAGAAAAAACCTGTTCAAACGAGCAGGTTTTTTTCTTTAATTATGTAGGCAATAAATGGTTGCCACGATAGAACCCTATAAAATGTCAAGAAAAAACAGAGACAAACAAAAGTACGGAATAAAGAAAAGAACCGAAAAACACAATTCGGAACCAAAATTCTTGTTAAAAGTAGAAGTGATTAGACTTTTCAGAGAAAACCCGAACGAGATTTATCCGCTACGACAACTTTATAATTTGTTCAGCATTCAGGGCGAAAACGACAAGCTCAGATTTAAAGAATTAATGTCTCGTTTGGTTCAATCAGGCAAAATAAAATTGATTGGCGAAAGAGCCTATATGGCTGGCGAAGAGCAAGCGCACATCATTGAAGGGTGGGTAGATTATGTGAATTTCCGCTTTGCGTTCATTTTAAACGACACGCTTGAAGTAGACATCAAAATAAAGACAGAAAACATGATGGGAGCCTTCGATGGTGACCTCGTAAAAGTGATGGTTTGGCCTTCCAGTCGCGAAAAAGACGAACATCCCGAAGGAGAAGTTATCGAAATTATCAAAAGAAAGAGGGAAACCTTTGTGGGCCGTCTAGAAATTTCAGATCGTTTTGCCTTTTTAGTACCCGATGGCAGAAAAATCCACAAAGATATTTTTGTGGCAAAAGACAAATTAAATGGTGCAAAAAAAGACGAA
>JBIKRJ010000041.1:0-14342 GCA_044349205.1 Cytophagales bacterium | reverse complement strand
ACTGGATACATTGCAAATAGCCGAAATGGACGAGGAACTACGCGCAAATGGCGTAGTAGAAGTACCTCCCCAACACTTGGCTTCGATAAGTGTTCCAATGCCTGGTTATGTCGATAAAAGCAATGTACTTTCAGGACAACATGTACACAAAGGCGATGTATTGGCAACACTTCACCATCCAAACTATATCGACTTGCAACAAGAACTGGCTAAGGAAAGCAGCAAACTGACATTTGCGGAAGAGGAATATAGCCGCCAAAAAGAAATGCTTTCGGGCTACGTTACCTCCAAACGTGAATTTCAACTAGCTGAAACCACCTACAAAACCCAAAGAGCTACTGTAAAAGCGCTTGAAGAAAAAGTAAAATTGCTTGGACTTTTTGCTGAAAAAGTAAAACAAGGGGAAATTTATTCACATATTCAACTCCGCTCTCCTATAGACGGGTATGTCAAATCTTCTGCAGCTTCCATAGGCAAGTTTGCCACGCCCGAAATGGTACTGTTTGAAATTATCGACATCAGCCACATGCACATCGAATTGAAAGTATTTGAACAGGATATTTCCAAAGTAGTGAAGGGACAAAAAGTAGTTTTTTACCAACCCAACGCGGAAACTAGAAAAATGGAAGGTGAAATATGGTTGGTTGGGAAGAACCTAGACCCCACCAATCGAACTGTGGGGGTGCATGTGCATTTTGACGAAGAAAATGCCAAAGGACTTTTGCCTGGCATGTATGTCTCGGCACGAATTGAAGCAAATAAACGAACTGTTTTGGCCATACCCGAAAAAGCGGTTGTCGGAAACGGGAAATCTTATTTTGTTTTTTGTTTGAAAAACGAATCGAGAGGCACGAAATATTTTGACAAAGTACCTATTGAATTGGGTATTCGTATGAATGGTTGGATAGAAATAAAGAATACATCTGCCTTGCTTAGCAAGAAAATCGTGACAGATGGTGCTTACTACCTCAATGCAGAAATGATGAAAGAGTGATTAAGGCAAACGCAAGTATGTCAATAAAAAATGACAAGCTGATTTTGCACTTTTTTCATCAAGGTGAATACCATCTGTAAATGAATATTTTTCACAATTCTTGTCAGAAATATATTTGTATTGCGTTGGATTGAATTTTTTGTTAGACAACATTCTGTTGTATGAAATACTTGCCGAGTTTCTGTTTTCACATTTTGATGGCAACTCGTAAAAAACCAAAACCACCGATTTTTTTTCCAATTCAGTTAAAATATTGCTTATCTCCTGAAATCGATGATTGATTTGAATTGTATCGATTTCTTTAGTCTGTAATCCTAAAAGCACTGCTTTCTCAAAACTTAATTCATTGTTTTTGGTGGTGTTATTGGAAAAAAATTGTCCGATTTTGTAAGCTAAAATAAAATAATAAGGCTTTATGTGAGCATACAATGGCTCAAATACATTCATTATGAAGTTGGAAAGTATACCTAAAGGAATATACCTTTCTTGTAAAAAAGCGTTCTCTTTTAATTCAACGAAAAACTTATTGGGAGCTATTTTTTTAATAAATTCTTCGGATTCAGGTCTAGTGGCAAGAAGATTTATTTCAACCAAAAGGGTATCGGGCAATTGTTTTTTATGTTTTAGAATTTTCAAACCGTCAATTACACTTAACCCCGATAAGCCGAAACAATAAAAAGAATGCGGCAAATCGTGCAATCGAGCAGTTAAAGACGTACCTATTAGACAGTTGTATTGCTTTGGCGAATAATCGTAAAGGAAACTTTGCGTTTTAATCAAATTTGAAGACCACTGGCCTTGGTCACCTGATATATGTGATATTTTAATGAAATAATTGACCAAAAAGGAATAACCTATGAGTTGAAGAATACAAAATATGGCAGACTTTATTTTCATTTAGAATTGAAAATAGATAAAATCGGCAGTGCTTCCAGAGTTTAATATTAGCAGGAATAACATCATTCCATAAAACACATACTGGTACTTTTGCATGACAAAATCTAATCTTTTCTCCCTCAAATACCCATTGAGATGATACACTATAACAGGAAAAGAATAAACCAAAATGATAATATTTTTTTTGATGTCTGAATTTTTTCCAAGATTGTTCAACATTGCTTGTATATAAAGAATTACGTGCGAAAATTCAGGCAACTTGAAAAAAAGCCAAGCAAATGTGACGAAAATAAAAACCATAAGTCCTCTTAATACTAGCATGAAAGACCCAAGTTTTATTTTGAAAAAATCATTGACAATTCTTTCTATCCCTAAAAACAGGCCATGTGCCATTCCCCAAATGGCATAACTCCATGCAGCACCGTGCCACAAACCACCAAGTACCATAGTGGCAAATAGGTTGAAATATGTTCTGACTTTACCATTTCTATTTCCCCCAAGAGGAATGTATAAATACTCTTTTAAAAAGGTAGAAAGCGATATATGCCACCTTCTCCAAAATTCAGCAAATGATAATGATATATAGGGAAAATTAAAATTTCCTTGCAAAGTGTATCCTAAAAGTGTGGCCAAACCTAGTGCAATAAGTGAGTAACCAGCAAAATCGGCAAAAATTTGCATGGAATAACCAAACAACATGATGAAAAGAGTTTCACTCGATTCATTTAGAAAATAAGGATATTCTATCCAGAATGTTTGATCTTTTAGATTATCGGCAATTACATTTTTTAAAAAATAACCAACTACCAGTTGCTTGAATGCAATATCCCAATTGATATCTGTAAATCTTTTGCGGCCTATCTGTGGATAAAACTCATGTGCTTTCAAAATTGGACCTGCAATGAGATGAGGAAAGAAAGAAACAAACAATATCGTATTTGATAAATGTTCTAAAAATGTCCTTTTAATGACTGAATCATACTTTTCAGAATTTCTGCTTTTGTAGGTATCCACCAGCAAAGTGATTCCCTCGAAAGTAAAAAAGGAAATTCCGAGTGGCAATGGTAATGATATAAGGAACTGCCCAATGTCTGTGTTGTTCAACCCAAAGCTGTTGGACAACATTCCACTGTATTTAAAAAACACAATGATGAAGAGATTAGACACAACACCTGCTGTAGCTACTAGTTTTTTGTTTAATCCACGATGGTAATAAACTAAATAACTTGTTGTAGCATTTATGAAAATGGAAAATAAAAGAAGAGCTACAAGTATTGGATTATTGTATGAGTAAAATATCAAACTCGATAAAATCAAAATCCAAGTTTGGAATGACTTTATTACGGGTAAATAGTAAACTACAAATGTTAGAAAAAAGAGAATTAAAAATTGATAGCTGCTAAAAAGCATAATTCACACTTTTCAGAAAGGCAACAAATTCCTTCCCACGGTTTTCATGAAAGGCCACGGAATACCTGCCATCAAAATGACAAATGCGATGATATAAAAAATGGCTGCTTTTTTGTGTTTAAGCAAATCGGTAGCCGATTTCTTCGAAACAATACGCCCAACTTGGAACAACGCAATGGCAATGAGCATGGTGGAAAGATGTTCTACCTTCCAAAACCGCACCACGGGGTCTTTCATATCGAAGGAAGCAGAAGCCCAAGGACTTAACCAAAAATATAACACCAAACCCAAAAGCAACTGAGTATGCACAAAGATGATTAGAAACACGCTTGCCTTGTTGTCGTCCGAAGTGTAAGGAAGGTTCTTTTGCCAACCTACTACCGCACGATATATGGCATACAATGCCGCAAACAATACTGCGTAGCGTAACAAGGAATGAATAATAAGAAGCGGTTGATACATGCTCATAATTTTTTTGTGCAGATGCAAACTTAGGCAAAACAAGCAATTGTTAGTGGCTTGTGAACCACATTTTTACAAGTGTTTTTGTCACCCCGCTGAAAAATGAACAGATTTGTGTTTTTGAAAGATGGAAAACAACAACAAAATGCCGAAAGGCATTCCCTACATCATAGGCAACGAGCTAGCTGAACGCTTCAGTTATTATGGTATGAAAACAATTTTAACTGTTTTCATGACTAAATACCTCTTGGATGCTGCGGGCAACCCAGCTCCCATGTCGGCCGAAGAAAGCAAAGTATGGTATCATCTTTTTGTCACTGCCAATTATTTCTTTCCCATTTTGGGAGCCCTTTTGTCAGATATTTTCTGGGGCAAATACCGTACCATCATCACACTTTCCTTGCTGTATTGCGCTGGCCACCTGGCACTTTCGCTCGACGAAACTCGTCTGGGCTTGTCTTTGGGTTTGACCATGATTGCTATCGGTTCTGGCGGCATAAAACCTTGTGTTTCGGCCCATGTGGGCGACCAATTTGACAAAAAGAATTTCCATTTGTTGGAAAAGGTGTACAACATGTTTTACCTCTCTATCAATGTGGGTTCGGTGTTGTCTATTTTGCTCACTCCTTTTTTGCTGAGAGCCTATGGCGCCAATGTCGCATTTGGAGTTCCAGGTGCTTTGATGATTGTGGCCACCATTTTTTTTTGGTTCGGCAGAACTAAATATTCGGTGGTGAAACCGGTTGGTTTTGAACAATACTTGACTGAGTTTAAAAAAAAGGAAGTGCAAAAATCCTTGATTGGACTTGGCATTATTTATCTTTTTATCGCCATTTTCTGGTCTTTATACGAGCAAACAGGCTCTTCGTGGGTGTTGCAGGCCGACTCCCCGTTTATGAACAAAATCATCGATTTGGGTTTTACAAAATTCGAAATTTTCCCCGACCAGCTACAGTCTTTCAACGCAATTTTTGTCATCATTTTTGTCCCTTTGTTTACTTTTTCCTTGTACCCAAGGGTAAGCACCTTTTTTCCGCTCAGTCCGCTGCGCAAAATATCCATTGGCATGTTTCTAACGGCCTTGTCTTTTGTCGTAATCGCTTGGGTTGAAATAAAAATCCAACAAAAGGTCGAAGTTTCAATTCTGTGGCAAGGCCTTGCCTACTTTATTTTGACCGCCGCCGAGGTAATGGTGTATGGCACAGGTCTAGAATTTTCATATTCACAAGCACCCAACAGCATGAAATCGCTCATAATGGGCATGTATATGCTTTCCATCTCATTGGGCAACCTTATCACAGCATTGGTCAATATTTTTATCCAAAATCCCGATGGCACGAGCAAATTGGAAGGCGCGAACTATTATTGGTTTTTTGTGTTATTGATGCTAGCCACCTCTGTTGTCTTCATTTTTGTTGCGAAAAACTACAAAGAGAAATCGTATGTGCAGGAAGTTTAAGTTGACCCCTTTGCTATTTGTTATATTCGTCAACTGCCCATAAGCAACTGACAAATTTTCCCCTCAACTAAGTATATTTGCCTTTTAATTTTTAACAAATGAGTTCTGGTAAAACGCTGTTCGACAAAGTATGGGACGCACATGTGGTGTATTCGCAACCTGGCTATCCCGATGTGCTGTACATCAACATGCAATACATTCACGAAGTTACAAGCCCACAGGCATTCGACGGACTGCGCAAAAGAGGTCTTCCCTTGTTTAGTGTGCAAAAAACTTTGGCCACCGCCGACCATAACGTACCCACCAAAGACCAACATTTACCCATAAAAGAAGCCTTGTCACGTTTTCAAGTCGAAAAACTAACCCAAAACTGCCAAGAATTCGGGGTGCAACTTTTCGGTTTGGGGCACCAAAACCAAGGCATCGTGCATGTTATAGGCCCAGAATTAGGGGTCACACAACCCGGCATGACGATTGTGTGCGGCGACAGCCATACTTCTACCCACGGCGCTTTTGGCGCCATTGCTTTTGGCATTGGCACCAGCGAGGTAGAAATGGTAATGGCCACACAATGCATTTTGCAATACAAACCCAAACGCATGAAGATTGAAATCAACGGAAATTTGGGCAAAGGAGTGACCTCCAAAGACATCATTTTATACATCATCAGTAAAATATCGGCGGCTGGCGCCAATGGTTACGCCGTTGAATTTGCAGGATCGGCTATTCGTAGCCTTTCTATGGAAGCGCGTATGACCATTTGCAACATGAGCATTGAAATGGGAGGACGCTGCGGCATGATAGCCCCCGACGAAACCACTTTTGCCTATTTGAAAGGCCGCGAACATACCCCTAAAGGCAAGGATTGGGACAAAGCTTTGGAATATTGGAAAACCCTTTATTCAGATGAAACAGCCGTGTTTGATAAAGTATTGAAATTTGATGCATCCGATATAGCACCCATGATAACCTACGGAACCAATCCGGGTATGGGTGTAAAAATCACCGAATCGCTTCCTACTGCACACGATTTGGCCGACAAAAACGAGATACCTTCTTTCCAAAAATCATTGGCTTACATGGGGTTGAAAGAAGGGCAGGAAATGCTGGGGCAAAAAATTGATTACGTTTTTATAGGCAGCTGCACCAATTCCCGTATCGAAGATTTGCGCCAAGTAGCCGATTTTGTTAAAGGAAAGAAAAAAGCGACAGGTGTGGAAGTATGGATAATTCCTGGTTCTAAACAAGTGGAAAAACAAGCCGTTGCCGAAGGGTTGGACAAAGTGTTTACCGCTGCCGGCTTCGATTTGAGGGAACCTGGCTGTTCGGCTTGTTTGGGTATGAATGAAGACAAAGTGCCTGCGGGTAAATATTGTATTTCTACTTCAAACCGAAATTTTGAAGGTCGTCAAGGTCCTGGCGCGCGCACCTTTTTGGCTAGTCCATTGATGGCAGCAGCTGCAGCAGTTACGGGTAAAGTGACCGATGTAAGGGAAATGTTGTAAGCAGAACGAAAGAAAAGCGAACCTTTTAGTTTTGGTTTTTCTTCATCTCGATCAGTTCTTTTTGTAGGTCGAGTACCAAACTCGAAAGTTTTTCAAGTGATAGTTCCTCTCCTTTTGGCAATTGGAAACTAATATATCCTATGGCCTTCCAAAGCTCCAAAACCGTCTCCATATTTACTTCATAAGGTTCATAGGCTAGGTTGTCAGACCTCAAAACGATGGTATTACTTTCCGAAATTTTATTCAGCACACGTTTGTACACGATTCCTTCCTCTTTGGTTAAAACCACATAGCAGTCGTTGTCTTTAATTTCTTGCCAATTTTCTTGGTAATACGTAATAATGTAGGAATCGGGCGCAATAGGCAACATGCTGTCACCTTTTATTTGAAAGATTCGATAGGTTTTATTTTGAGATATTTCATTGAGCGGAAGCGAAAAACAGGACAAATCTTTTATGTATTCTTGGTCGGCAAAACCATTTAAATAGCCTGCACTAGCTTTATTGGGGACTACATTTATGAGCTCTCTGTTTTCAGGACTCACCACAATAGGTAATATTCGCAAGTCGGACGCAATACCGATTGTAGAGGCAGAACCTTTGCTCAAATCTTTGCTTATCAATTCGTCGATACTTACTTGAAAATAGTTTGAAATATTTTGAAGCGTAAGTAATTTAGGTTCTGCCCTGGACTCCTCGTAAGAACCCAAAATAGATCTCGTCATCCCCAATTTTTCAGCTAACTCTTCTTGCGTAAAGCCCTTCGCCTTTCTCAAAAACTTCAAATTATTGCTTAAAGCACTCATGGAATAAATTTTTTGATAAAATTACCAATAAAATTAGGATTACCAAAATTATTAGCATTATATTTGCCAATATTATTAGCAAATGAATTCGCTTAGCCGATAGAAAAATTGTAATTTGCCGAAGAAAGCTGAAATCCAATTTTTCATAAGGACAAAAAAAGAAGCACCTATTTTCACACATTATATTTTAAAAAAATGGCAGATAACTCAGAAAAATTCAAAGCCTTAAGGCTTACAATCGACAAATTGGAAAAAGAGTATGGCAAAGGAATTGTCATGAAATTAAGCGACGAAAGAGTGGTGGACATCCCTGCCATTTCTTCTGGCTCACTAGGATTGGATATCGCCTTAGGCGTAGGAGGCTTCCCTCGCGGTCGTGTCATTGAAATTTACGGACCAGAATCATCGGGAAAAACCACTATTGCCATGCACACCATTGCTGAAGCCCAAAAAGCCGGCGGATTGGCCGCTTTCATCGATGCCGAACATGCTTTCGATAAAAGCTATGCCGAAAAATTGGGAATTAATACCGAGAACCTTCTTATCTCTCAACCCGATAATGGCGAACAGGCATTGGAAATAGCTGAGCATCTGATTCGTTCAGGTGCTATCGATGTCATTGTGATAGACTCGGTCGCGGCACTTGTACCCAAAGCAGAATTGGAAGGGGAAATGGGCGACAGCAAAATGGGTCTTCAAGCACGACTCATGTCACAGGCATTAAGAAAACTGACAGGTACCATCAACAAAACAGGTTGCTGTTGTATCTTCATCAACCAATTGCGCGAAAAAATAGGCGTAATGTTTGGCAACCCTGAAACCACAACGGGTGGCAACGCGCTCAAATTCTATGCTTCAGTTCGACTCGATATTCGTCGTGTAGGCCAACTGAAAGATGGAGATGAAATATATGGCAACCGTACTAAAGTAAAAGTGGTGAAAAACAAGGTAGCGCCGCCTTTCAAAGTAGTGGAATTTGACATCATGTACGGACAAGGCATTTCCAAAGTAGGCGAAATATTGGATTTAGGTGTTGAATTGGACATTATTCAAAAATCAGGATCATGGTTTGCGTACAAAGGCAACAAGTTGGGACAAGGTCGCGACACCGTACGCGATTTGCTGCTCGACAATCCTGAACTGATGGAGGAATTGGAAAAAGCCATCAAGGAAAAAATAAAAGGGGATGCCGTACCAGCTGCCAAAGTCACAGCCGAAGTAGAATAAAAATTTAAAAAGGCGAAAATCAAGTATTTTTTCTAATTTCATACCTGAATTAATCACTTAGATAACCAGGTGATTAATTCAGGTAATTTTTAAGAAATACTTTATGGAAATACCTTTACATTGGGACGAAAAATACGTTATCACTTTTTTATACAACTCGGTTTCGGTTTCCGATTTCATTGTAACCTCAAAAGAAACGACCGTACTAAACAATAACCTCGACAAACTGCTAAGGGAATATTTCAATTTATCGGAGCAGGAAAAGGAGAAGATTATTTCAGAAATATTGGCATTCCCCATACAAAATGATGCCGAAAGAAGGGAAGCAATTAAGCTAATGTCCGAAAGAGTGAACCTTGATTTGCAAACCTACCTGTATATGGTTGATAGGCTGAATGAGATTGTACATTCGGACAAATATGTGGCCATAGAAGAACATTCCCTTATGTACTACATACGGCTCAAATTCAACAAAAACTATCCGCAACGCTGAATTTAACCAATGCGTTTCATGTCCACTTCAACTTCCAGCTTGTGGGCGCCGCCACTCAAAATCACGCCCCGCATGGGCGTTACATCTGAATAATCCCTGCCCCAAGCAAGTGTAATGTGTTGATCGGCTGGTATCATATTATTGGTTGGGTCAAAATCGTACCAACCCTCTCCGGGCAAGTAAACAGAAAACCATGCATGCGATGCGTCGGCACCTACCAATTTTTCTTTCCCTGTGGGTGCAACTGTTTCAATATATCCGCTTACATACCTTGCCGCCAAGCCGTGTGAACGCAAACAAGCAATTCCCAAATGGGCAAAATCTTGACAAACCCCTTTTCTGTGCTGAATTATTTGGTGCAAAGGGGTAGAAACCGTGGAATATCCAGTTACAAATTCGAATTCAAGATATATATGGCGCATAAGGTCGTGCGCCACTTCGATCAAGGGTTTGTTTGGCAAAAAGAATCGGGCTGCATAGTCATGCACTTCTTGATCCAATGGCACATGCTCCGACTCATACTTGAAGTGATATATGTCGGTGAAGTCTTCGTGCAATTCAGACAATTTGTCGCGCGCGCGCTCCCAAGACATTCCACTGTACATATTTAACTGCTTCAAGGGTGCAGGTAGCACTTCTACTTTACTCCTCACCTTGACCATAAGTTCGGTATGGCTTTCCTGAATGGAAAAATACTTCGGCGTATTGCCAAAAAAATCAGTCAATTCGTATACAACTGCAGGTTTGGGCAAAATATCAAATTCCACTTCTAAACACTTCTGACCTGGCAAGTTGCGTGGCACCAACCATACTTTGCTATGGCAATGACTTACCGCCACTTGGTAAGAGTACAAGGTTTTATGGATGACTTCGTATACCAAACGACTAAGCTTTACCCGACATAATTAAATTCTTTACCTCCGTTGTATGACTGAAATATTTTTGATTTATAGTGACCGAACATTGCATCAACAAATCGGACAATTCACTTAGCAGGGCATCCAATTTCAAGCGAACCGTCTCACTGCCTTTCTCTTGAAGCAAATCGCCCAAATCGGTAAGAATTAGTTTGGTGTGTGCTTCCAAAACCAATTTTTGGTCTTTGCCAAATGTTGCATCGTCGTCTTCGCTTGTCAAATTACGAAGGTATATCATCAATTTTTGAAGTTGGTAGGCAATGGAACGCGGGTTGTTTTCGTCGAAAAGCAATAATTGAAGGGCGTGTTCCAAATTTAAATGGGTACGGTATTTGTAACGATAGGTGGAGATAAGCTGGTTGCTGCGCAAAACCGCCTCTAACACCTGTTGCTGCACAAAATCCTGGTCTTTGTAAACCAATGTGGCACGCGCCAGGGAAGCGATGAGGGAAGAACGTTCAACTTTTCTCCCCGACTGGAACATGAGCCAGCCCTGTTCGCGCGGCATACTTTCGGTAATGAAGCCAAGAAGCGAAACCAAGGCATTGTACAATTTATCAAGCGCATTTGACAAGATCAAAAAACTTGTCGATTTCATTTTTTTAATGACAAGGGCGTTTTCTTTCAAACTCTCTATCATGCGACGCGTGTCGTTTGACAAGTAGCCACCTACCGATTGCATTGCTTGAATTAAATTTTTTATGTTAAACGCCAAACTACCTGTAAGATACTCGTCTTGCGAAAGTTCGAACAAATGTGTCTGAGGCAAGCAGGGTGGATTTTTTTCATCGCCTAAAAAGCCAGGATACGACATGGTTATATGGGTCAAAGCACAAAGCAACCTGTCTTTTACTACTTGATACGGTTCTTGGGTTGGATTTTCCAAAATGTAACTCAAAGTGGTTTTCATAAGGCGCAAGGTGGCCAATACTCTTTCGCTATACCTGCCCGCCCAAAAAAGATTTTCGGCCATTCGGCTTGTAAGCGACTCTTTTTGCAAATTTTTGGGAGGTTTTGCAAAATTAACATTCAAGGAATGATTCTGCTCTATGCCCTCTTCCAGCACCCATGTGTCTTTGCTTGCTCCGCCGGCTTGGTTCGATACAATAAAGATTCCTTTTTCGGGCGATGTTCGGGTAAGCCCGCCTGGCATAATGTGATATCCCGTGCTATCGGCTACGGCAAAACTTCGCAAAACTGAAAAACGTGGTTCTAGTGTATCGCCTACCAATGAAGGTACAGTCGAAAAACTAATTTTCTCTTGACCCACATACAAATATGGTTCGTGTTTTATGCGTTTCAAGAGTTTTTCTCGGTCGGCACGACTCATGCCCGAGGGCATAAAAGTGGGGCTACCCGAATAGCGATCTATTTTTTTGATAATCAATTCGTCGAAATGCGAAATGACATATTGCAGTTCTTTGACTTGGCCACACCACCAAGTAGCCACAGTAGGCAATATCAAATCTTGCCCAAAATGTATTTTACAAATGTTATTCAAGAATGGCATCAAGCCCGAATTCTCGAGCACACCACTTCCCAGCGGATTGGCCATGGCTATATTGCCTTGGCGAATGGCTTCCAACAACCCAGGAACACCCAGTTGCGAGTCGGAACGAAATTCCAAAGGGTCACAAAAAATATCGTCGACACGACGCACCAAGATGTCTATCTGTTCCAATCCGTGAATGGTTTTAATCCAAACACGGCTATCTTTTACAAGCAAGTCGTAACCCTGCACCAAATTAATGCCCAAATAATCGGCAAGAAACGCATGCTCGAAATATGTCTCGTTTTTTTCACCTGGAGTAAGCAGGGCAATTCGGGGATTTTCTTTCTTTTTGGGCGCTAGTTGGCATAGCGAATGGTAATACACATTGAAAAAATCAGAGATTTTTCGGACTGGTTGTGCCTTGTACATATCGGGCAACACCCTTTTCATCGCCGTTCTGTTTTCCAGTGCATAGCCCATGCCTGAAGGAGCCTGGGTTTTGTCGTTTATTACCCACATTTGTCCTTCCGGGCCACGCGCCACATCGGTAGAATAAAGGGCCAATGGATATTCGGTAGGGTGTGGAATACCGTCGCAAGGCCGCAAAAAGCCTCGGTGACAGAAAATAAGTTCGTGCGGAATACCCCCCGTTTTCAATAGTTTTTTGGGGCCGTACAAATCTTTGAAAATAAAATTAAGGAGTTCGGCTCGTTGCTTTAGGCCTTGTTCTACTTTGAACCAATCTTGGCCGCTCAAAACCCAAGGCACAGGATCTAAATTCCAGTTGCGCGCCGTGGCCAAATGGCCTTCGTACACATTGTAGGAAACTCCGTTTTCGCGCAATAGCCTTTGCAAATCCTGATTGCGCTGAACTAGGTCAGACTCGCCCAGTTGTGCTAAATTTTGTAATAATGTTTGCCATTCTTGTTTTAGCTCACCGTTGGAAGCAAGCGATTCGTCGTACCCAATTTCGGGCGATGGCATGAAAGCATCATTGCTACGTTTTACAGGAATCAACATCTAAGAGAAAAACCCTAAAATGAAAATAGGCGGTTCTAAAATAAGGTAAAGAATACAAAAAAACAATCTGAAAGACGCTTCAGTAGCGTAGGTATTGAATATGAAGTACAAAATGATTCTTTTGCAGAATATTTAGATTATGAGAATACAGTACATCAGCATATTGCTATTGCCTCTATGCACACAACTATATGCTCAGCCTGTGCGATTGAAATTGCCTGTTCAAATCAACATGCCCAATTTCAATCATTTTGCGCCTTCTATCAGCGCCGATGGCATGACCATGATTTTCAGTACAGACAACCACCACATAACAGACGAAAATAGATTACTAATGAAAATTAGTTATAATAAAGGTGGCGGTGAAAACTGGGGAACACCCGAAGAAGTGGAAATTGTGAACAAATCGGGTATTTTGAATTTGTATGGCGCCCATTCTATTTCTGCCGATGGCAACACCATTTATTTTACAAGTAAAAAAATAGGGGGCGTGGGTGGCTTCGACATTTGGTTTACCGATAAAAAAGAAGGCAAATGGACAATACCTCAAAACTTGGGTAAACCCGTGAACAGCGCTGGAGCCGAGGGCTACCCTAGCCTGTCGCCCGACGGGAAATTTCTCTATTTCGTACGATGTGCTACCATGGCCAATGCAGGTTGCGACCAATGTAAACTGTATGTAGCCGAACACAAAGGGCAAGAACTTTTCAAAGAACCTATAGAAATGCCCGCGCATATCAACGCTTTTAGTGTAATGGCCCCGCGCATAGCTAAAGACGGTAAAACACTGACATTCAGTTCAAAAAGAACCGACAGCAAAGGTGGCTACGATTTGTACATGACCCGAAAAAACGGATTGCAATGGTCGGAGCCACAAAATATGGACTTCCTCAACACTGCCGATGATGAAAAGTATGCAGATTTTACCCCTCAGGGTGAATCTGTTGTGTATTCCAATCTATGGAATGGCTATTTGAACATTTTCAAAGCCAAAACACCTGCCAATTTCCAACCATCGCGCGTGTTGCTACTTACTGGTACCGCCACCATCTCGCCCAAACAACCCACCAATGGATATTTGCAAATATCCGACAACATAACGGGGCAGCCCATTTCCATCAGTCGCATTGATTTGGACGGAAAATTCACAGCGGTGCTTCCCGTGGGAATTGCCTATGATGTGGCCGTCACATCGGGCAACGAACTTTTCTTTTGGTCACAAACCTACGACACGAGGCAAGAAACAAAATCGCGAAAAGAAGAAATTGAAGCGACACTGCCCAAGCCCGAAATAGAAACACTTTATCATGGCAATAAGGCCCTGTACGACAGCACTAATTACCAGCTTTTGCCGGGTGCATCGTTGGAATGCAAACGACTGTCAAAACTATTTCAAGCACACCCAGAATGGAAAATCAATATGGTAATTTTTCCTTTGGGAATATGTGAAAATGCACCAATCGACCCTGTGAGTGCCTACGAAAAAATGAAAACAGCTTTGCAAGAGGAATTGGCAAAAACAGGGCTTGCAACCAAACAACTAGTTTTTACGAACGGATTTCAAACGGCAGACGAAGAAAACAACTACAGCGGCTGGGGCTGGATGATTTTGGAGTAAAGGATTAACGATTATTTGTTTTGAAAAAACAACTGTAATAAAA
>JBIKRJ010000221.1:0-3863 GCA_044349205.1 Cytophagales bacterium | reverse complement strand
CGACCGTTTCTGCTAAGTTCGGCATTCGCAGCATTCCCACTCTTCTTATTTTCAAAAATGGTGAAATCGTGGACAAACAAATAGGTGCCGTGCCAAAAGCCGTTTTGAGTAAAAAATTAGAAGCCCAAATAGGGTAATTTTTCCTTATACGAATACCAAACCCCAAGATTTTCTTGGGGTTTTTTTTCACAGCCCAAACTTTTTTCGCCACATAGACAATATCACAAACCTTGATATACCTATGGTGTTGCCTTCTATTTGATGTGCAAAAATATCGCCCCACTCCTCTCGAAGTTTTTTTACATCGACAAATGGCGACAAGTTGTCGTCCAACATGGTCTTCAGCTCCCCTTTCATATTCTTGAACCAAAACGCCTCGGGTGTGGCAAAACCTTTTTTGTCCCATCGCTGCCGAATCGCCTCCGGCATTTTTCCCTTCATGCTTTCCCGCAATAAAAATTTGCTTTGTCCCCTATGCAATTTGTAAACAGAGGGGAGCGAAAAAACATATTCTACCAATCGGTGGTCGTCCACGAAAGGAAGCCTGGATTCGACGGAATGACGCATGCTATTTCGGTCGGCGGTACGCATTAAATATTTTAACTGTGTGCCTGTGAATTCGTGGTACAAAACCTCATTCAAGTGGCTTGAAGAGGTTTGGGTTTGCTGCAGATACCGATTGGCATGCTTATGCCAAAAATCTTCTTTCAAAAGTTTAAAATCGAATTTGCTGTTTTTCAAATAGCGATACCCCGCTTGAAAAGGCCATTTATTCAATGATTTGCGAACCAAAAATCTAGCAAAATTTTTCATGGGTTCCTTTTCTGCCCTGTGTGCGTATCTTATGTTGCCGAATCGGAATTGAGACAAGTCATGACACAAACTGGTGTAAAAGTGATTGGGATAGCCGCTAAAAAGCTCATCGGCACCTTGTCCGTCGAGTGTTACTTTGATGCCGTTCTGGGCAATCAACTCCATTACCTTGTATTGTGAAAGCGTACTGCTGCCAAAAAAAGGAATGTCTTGGGCGTAAATCAAATCTTGGTACGATTGCAACAAGTCTTCGGCTTTGGTTTGCACGGTGTGCCATTGCGCGTGGGTGGCTTCCACGACCTTACTTGCCCATTGTGACTCGTCCACTTCCATACCCGGGTATATCGCCGTAAAAACGTGTAGCGGTTCACTATTTTGGCGTACACCATTGGCCATACAAACCAAGGCCGAACTGTCGATACCGCCACTCAAACATGCCCCTACCGCCACATCTGAACGCAACCGCAAACGCACCGATTCCTGAAGCAACGCATGTACCTTTTCGGCATAAAAATGGGCTTCATTTTGTGAAAACGTACCTTGCTGTGTATTGAAGGGCAGTTCATAATATTTTTCCACCCGAATTTTGCCAGAAGAAATCTCCAATTCTAAATTGTGCCCAGGCATCAATTCAAAAATTCCCTTGAAAAAACCCTCCTCTTTCTGTTCGGTGCGACCAAGTACCAAATAATCGAAAACAGCTTCTTCATTCAGGTTCTTTTGCACAAAAGGCAAAGTGAAAAAGGCTTTTTGTTCGGAAGCAAAAACAAAAAAGGATGGTGTATGGAGGTAGTAAAACGGTTTTACGCCAAACCGGTCGCGTGCACAGAACAGCTTTTTGGAAACATGGTCGTAAATGGCAAAAGCCCACATGCCGTTGAACCTTTGTACACATCGGTTGCCCCACTGCATGTAGGCGTGTAGCGCTACTTCCGTATCGGTTTGCGAGAAAAACGCATGCCCAAGCGAAAGAAGTTCCTGTCTTAATTCCTGATAATTGTACACCTCGCCATTAAAGCTAATCCAAAAACGGCGCGAGGCATCGCACATGGGTTGGTGACCATGAGCAGTCACATCCAAAATACTTAGGCGGCGATGTACCAAAGCCATAAAAGCATTGGTGGATGCTTGATTGGTCTTTGGCGAATACGGTAGTTGCGATTGCCAAGTATCTGTGGGAGTGTCGGTTGCCCCAACGCATGAAATTTCTTCATCGTTTTGGCAAAAAAACACATATCCTTCGTCGTCGGGACCACGGTGACGCAGCGCATTGCCCATATTGTAGGGCCATTGCGGCAAAACCGGTTGTGTGTCTAAACTAATTATTCCTGCAATGCCACACATTATTCGGCTATGTAGTGCAAAATGGAACTATTTTGAGGTGTTAGCACTTTTTCAGCCACACTTCGTAGATGGCTTGTCGTTACCGACGAAATGAGCTCAGATTCTTTATTTATGTAATCGGCATCGCCCAAATTGGCTCCAAAAGCAAGGTTCATAGCACGGTTCAGCAATTCCACTTCTGAAAACACCAACGAAGACTCGGCCTGATTTCGTACTTTCAACAGCTCATTTTCATCTACCCCCTCTTGAACAACCTTGTCTAGTATTTCCCACACCGCCTTTTCAGCCTCTTCCATATTCACTCCTTTGTTCAACTTGCCGTTTACCACAAACAAGCCCGGATCTATCGAACCCGACACATGGGCGCTTAGGCTACTGAAAAGGGGGCGTTCTTTTACCAATGCGTGATATAATCGGGAGGAAGAACCCCTTCCGAGAATGTCGCTGAGCAAATCGGTGGCGTGGTAATGGGGGCTCATTCTTTCGCACATGTGAAAGGCCATATAAAGCGCGTCCACAGGCACTTTCGCTTTTACTTCCAACCTTCTTTGCGTGGTTTGGGTGGGTTCTTGCGGAATATTTCGGTGGTATGGTTCACCACTAGGAATAGGACCGAACCATTTTTCCGAAAGGCGTTTTACTTCGGCTACCTTCACATTGCCCGCCACCACAAGCAGGGCATTATTTGGTCTGTAAAATTTGTAAAAAAATTGCTTCACATCATCCATAGTAGCCTCTTCAATATGCCGTATCTCTTTTCCAATGGTATTCCATCGGTACGAATGGGTTTGAAAGGCCAGTGGACTCAATTTTAGCCACACATCGCCATAGGGCTGATTCAGGTAGCGTTGCTTAAACTCTTCGATGACCACTTTGCGTTGTACCTCCAATACGTTTGGATCGAAAGAAAGCGAAAGCATTCGATCGGACTCCAACCAAAAGGCCGTCTCCAAACTTTGGGCAGGCAAGGAAAGATAATAGTTGGTGATGTCGGGCGAGGTAAACGCGTTGTTTTCGCCCCCTACTGTCTGAAGCGGCTCGTCGTAGCTGGGAATATTGGCCGACCCACCAAACATAAGGTGCTCGAAAAGATGCGCAAAACCTGTCTTGTCTTCGTGCTCGTCTTTAGAACCTACATTGTACAGAATATTCATGACCGCCATCGGGGTGTCGTGGTCTTCGTGTACAAAAACTTGCAGCCCGTTGGGAAGCGTAAATGAATGGAATTGTATCATGCAGACAAACTTAACTGATTAAGGGCATTTGGCAAGGGAAGAACCCGCACGCAATACAAAGCAGAGGCACGCTTGGCCTTTTAAGTCAATTGAATGTTTCAACATTTTATCGCCTATTGCTAGTTTTAGACCAATTTTCTACCGCAGCTTTTCAATGCAACCAAACTTCGGTTTAACTTTGTTTGGAATTAGGTTATGGAAAAAACAAAATTATGCAGTTCGGGTGGTTGTGGAAGCGGCGGCAGCTGTGGAAACGGTAACGGATGTGCCACCGGCGGGTGCAACAAAATGAATGTATTCGACTGGCTAGTGGACATGGACGAAGTATTGCTAGACCGATTTGACATACTTGAAATTCGGTTCAAAGGTGGTAGAAAAGACTTTTTTCGTAACAACCAGCAATTGGAATTGTACACAGGCGACCCTGTGATGGTGGATACTGGTTCGGGAACGCACTTGGGTTTTGTTTCC
>JBIKRJ010000220.1:0-3869 GCA_044349205.1 Cytophagales bacterium | reverse complement strand
CCTCCCGTACCTAAGACCAGTGCTTCGATACCAGCGTGATTTTTGGGCAAAAAGAGTTTTAATGATTCCATAAAACCGTAATAATCAGAATTGTAGCCAATCAATTTTTTGTCTATCCCAACTTTGATTACGTTCACCGCGCCAACAATTTCAGCCGATTCGTCAAGATGGTTCATGTAGCCCATCACCTCTTTTTTGTAAGGAATCGTTACATTGAGACCTACGAGTTCGGGGTTGAATTTTATGACTTGGGGCAAGTTAGAAATAGAAGGAATTTCGAAGTTTTCATACACCGAGTCTGTTATGCCTTCTTTTTCAAACTTTTCGGTAAAGTAACCTTTTGAAAAAGAGTGGGTAAGGGGAAATCCAATAAGTCCGAATAGGCGCATGGTGGGAATTACAAAATGCTAATCTACAATTTTGCTTTGAGATTGGATAATATATTAATTTATATTGTTGTATTTGAAGTCTTTTGGGTTGGAGTAAAGAAATTTTACCTCGTGGTGTATCTTTTTCGAACAAATGGTTTTGCCCACTTCCTCGTCTTGCACAAAAACGGGGAGTGGCCAATGCATTCTTTTGCAGTCGTATGTATACAATTCTTCTCGGGTTGGGTGTTCAATGCAGCACACATTGTACAGTTCTTTTCCAAACTCTTTTTCAACCATGTGCACAATGACTTGAAGCACATCGTCTCGGTGCACCAAGTTGGTCGGATGTTTACCTCCTACCAGTCCTTCTTTACCTGCAAAATGTCTGGACATTATGCGGTCGTAGCCAGCCAAACCACCTAGTCTAAGGATACATAAAGCCGTGTTTTCAAGTTTTAAAAGGGCATTTTCAGCTTTTATGATTGAAAGGTTGCCGCAGTTTTCTTCGGTCAGTTCCATATCCTCGGACACCGTGTTGGGTACGTCAGGATACACAGATGTAGAGCTCAGCATGATGATTTTCTTGACCTTATGCTGGTTGGCTAAATCACTTAACTTTTCTATGGCTTGCCAGTACCAAGTACTGTCGGTTTTTCTAGACTGGGGTGGAAATGCAATGACCCATATATCACTTTGAAGCATTGCTTCAGGGATTTCCTCTTCCTTGAAATCGATCAGGAAAGGAATGATGCCTAAATCCGACAAAAGAGGCGTTTTTTCTTTTGTAGTCGTGCTTCCTTTTACCGAATATCCTTTTTCAATCAGCACTTTAGCCAAAGGCAACCCTATCCAACCGCAACCAAAAATGGATATTAATTTCAAGTTTTTATTTTTAAGTAATTAAAGTTGTAATAATCTAACAAAAAGCGTCGCGCGGTGTTACAAAAAATGAAAATTGGAAGCAATTACCTGATGCGCAGCCTTCTGCCAGGTCTAAGTTTTGTGCGGGAAGAAATGCGGTTCAGTTTGCAAATTCGTGACACGGGCACTCGGTATTTGCGTGCTATTCTGGCAAGCGTTTCTCCAGAGCGCACTCGATGATACACAACTTTGCGAGCACTTCTCAAGTAGTCAAATTGTTTCGCCGTAATTTCACAGCGGCTGTCTTTGAGCAGGTTTTTCTCAAAGTCGAAAAAATGCTCAGGGTCAATGGCATTCCCTTCAAAACGGACTTCAAAGTGCAAATGCGGCCCTGTGCTTCGGCCAGTGCTTCCTCCAAAACCAATCAAATCGCCTGCTTTCACATATTGCCCGGGCACAACCGCCTGCCTTGTCATATGTCCATACAAGGTTTCCAAACTGTTGTAGTGCCGCAGCATCACATAATTTCCGTAGCCGCTTCGGTCATATTTGGAAATACGCACCACACCGTCAAAAACTGCAAAAATGGAATCGCCAATTTCTAAGTCTAAGTCAATTCCGTAGTGAAATCTTGACCAGCGCACACCGAAGTCAGATGTCATAATTGCTTCACGGAGTGGGGGGTGCCAATTTCTCCCTTTTTCAACATCGAAAAGAGTGAGCGACACCGTGTCTTTAAATTTGCTGGCATCTATGCGGTAGGGATTTACCGAACGTGAATCCCAAATTGAGTAGTATTCGGCTATTTTTACCCAGTTGCTGTCGTTTTCAAATTTGATTTCTTCTTCTATTTCCACAATACTTAGCTCGCCATCGGCTAGGTCACTGGTATCTTCGCTTACGATGCTAGGTTTTTTTTCGGGTAAAAAAATGGACTTTTCTTCTTCCGATTCATCAAAATCGTCTCCACCATCAATTTCCTCCTCCAATATGCTGCTAGTGTCGGGGGTGGTGTACTGAATTTTGGGTGTTTTTATTTGCAAAAAATCCTTCATGGCAGATTTTGGAGGAGTTTTTGCGGTACTTACTTTCTTTCCTTTTTGTGCAAATGAAAGGTGGCTGCCAAAAGCAAAAAAAAGAAATACTATTAAGAATTTAAAAGGCATTTATACTAAAAGGGCTGCGAATATAACAAAAAGGATATACATGCCACCCTTGCTAAAGCAGGGTTTGCACGGAAGAAGTTTTTCGTTGTGCGGTAAGTTACGCTTCTACTTCTATTGAAGCAAGATAGCGTTCCGCATCCAGCGCCGCCATGCAACCAGTGCCAGCAGCCGTTACCGCTTGCCTGTATACATGGTCTTGGGCATCGCCACAGGCAAAAACACCCGGAATGTTGGTGCGAGTAGTACCTTTCTCGGTCATGATGTAGCCATTTTCGTCCAGGTTCAAGATGCCTTGAAATATTTCAGTATTGGGTTTGTGCCCAATGGCTACAAAAAAACCTTGAACAGCTATTTCAGATTGTTCGCCAGTTACAGTGTTTTTCAGTCGCACCCCTTCCACTTGTGTTTGGCCAAGGATTTCTTCCGGTGCCGCATTCCAGACTATTTCGATGTTGGGTGCTTGCATGACTCTTTTTTGCATGATTTTGGACGCCCTCATTTCGTCGCGGCGCACAATCATGTACACTTTTTTACATAATTTAGAAAGGTAAGAGGCTTCTTCGCATGCCGTATCGCCAGCACCTACTATGGCTACATCTTGGTTGCGGTAAAAGAAGCCGTCGCAAACGGCACAAGCCGAAACGCCGCTACCGTTCAGTCGGGCTTCAGATTCCAAACCGAGCCATTTGGCTGAAGCACCTGTGGCCACAATGACTGTATCGGCTGTTATGTGGTGAGCGCCCTCATCTATCGTTACCTTTTTTTCATTTTCTGAAAGCGAAACACTAGTCGCCAATCCGAATCGGATGTCGGCACCAAATCGTTCGGCTTGGGTTTGGAAATCGACCATCATCTGGGGGCCATTGATGCCTTGAGGATAGCCGGGATAATTTTCCACGTCGTTAGTTATGGTTAGTTGGCCGCCAGGCTGACCACCTTGGTAAAGGACAGGTTTCAGACCTGCGCGCGCAGCGTAGATAGCAGCAGTGTAGCCTGCTGGTCCAGAACCGATTATAAGACAATGTACGTGTTCGTTAGCCATAAAAAAGAATGCTTTGTTATAATATATCAGATGACTTTTAGAAGGAATAATAAGTTCTAAGAAGCTATCGAAACTGCAAATATAAACTGAAAAGCCAAACGGGCTCAAAAAATCAGTAAACTTGCGCTTATTCTATTAGGTATGTCAAAAGTTGTTCTTGTAACAGGTGCTTCTTCTGGTTTGGGCGAATTTTTAGCCCATTTTCTAGCTCAAAAAGGCTACAAAGTGTATGGCACTTCGCGCAATATTCAGCAGGAAGGCCGTTTATTTACCGCCTTGTCTATGGATGTGTGCAATGAGGAAAGTATCCAAAATGTCGTATCTCACATTTTGAAAACTGAACATCGCTTGGATGTCGTCATCAACAATGCTGGCTTGGGTTTGGCCAGTCCATTTGAACATACCCGAATGACCGAAATTGACCGCCTT
>JBIKRJ010000219.1:0-3884 GCA_044349205.1 Cytophagales bacterium | reverse complement strand
TTTGATAAAAAACCTTTCGGGTGGCGAGAAAAGACGCGTGGCGCTTTGTCGATTGCTGCTGCAAGCCCCCGATGTGCTTTTGCTCGACGAACCTACCAACCACTTGGATGCCGAGTCGGTGCAATGGCTGGAACACCATCTGAAAGAATACAAAGGGACGGTCATTGCCGTTACGCACGACCGTTATTTCCTAGACAATGTGGCGGGCTGGATTCTCGAACTCGACCGTGGCGAGGGTATTCCGTGGAAAGGAAACTATTCTTCTTGGCTGGAGCAAAAACAACAACGCTTGGCCAAAGAAGAAAAAACCGAATCGAAACGCCAAAAAACATTGCAACGCGAGTTGGAATGGGTACGCATGGCGCCAAAAGCACGACATGCCAAATCGAAAGCCCGCTTGCAGGCATACGACAAGCTGGTAGGTGAAGAAGCGCGCGAGAAAGAAGACAAATTGGAATTGTTCATTCCACCGGGGCCCCGCTTGGGAAGCAAAGTGGTGGAAGCCCATGGTGTTTCTAAGGCCTTTGGCGACAAGCTTTTGTACGAAAATCTTGATTTTGCCATTCCGCAAGGCGGCATCTTGGGCATTATAGGCCCCAACGGTGCTGGTAAAACCACCTTGTTCAAACTCATTACGGGAAAACTAGCCCCCGATGCGGGTACTTTTGAAGTGGGCGATACCGTGAAATGGGCGTATGTAGACCAGGAACACGACAACTTAGACCCCAACAAAACAGTATTCGAAACCATTACGGGCGGAAACGAAACCATTATGCTGGGTGGCAAAACCACCAACGCCCGAGCCTATGTGAGCAAATTCAATTTCAGTGGCAGCGACCAAGAAAAGAAAGTAGGGGTACTTTCGGGTGGTGAGCGCAACCGAGTACATTTGGCCATTACCCTGAAAGAAGGTGCAAACCTCTTGCTGCTCGACGAACCTACCAACGACTTGGACGTGAACACGCTACGCGCCTTGGAAGAAGCCTTGGAAAACTTTGGTGGCTCGGCAGTGATTATTTCCCACGACAGATGGTTCCTCGACCGTGTGGCTACCCACATCCTTGCTTTCGAAGGCGATTCGCAAGTAGTGTATTTCGACGGCAACTTTAGCGAATACGAAGAAAACCGCAAGAAACGCATGGGCGATACCGAACCGAAAAGAATTCGATACAAGAAGTTGGTGTAGTACCCATTTGAAAAACACTAGTTGTTCGGCATATTCGGTTGCTGGTCAAGATGTTCGCGTAGCGCATCTTGACCAGCCTATAATAAAAAAGACAGTCCGCACATATTCAAATTGTTTTCATCGTATTAATTTTGTAGGACAATCAATCTTAAACCAACCCTATAAAACATTGTTGCATGAACCAGTCTAAACAAGACAGTAAAATGCTGGTGCCGTACCCCCATTTCGACGAAATAATTGTCGCTTTTTGGCACAAATCCACCACATTCAAAAAAATAGAAAAAATCCTCAAAAAAGCTTCAACCAGTAAAAAAACTCCAGAAACCAGAAAGACCATCTTTAGCAAAAGATTCATTAAAAAAATACAGAAACTGTTACAAAAGATTGCCCTTTTCGAACAGAAATATGATAAAGCATGTGAAAACAATTACAAAAATTTGCTCAAATATCTCTTGAAAAAATATGAGATAATAAGGGAGATAGAGTCAAGTGTATTGCGCTTGTGTGAAATGGAAAACAATGGATATGAGCTTCTTGACAGAGGAATCTATGACGACTCCAAACTTGTTTTGATTTTTTTAAAAAAAGAAAAAAGGAAATTATTGACTAACTAGACTGCCATTTACGAATCTGTAAAAGATTATTCCTGATGCATTTTTGAGACCAGCTATTTCGCCTTTGTTGGTGTTCTTCACCAACAAATACGGTAGTTGAACGAGCGTACTCCAGTTTTCGACATGTTCGGTTGTTGTTAGTTGCTCTTCTATCTTCTAATCACTGCACCCAAGCCTTTTTCATAGGCAGCAATCATGTTGTCCATTACGGCGTCTATTTCTTGGTCGGTGAGGGTTTTGTTCTGGTCCAACAGCACATAACTAACTGAATAAGACTTCTTGTCCTTTCCCAACGATTCGCCTTCAAACACGTCGAAGACGTTGATATCGCGAAGCAACACAGGTTCTACCTTGCGTGCCATCTTTTCGATGTCTTCGAATCTTACTTTCTTATCCAAGACCAGTGAAAGGTCGCGCCTTACCTCCGGATATTTGGGCAATTCTTTGAAAGTAAATGGTTTTTGCTTCAACGCCACAATAACATCGTAGTGCAATTCAGCAGCATACACTTCCTGCTTCATGTCGAAAGTCTTCAAGACATCTTTTGATATTTGACCAAACAGCCCTATTGGCTTGTTTTGCGCCACAATCTCGACACATTGGGCAAAAAGAGGGTGTTGCGTGTGTTGCAACCCGAAATTCAAAACTCCCAACTGATTCAGAACATTGGAAACAGTGTTTTTCAAATCGAAGAAAGACAAGTTTTGGCTTTTTTGCTGCCAAGTTTCCGCTAGTTTTGAGCCCGAAACCACTATCGAAAGATGCTGATTTTCAAGATATTTGGTGGCTGAATCAACTTTTTGGTACACATACCCAAACTCAAACAACTTCAGGTCTTTTTGTTTGCGATTGATGTTGAAAACTGCTGCTTCCAAAGCTGAAGGCAAGAGCGACTGGCGCATCACGTCCAACTCGGTACTTAAGGCATTCAGAATTTTGACAGCCCTGCTTTCGTCTGCTAGGTGCACTGTCTTTGTAAGCGAATTGGTATAAATCTCATAAAAACCTTGTGCTACCAAAAAGCGCCCAATGTTCAGCTTGGTTTTGTCGCTATCTTTTTCAGGAAAGGAAGCCAAAAAATCGGTGCTCAAATGTGATTTTGAGGCAATGTTGTTGTACCCATAAATACGTAAAATTTCTTCTACCACATCGGCTTCACGCTGCACATCTACTCTGTAGGCTGGTACATGCAAGTGCAAAACCTCCTGGTCTTCTTTTACAATCGCGATTTCCAAAAGAGATAAAATTTCTTTCACCCTTTGTTTGGGCAATTCCACGCCTACCAGCTTGTTCAAACGATTCCACTTCAAACTTACTTCAAAAGGCAACACTGGACTGGGATATGCCTCTACAAGTTCCGACAATTCACCTCCGGCCAATTCTTGCATAAGTGCAGCGGCATATTTCAAGGCAGGAAGCACCATATCGGGATTTGTGCCTCGTTCAAATCGAAAAGAGGAGTCGGTTTTGATGCCTAATCGTTGGGCCGATTTGCGTACAAAATCGGTATGGAAATAGGCACTTTCTATGAAAATATTTTGTGTTTTTTCGGATACCCCTGAATGTTTCCCACCAAATACCCCGGCGATACACATGGGTATTTCGGCGTCGGCAATCACCAAATCAGTTTCATTCAAGAGCCGCTCTTTTCCGTCGAGCGTTAAAAACACAGTGTCAGGTGTGGCAGTACGCACCTCTATTTTTTGACCCATTATTTGGTCGGCATCAAAGACATGAAGCGGTTGCCCCAATCCATGCAACACGTAGTTGCTTACATCCACTACATTGTTAATAGGACTAAGACCAATAGCTCTCAAAGCATTTTGCAGCCATTCGGGCGAAGGTTTGACAGTGATTCCTTTTACATACACCCCCGCATAACGAGGACAAGCCTGTATATTTTGAATTTCTATTTTGATGGGACAAGAAAAAATGCCCTTGAACGAATATTCAGAGGAATTGATAGATAAATTTCTTTTCAACAATGCTTTCAGTTCGCGTGCCACCCCAAAATGCGAAGCAGCATCGGCACGGTTTGGGGTAAGACCTATCTCCAGCACATGGTCGGTTTCTACATGGAAAAA
>JBIKRJ010000218.1:0-3908 GCA_044349205.1 Cytophagales bacterium | reverse complement strand
GCCAAAAATCAAGAAGAGCTAAAAAAGACAGAAGATGAAATAAAATTGTTGTTAGAGGGCTCTGACTTGTCGGACGACAAGCTATTAGAAATGTACAAGGAAAAAGAAGCGATAGAAAAAGGGGTAAACGAGGCTGAACGAGAGTATTATGCTGCACGGGGTAATGCCGACCAAACCGACAAAGACATTCGATTGCTGAGCCAACAGCGCGAAAACTGCGATGGCCTAATCTTGGAGCTCAACAACAAAGTGAACGAGAACAAATTGGCCTTGGCATCTGTCAAAGAACGTCTTTCAGTCGAGTTTAATGTAGATTCTGACGAACTAGAACAAACCGCAGAAGACCAGGAAAACGGCACGTCTCAGTTGGATGAAGAAGCTTTGAAATCGAAAGTTGAAAAACTGCGACGCGACATGGAAAACATGGGACCTGTAAACCCTATGGCCATGGAAGCCTACAACGAAATTGCAGAGCGCGACAAATTCATCAAAGAACAAAGAGAAGACTTGCTCAACGCCAAAAACTCCCTGCTGGATACCATCAAGGAAATTGACATTACGGCCAAAGAAGCTTTCCTCGACGCTTTTTACAAAATCAAAGAAAACTTCAAAATGGTGTTTCGCTCATTGTTCACAGAAGAAGACACATGCGACTTGATATTGGTAAACTCAGACGACCCTACCGAGTCGCCCATAGACATCACCGCAAAACCCAAAGGCAAAAGACCATTGTCGATAAGCCAACTTTCTGGGGGTGAAAAAACGCTTACCGCCATTTCCTTGCTATTCGCCATTTACCTCATCAAGCCAGCACCTTTTTGTATTTTCGACGAGGTAGATGCGCCGCTCGACGATGCCAACATCGACAAATTCAATAATATCATCAAGAAATTTTCAACCGACTCGCAATTTATACTCGTAACCCACAACAAACGCACCATGACTTTTGCCGACATCATTTACGGCATTACGATGGTAGAAAAAGGAATTTCGAGAGTGGTACCCGTAGATTTAAGGGCTTTGTCTTGAGTAGAACAACAAAAGTTCTGTTATTTTTTTTCAGCCAGCATTTCTTTTAACGCCTGCCATTCGTCGCGCAACTTGGCTGCTTGTAGGTATTCCAAATCTTTTGCCGCTTTTTCCATCTGCTTATAAGTGCGATCTATCATTTTTTGCAGTTCGGCCTTGCCCATGTATTGTAAAACGGGGTCGGCTGCCAAAGACATCGTTTCCTCCGATTCGGCATACACCTTAGCCCCTATTTTAGAATCGGCCACTCGAGTTTGACCCAGTATTTCATCTTTGGTTTTCCCTACCGATGTTGGTGTAATACCATGCTTGGCGTTGTAATCCATTTGAATACTTCGGCGGCGATTTGTTTCGTCAATTGCCCTTTGCATACTATCTGTTACCTTGTCGGCATACATTATGACACGGCCATTTTGGTTGCGCGCAGCCCTTCCTATGGTTTGTATCAACGACCGTTGATTTCGCAAAAAGCCTTCTTTGTCGGCATCCATAATGGCTACCAGTGACACTTCAGGCAAATCGAGGCCCTCGCGCAACAAATTGACACCTACCAAAACATCAAAAACACCCAATCGCAGTTCGCGCAGTATTTCCACTCTGTCCAATGTTTTTACTTCAGAGTGAATGTAGCGGCTTTTTACCCCTTTTCTGTCCAAAAATTTCGACAATTCTTCGGCCATTCTTTTGGTAATGGTTGTAACCAAAACCCTGTCGCCCATTGCTATGGTATCTTCTATTTCTTCTAGCAAGTTGGGAATTTGGTTTTGGCTTGGGCGAACTTCTATAATAGGATCAAGCAAACCCGTAGGGCGAATGATTTGCTCTACCACCACTCCTTCCGTGAGTCTAAGTTCATAGTCGGCAGGCGTGGCGCTCACAAAAATGACCTGGTTTATCATCGATTCAAACTCGTTGAACGTAAGGGGACGGTTGTCCAAGGCAGAAGGAAGGCGAAAACCGTAATCGACTAAATTTACTTTTCGAGAGCGGTCGCCGCCCCACATGGCCCTAACTTGCGGCAGTGTCACATGACTTTCGTCTATCAAAAGCAAAAAATCGTCGGGGAAATAGTCGATAAGGCAAAAGGGGCGTTGTCCGGGCAATCGCTTGTCGAAATAACGTGAGTAGTTTTCCACTCCTGAACAGTACCCAAGTTCCCGCATCATTTCCATGTCGAATTCGGTGCGCTCTTTTATGCGGTTAGCTTCCAAAAAACGACCTTCCAGCTCGAACATTTTCACTTGCGCCATCATGTCGTCTTGTATTTGATAGATGGCCTCGTTCATCACATCGCGCCCCGTCACAAACAGGTTGGCAGGGTACAGATTGATGGCTTCTTCCTCGCTTATTTTTTTCCCGCTTTCAGGTTCTATGCGCTGAATCCGTTCAAGTTCATCGCCAAAAAAGAAAATACGGTAGGCGAAATCGGCGTAGGCAGGAAAAATATCTACCGTATCCCCCTTTACCCGAAAGGTGCCATGTTTGAAATCGTCTTGGGTGCGACTGTAGAGAATTTCGACCAAACCATACAAAAAGCGGGTTCGGCTTACCACATCGCCTTTGCAAATGGTGATGGTATTTTTGGCAAATTCTTCTGGATTTCCGATACCGTATATACAAGACACAGACGCCACTACAATAATGTCGCGCCTTCCCGAAACCAGCGAAGAAGTGGCTGCAATGCGCAGCTTTTCAATCTCCTCGTTTATAGAAAGGTCTTTTTCAATGTAGGTATTGGTGGCTGGCAGAAAAGATTCGGGCTGGTAATAATCGTAGTAGGAGATAAAATACTGTACCGAATTTTCGGGAAAGAAATTTTTGAACTCGCCATACAGCTGTGCCGCCAAGGTTTTGTTGTGGCACAAAACCAATGTAGGCCTATTGACTTTGGCTACCACATTGGCCATTGTAAAAGTCTTTCCCGAACCTGTGACACCGAGCAGTGTCTGAAATTTTTCTCCAGTGTTTAGGCCTTCCACCAGCTTTTCAATGGCTTGTGGCTGGTCGCCAGTGGGAACATATTCAGAGGAGATTTGAAATTCCATTTGGTAAAAATACACAATCGCCCCTCCTTTGCGCTCACTCTGTTCATTAAAAAAGCCCCGATTGGCGGGGCTTTTTTAATTACTTCTTTTTCAGCGGTTTGGGCGTGGGGGTGGGTTTGTTGTCTTTTATGCCTACTCCGCTGTTTGCGGGCGCTGCAGGTTTGTTGTCTTTCAACTCTGAACTTGATGTTTTTTCGGAAGGTGGGGTGACGCCCATCTTTTTCAACACCAAATCTGAAATGTTCAAATTGTCGGGGCCATATAAAATAATGGGAACTTGACCCATAGCTCCATCTGAGCTTAACACATAGGTAAATCCGTTTTCAACGGCCACATCGTCTATGGCTTTTTGAATTTTTTCCAACACTGGCTTCATCAGCTTTTGTTGTTTCTCTTGCAAAGATTGTTCTGCATTTTTTTGGAATTGCTCTATTTGGCCATTCAAGTCCTGCAATTCTCTTTCCTTGTCGGCGCGAATTACCTCCGTCATCATCGAGGCTCCTTTTTCGTACGAATCGTATTTCTCCCTAAATTCTTTCACTTTCACTTCCAACTGTTTGTCCAACTGGTCTTTGTAGGTCTTTAGTTCGCTTTCAATTTGTTTACTCTCGGGCACAGAGGCAATCAAATAATCCACATTGGTGTAGCCTATTTTCAAGTGCTTATCTTGTGCCATTGAAACAGTGGATAGTCCAAGCAATCCTGCTATAAGTAGCTTTTTCATATAGTTTAAATTAACGTTTTACTTTTTGTTTTACTTCTTTGTTCAATTCGCCGCGTTTGTTGTCTATGACGTCGTTTTTATCGCCTAGTCCCAATTCGTCCAATACAAAA
>JBIKRJ010000217.1:0-3941 GCA_044349205.1 Cytophagales bacterium | reverse complement strand
CGAAATAAGCAACTCTATCATGCTGGGATACAGCAACAAAGCCCACGACGGCTTCATGGGCAATTCGGTTGTTGGCGAATGGTGCAATTTGGGTGCCGATACTAATATCTCGAATTTAAAAAACACCTATTCAAATGTGAAAGTGTGGAGCTATGCCGAAAAAGCTATGGTCGATACCGGAGCCCAGTTCTGTGGCCTAACAATGGGCGACTTTTCAAAATCGGGCATTAATACTATGTTCAACACAGGTACCGTAGTGGGAGTATTTGCCAATGTATTCGATGGGGGCTTTCCGCCAAAACATATTCCTTCTTTTTCCTGGGGTAAATCTGAAAAATACGAATTCGACAAAGCGATTGAAACTTTGCGGACAATGATGTCGAAACGTGGAAAATCGCTTTCAAAAGCTCAAGAAAAAATGTTGCGTACAGTGTTCGAAATCACCAACCAATAATTAGCCAATTTGAATCTGCTCTATATCACTCCCTATTACAAACCATCCTGGTTTTATGGTGGACCACCAAAATGCATATCAGAACAAGCCGAATATTTGACTAAACACTTCGACTGCACTATCGATGTGGTTACTCTTAACAAAAACGGCCAAGAAGAATTGTTTGAGAGCAATGGAATAGTGGTGGTGAAAGAAATAGAGGGTGTTACCGTACATTACATGCCTGCTTCCACCACAAAATGGGGACAGGCATACTATGCCTCACCACTTCTTAAAAAGTATTTGAACAACTTCAAAAAATACGATTTAATTCACATACATACACTTTTCAACGCATTTTCGACCGCTGGCGCAAGTTTTGCCATCAAAAACAAAATCCCTTTTGGATACTCGGTGCATGGTATGCTCGATGCCTTTTCTTTGACTCGTTCCAAATGGATGAAAAAATTTCATCGTTTCATGTTCGAAGACCAGCATTTGCTCATGGCCGATTTTGTGCACTTCACTACAGAAAACGAACGAAAAAATGCCGTTTTGTCCAAAAGAGCCAATACGGTGGTTATCCCGCTTGGAATGGTGTATGAGCCATTTGTCGAATACAATAAATCTTATTCATACTACGACTTGCGCCTGATTTACATTAGCCGCATCAATCGTAAAAAAGGGCTCGACTTGCTTTTGAACGCACTTTCTTTGCTCCCCTCCTACATGAAAGACCGCGTTTCGCTCGACATTTATGGCGAAGACGATGACAATTTTTTGCAGGAACTGAAAAAAATTGTCGAGTTGAACCAACTTAGAAAATGCGTGGCATTCAAAGGCAAATTGAATCCTGCAAACCGAAACGAAACCTTGCAACAATACGATGTACTGGCCCTTACAAGCCATCAAGAAAACTTCGGATTGGTTGTGGCCGAGGCACTCGACCAAAAAATACCTGTTCTGATTTCCGACAAAGTGAATTTGTGCGATGTGGTAGAACAAAATCAGTGTGGCTGGGTAAGCTCCCTGCACATTGAAAACATTGTAAGAAAAATAGAAGAAGCCTTTCGCACACCCAAACATATTCGACAACAAATGGGTAAAAAAGGGCACGCTTTCGTCCGCGAAAATTATGCTTTCGAAAAAGTAGGGGTTATGTACTGGCAGCTATACGAAAAAACGGTGGCTCGCTAAGCCTTTGTATATTTGCCCAAAACTAGTCTAAAATTAGCGTCAGAATTATGCAAACAAGATTAGACCTTTACGAAAATTCGGAATACAACCCTGGAGCAGGCGTTGCCAAAAGATTGTCGTGGTTTGTCGTCAATGCCTTGTTTCTACAAAATCCCATTAATTTTTCTTCTGCATTAAAAATCGCACTTCTTAAACTTTTCGACGCCAAAATTGGTCAAAATGTCACCATCAAACCTTCTGTAAACATCAAATATCCTTGGTTGCTCGAAATAGGAAATCATGTATGGATAGGCGAAGAGGTGTGGATAGACAATTTGGTGAAAGTAAAAATTGGGGACCATGTGTGCATGTCTCAAGGAGCGATGTTGCTTACCGGAAGCCACAACTACAAATTATCTACCTTCGACCTAATAACCAATGAAATTAATTTAGAAAATGGCGTTTGGATTGGAGCTAAAGCCGTAGTGTGCTCAGGGGTAACTTGCCACGAAAATAGCGTTTTGGCGGTAGGTTCTGTTGCTACTAAAAATTTAGAAGCAAACGGTATTTACCAAGGAAATCCTGCCATTTTAAAGCGAAAACGGAACATTAACTAGTTTTATTTTACACATAAAATGCTCGGGGCTTCACCGTATGGTGAAGCCCCGAGCATTTTTAGCAGAATTTTACGACCGTCTAGGCGTCAATCTTCTGGGTATCTTTTTTAGAATGGAAATCTAACACGATGGGAACTGCAATGTAAATGGTAGAATACGAACCACTTACAACACCTATCAACAGTGCCAAAGAAAACCCTCTCAATACCTCGCCACCAAATAACAACAAAATCACCACCACCAAAAGTACCGTGAAGGCTGTCATAATGGTACGGCTAAATGTAAAGTTGATGGCTTGATTCAATGAAGTAGCCAAGTCGGCCGATGGATTTTGCTCTTGTACCTCGCGAATACGGTCATAGATAACCACCGTATCGTTGATAGAGTAGCCCACAATGGTAAGAATTGCCGCTATAAACACTTGATCAATTTCAAACGAAATGCCAAAAGTGTGCAGTATAGAGAACAAGGCCAATACAAAAATGGCGTCGTGAAACAAGGCCACAACCCCACCAAAGCCAAATGACCTATTGCGGAAACGGAATAATACATAAATAAATATCCCTATAATGGCCAATACCATAGACAAAATAGAAGTACGCATGATATCATCGGCTATGGAAGCCCCTACTTTAGAGGAGCTCATAACCTCGAATTTTTTGCCATATTTAGCCAAACCTTGATCCAATGCAGTCCGCACCGTATTGTCGGCATCGGTCGATTCTTGTTCTATCAAGTAGCTGGTAGTCACCTTCACCTGATTGTTCGAGCCAAAAGTTTTTACTTCAGTACCAGCGTTTTGGAAAAACGGCACTACCTGACTGCGAATGTCCGATGCAACGACAGGTTGTTCGAAACGAACCACATAATACCTACCTCCCTTGAAATCGACACCCAAATTCAAACCACCGTTTACAACTGTGCAAATAATCCCAAGTACGATTATGGAAGATGAAAATGCATAAGCCAACTTCCTTTTGCCAATAAAATCGTACTGAAAGTTTTTGAACAAGTTTTTGGAAATCGCCGTCTCGAAAGGTAGTTCGATAGGTGTCTTTTTGTTGTACAACCAAGACATAACCACTTTCGTAATGTAAACGGCCGTAAAAAACGAACAGAAAATACCTATTATAAGCGTGATGGCAAAACCTTTTACAGGGCCAGAACCCAAATAAAGTAGGATTATACCAGCAAGAAGAGTGGTCACGTTGGCGTCAAAAATAGACCAAAATGCTTTTTCATATCCTTGGCTTATAGCTTCTTGGTACTTTCTACCTGCCTTCAATTCTTCTCTAATACGCTCAAAAATAAGTACGTTGGCATCTACCGCCATACCTATAGTAAGTACGATACCAGCAATACCAGGCAAGGTTAGCACCGAATTCAATTGTGCCATTATACCCAGTATAAAGAAAAGATTGAAAACCAAGGCAACATTGGCAACCAAGCCACCCTTGTTGTAATACATAAACATAAAAACGACCACCAGCAAAATGCCCGCTAAAGTCGACAAAACACCCTGATTGATTGCTTCTTGACCCAATGTAGGCCCTACGATAGCTTCTTCTACTATACGGGTAGGCGCAGGTAGTTTACCTGCCTTCAGAATGTTGGCCAAATCTTTTGCCTCGTCTACTGTGAAGCTACCGCTGATAGAGGAATTACCATTTGGAATTTCGCCTTGCACTGTTGGCGCCGAATACACATTGTCGTCC
>JBIKRJ010000040.1:0-14849 GCA_044349205.1 Cytophagales bacterium | reverse complement strand
AGAATGCCTTTTTTCTTTCTACATAGTCGATGGGGTTACCAGCTTCGTCGAACTGAACGCACACTACATCGGGCAGCAGGTAGTAGCCATATAGCAAAACAACCACGAAAAATAGGAGAGAGAGTACCCAAAGGAATTTGATGATACGGTTTACAGACTTCATGCTCGATTTTTGCTTCGAAGTAACGGCTAGCAAGTGGAAAAAGCAAAAAACGGCCTTAATTGTTGGTTGCAGAAGGAAAATGTAAGGCAAGTGTAGAGCATTGCAAACGCTACGATAGCCATAACACTTTAAATACCAGCAATGTAGAGATGTGGAATTACTCTTTCGCTTTTATCCCGACAATGAAATAGTCGGTTTCGCCATGCCAAGGCAGGTGGCCCCTTTTTTGCTCGTACTGAAGCGTTACTCGTTTGCCCTCCATGTCGAACAGCATTTTGGCGATACTGTCATTTTTTACCGAAAAGTAAAATTTTTCTGATGCAATAGTCGCATTGTTTGTGCTGGCAATACTGCTCATTACCAGTTCTCCCTCGTAAGTTTTGAAGATGTTTCCCTTTTTAGAAAACTTTTGCAGAGTTCCCGAACGATTTCCCTCGCTGTAGGTATTGTAGTAGTTCCAATAAAAAAGAAAAGTGGGTACCGTTAGCAATATTACACCAACCAATAGTAGTATCTTTTTCATACGATAAATTTTACGATACAAAACTAACACTAAAAACGATTGGGTGGATAGTACTAAAGGTGCACTTCTACAGGCTCAGCGACCGACTTGGATAAACTCGACGACCGCAGTTTGTCAGATTAAAGAGTATGAATAGCCAATTTGTGAAGAGCATAAAAAACGCCATACTCACTCGACATCGTTGCAAACGAAGGCGATGGGGATATGGGGACTTGTGCTTCTCTATCGAAGTAAAGACTGTAATTCTTCAATGCTAATCGCATCTTTTCTTTTATGAATCATAGCGTGGCAGTTTGGGCAAACGGGTCTAAGATCTTTAACTGGGTCGACCAAATGCTGTTTGCCGACATTAGCAACCTGTGTCAGATGATGAACATGAATAAAATTTTGTCCTATCTCGCCATAAGCTTGTTCAAAATTAAAGTCACAAACCGAACAAGAAAGTCCGTAATGAGCAATACATGCTTTACGAGCAAATGGATTTTTTTCATACTTAGTTAGTGTTACTTGAATTGGTGTGCCTTCTGTGTAAGTAGACTGCTCTTCATTTTCTGCTGGTATGAAAGGATAGTGTCTGATTTTTTTTGTCGATATAAACTCAAACCAAACCGTTTCGAGTTCATCAACAAGCTCGGATCTGATTGAGATGCCGGATGATTGGGGTAGCCAATTTTGTGATGAAAGTTTACCTTGTATTAATGTATCAAGAGTCAATATTGGTTCTTTATCTGCATTAAGGAGAATGTCAAAATCCAACATTACTCTCATACGAGGTACAGATTTGTCTTCCCCACTTCTAAACTCTGAAAAGAAAGGTTTTGATGTTATTGTTGCCGAAGCTATAATTCATTTTGGTGATTTTCCTACTCTCACTAAAAATGCTCTGTCACCTGGCTTAACTTTTTTATAGCTACTACAACTCCAGGGTTCTGCAAAAGAACCAGTTTTATTTAGCAGTTCAATGCTTAGTTCTAGATGTGTCCATTTCCAAACTGTAGGATTCCAAACAAATAGGTATGTGTTCATATTAGGGTGTTATTAAGCATTGGCTATAACTCCGAAATACACGCAATTACGCAAAAAAATCAAAAAGTAATTCAAGTTCAATGGTCTTATTTTTAATGATTCAATACGAGTATTTCTATGAGCAGATATCCAAATGCTCGTGAGACACTTTTCGACCTCCTTGCAAGCTATGGCGCTATTTATAGGCCAAGCTACGAACTATGAACAAGTAACTTTAAACATCTAATCCTTGCACTTTGTGCTATAAAATCAGCCTAAAGGAACGAGTTTAAACGAGGGTTGGGAACTGAACTTAAATTCTCGAAAATTCCCGCTTGGTATTTGTAATGGGCGGCCATGGCAATCATGGCGGCATTGTCGGTACAATATTCAAATTTTGGGATAAAAACCTCCCAATTTCTTTCTTGGGCTAGTTTTTGTAAGCACATACGCAGTCCGCTATTGGCCGATACGCCTCCCGCAATGGCCACTTGCCGTATGCCGGTTTCGGTGGCGGCTTTTTCCAATTTGTCCAGCAACATTTGTATCAGACTATATTGCATAGAGGCGCACAGGTCGGCCAAATGATGCTCCACAAAATCGGGGTCTTTTTGCTTTTGGTCTCGCAAAAAATACAGAATGGACGTTTTGATGCCGCTAAACGAAAAATCGAGATGTGGCACCTGCGTTTTGCCAAACTGAAAAGCCAATGGGTTTCCTTGTTGGGCATACTTGTCAATGAGCGGGCCGCCGGGGTAGGGCAGACCCAGCATTTTGGCAGCCTTGTCGAAGGCCTCGCCCACGGCATCGTCTTGGGTTTGGCCTATCACGCGCATTTTCAGCGGTTCTTCTACGAGTACTATTTGGGTGTGGCCGCCACTTACGGTAAGGCACAGAAAGGGGAAACTTGGTTTGGGGTTTTCTAAAAAATGCGACAGCACATGTGCCTGCATGTGGTCAACCCCTATTAGGGGAATATCCAAGGCCATGGCCAGCGATTTGGCAAAGGAACAGCCTACGAGCAGGGAACCTAGCAAGCCGGGACCTTGGGTGTACGCCACGGCTTGCAAGTCATTTTTGCCTATATTTGCTAGGCTCAATGCACTTTTTACGACAGGCACAATGTTTTGTTGATGCGCGCGAGAAGCCAATTCGGGCACTACACCTCCGTATTTTTGGTGTACTTCTTGGTTGGCAATTACGTTCGAGCGTATTTGGCCGTTGACCATAACGGCTGCCGAAGTGTCGTCGCAAGAAGACTCGATGGCAAGTAGTACACAAGTGGGTGTAGAGGGCAAGGAAAAATGAATTTTTGATTGAATAAGGCACTGCAATTTATAAAAAAATACCTCATCAAACCCTTGCTGTGGCTGATACTGGGCTTGGGGCTTTTGCTTGTATTGTTGATGCTGGCGGTGCGTACGCCCATGGTGCAAAACTGGGCCGCTGGCAAGTTGACCACCTATTTCAGTAACCTCATAAAACACGAGGTAAAGGTAGGCTACGTGTACCTGAACTGGTTCGACGAGCTGCTGCTCGAAAAGGTACAGGTTTTCGACAAGCGCCAAAACGAAATGATTTACGTGGGCAGTCTTCGTGCCGATTTTGATCTTTTCACCCTGCTTTCTACTGCCGAACCTGTGCTTACCGAGGTGTGGTTGGATAAGCCCAAAGTGGCCATGATTGCCTGGAAAGACAATGGCCGCTTGAATATCAATGAATTGATAGACGCCATAGGCGACCTTGCCGCAAGTCCCGATACAAGTGTTGCGTCGCATAGGTCGGTTTTCCATGTGGACAAAGTACATTTGACCAATGGCACCTATTCCTATTTCGACCAACGCAAAGCCAATATGGCGGGTTTTGATTATTATCATTTTATCCTTGACAGCATTTCGGCAGAAGTGGACCAGTTGCGCATAGCTGGCGATACTTTTGAAATAAATGTGCAGGCATTGCGCTGCGTGGACGTGAAAACAAAACTGAGGGCGCACGAAATCGATGTTTTTTATCGCTATACATCTCAAAATATGCAGTTTGAGCGTTTGAAAGCGCATATTGGTAAAAGCTTCGTGACTAATTATTTGGAGTTTCAGTACGACAGCACCGACGATTTGTCGGACTTTAACGAAAAGGTGACCTTGAAGGCGCATTTGGATAGCAGCCGTTTTAATACCGACGACCTGGCACTTTTTGCCCCCACTTTGAAGGGATTGAACGAGACCTATACCATTTGGACCGATTTGAGCGGAGAGGTGGTCGACATCAATTTCAAAAACCTCGATTTGCGTTTTGGGAAAGGTTCGCGCATGCAGGGCAGGGTAGCCATGAAAGGTTTGCCCGAAATAGACGAAACTTTTGTGGATGCGAAGTTTACGAGTTTTTTATGTGAGGCCAACGACTTGGAAAAATATGCCGGTGCCGAAGCCAAAGAAGTACTATCTAGTTTTGGTAGAATCAATTATAAAGGAACGTATGTAGGTTTTTTCAAAGATTTTGTCGCAAAAGGGAATTTTGAGACTGATATGGGCAACTTGGTATCGGACATAAACATCAAAATAATAGGCGACGAGCAACATTCCGTATATCAGGGAAAAATTAGCACCACCAATTTTTTGTTGGGCAAACTGATGAAGCAAGAAGAATTAGTTGGTTCTATCGACATGGAAGGGCAGTTGAAAGGGGTGGGCTTTTCGTACGAACATGCCAAAATTGACTTGAATGCCCACATAAGGCGCATTGGAATAAACCACTACGACTATAAAGATGTGAAAGTGGAAGCCAGTTTGGCCAAACAAATGTTTCAAGGAAAAATGGTGTCGGCCGATACGAATGCTCATTTCGCCTTGAACGGGTTGATGGATTTTAGCCAAGACCCCTACTTCATGGATTTTGCCGCCGACTTCAAACATGTAAATTTATTTAAGTTAAATATCTTGGAACAGCCTATTGTTTTCAGCACCAAGGTCGATTTGAACATTACGGGTAAAAATCTTGACGATTTTCAGGGAGATGCTTCTTTTTCAAACACTTTTTTGAGCAACACCAAGAAAAGGATTTCGCTCGATACCTTGAAAATAGTGACCGAGCGTTTAGAAGGAGAAAGATACTTGAATCTTTTTTCTGATGTTTTTGATGTAAATGCCGACGGTAATTTCTCGTACATGCAGTTGGCCAGCGATTTACCTCGTTTGTACAAGGAATACATGCTGGTGTTGGAAAACAAAAAGGAAAAAGTAGGACACTATTACAGTAATGCTTCACCCTATGCCAGTGCAGATTACAGGCTCAATTTTAGTTTGTTGCTAAAAAAGGCCAATCCCGTCATCAGTCTTTTTGCCCAAGAAAACATAAAAGTGGCCAACCAAACCAAGCTTAGCGGCACTTTTAGCAAGCAGGGCAACACCACAAGCTTTAATTTGCTTGGTACTTGCAACAAGCTGCAATTTGGAAGCGTCATCTTGAACGACTCCCGTTTCAATTATACTTCAAGCAAAAATCTGTCGCAACCCTTTGTGGACGGTTCTGGTTCGTTTTTTTCTAACAAACAGCAGGTGGGCAGCGACTTAAAAACAGAAGATTTGGCTTTGGAATTGATCTGGAACAACGACGAAATGATGTTTCACACCAGCGTGGCGCAAAAGAAAAACGACAACCACTTGAACCTTGACGGCCGCTTGGATTTTTCAGAAGGCAAAAAAGAATTTTTCTTCGACAATATCGACCTGAAACTCTTTAAAACTACCTGGAGTGGCGACAGTAGCAGGCTGGTTTTGGCCAAAGAGAAAATCTTGGTGTCCCATTTTAAGTTGAAAAACGAACAACAGCTTTTGGTGGCGTCGGGGGCAATATCGGAAAATGCCGAAGATGAACTCGAGATGGAATTGCGCCAATTTACTTTGAAGCCACTGAGTGCGGCACTTGGCAAAGACATGGAGGGTATTGTAAACGGAAAATTCGTTTTTTCGGATTTGTTGAGCAAAAACTTTAAACTCGATTTCGACGGCAGTGTGCAAAAATTTGAGCTCGACGGTTTTCTGATAGGAAACATTTCGGGTGGCATGGACTGGAAGCCCACAGAAGAACGCTTCGATGTGCGGTATGTTCTGAAAAGAGATACATTGCCTAGCATGTTTGTTACGGGCTATATAAAGCCTTTCGAAAATAATAGAATGGCTTTGAACGCCCATCTCGACAGGTTCAACCTACAATCGTTCGAACCTTTTGTCAAAGACTATTTTTCGAAGATAAACGGAGATTGTACAGGCGACCTGCTCATAAGCGGCACCTTGTTGAAGCCCAACGTAACAGGAAAAGTACATGTGGGCAACGGAAAGTTCAAAATCAATTTTTTAAAGACCTCGTATTCCTTTAGTCACGATTTCTTGTTCGATTCCTCCTCTATTCGCTTCAGCCAGGCTACGCTGGTAGATACGAACGGAAACAAAGGTTACATAGAGGGTGCCATCAAACACAAGCGTTTTCAGAATATTGCCTTAGATCTGAAAGCACAGTACAAGAATCTGTTGGTTTTGAATACTTTGGAAAAAGACAATGCCCTTTTTTATGGCAGATTGTTTGCCACTGGGGGGGTGCGTATCACAGGTTTGCTCGACGACATAAAGATACAGGTCAATGCCAAAAATGAAAAGAATAGCGAATTGTATATTCCTATCAGTTCTACAGAAAATTTGGGTGGTAGCGAGTTTGTGACATTTGTACAAAAGAAAAAGGCTGCGGTGGAAGAAGAGGAAGAGGAGTCGTGGGTGGAAAAAGTGCCCACCAAAACTACCGTGAGCATGGATGTGGATTTGGATCCTTCCATGACATTTTCCCTGATTTTGGACAAACAAACAGGCGATATCATAAAAGGAACAGGTGCTGGCAATGTAAAAATGGAAGCCAACACCCTTGGCGATTTCAGTTTGTATGGCAATTATGTGTTCCAAAAAGGTTTTTACAATTTCACCTTGCTAAACCTTGTAAACAAGAAGTTTGAGATTGACAAAGGCAGCAATATCGCTTGGAGCGGCGACCCCATGTTGGGGATTTTGGACATCAAAGCGCGTGTGGAGGAAAAGGCCTCTTTGCGTGATATTTTGCCCGAGGCCGATACGGCTTGGTTCAAAACACCGGCCATTCGCAAGCGATATCCCACCGATGTGATTTTGAAATTGAAGGGCAACTTGCAGCAACCCGACATTAGCTACGAAATAAAAATAAAAGACTATCCTACCACCGTCAACGATTCGAAATTGGGCACCTATCCGTTAGACAATTATGTGCGCGCTTTTCAGCAGCAAATGGAGGTGAACGAACAACAACTAAGCAGGCAAGTGTTTAGTTTGTTGGTACTTAGGAAGTTTTTTCCTGTAAGCGAAACTGCAAGTGGAGGTTTGGCGACGCAAGGGGCCGCAGGTACGGTCAGTTCACTTTTATCTAATCAATTAAGTTCATGGGTTTCGCAGTTGGACGAAAACTTGACGGTTGATATTGACCTAAACGGCTTCAATTCGCAGGCGCTGAACGATCTTCGGTTGCGATTGTCGTACCAGCCCGATTTTTTGGGAGGGCGCATCCGCATTTCGCGCGACGGCTCTTTTACAAATGCCCAAAACAACCGTACTGCTTCTAGCGTGGCTGGCGACTGGCAATTGGAATATTTGATAACCCGAGAGGGCACTTTGCGGCTAAAAATGTTTACGAAAAACAACAGCAACAGCATTACCAACAGTTTGAACAACAACAGCCAAATTTCCACTGGCTTCAGTTTTATGCACACTCAGAGCTTCAACAACTTAAACGATTTGCTGAGGCGCAAAAAGAATGCCGAGGCCATACTGATAGAAAATGAGTTGGTACCAGTTGAGGAACAAGAAATGCCGAAATAAATTTACCCCAATTCACAAGCATGTTTTTAGTAAAAATACTTAAAAAATTTTTCCTATTTTAGGCCTTTTAAATGGAAAAGGGAAACGCAAACCTGCATTTTTTAGATAGATATTTGGGCATACCCTTAGTGCTGTTTTTGGGCTTTTTTCGGGTACTTAAAAAGCGCATTCCCGTTGCTTTCGAGCCAAAACGCATCGCCATTTTAAACATCAGTTCGATAGGCGACAATGTGCTAATGTCGGCTCCTTTGCAAGATTTGAAAAACCGATTTCCAAATGCCGAGATTGTCCTTTTTTGTGGGGATACCAATTTTGGAGTAACCAAAATGCTGCCAGGAATTGCCAGCACTCACAAACTGCCCGTTACAAAAGTGTTGGAAAGTATCAAGTATATAAGGAAAGAAGGGCAGTTTGATTTGTTGATTGATTTTGGGCCTTGGCCAAGATTGAATGCGATTTATGCGGCTTTTTTTAGGTCTAAATGCAAAATTGGTTTTCGGTCAATAGGGCAATGGCGTCATTTTGTGTACGATTATGCCATAATCCATTCAGATCAAAAGCACGAATTGGACAATTTCAGAGCGCTGCTTGATCCTTTGCAACTTTCTTCCAATGCACGGCCTCGGCTTGATATTCCATCGGGAAGCCTTGAATTAGATGCACAGGAATATGTGATTTTTCATCCTTGGCCTGGAGGCTACAAAAGCTATATGAAAGAATGGCCTGAGTCGAATTGGTTGGAATTGGCTGAAAAACTTTCGGCATTTGGTTTGAAAATATACATAACAGGTGCCAAAGACGATGTAGTGAATTCGCAAAAAATGGAACAAAAGTCGAACGGTTTACTGTATTCCTTGGCAGGAAAATACAATTTGTCCGACACTGCCAAACTCGTTCAAAACGCGCGACTAATTGTTGCGGTCAATACGGGCATCATGCACATGGCAGCAGCATTGGGAGTGAAAATGGTAGCATTGCACGGCCCTACTTCGGTGTTGCGATGGGGCCCCGTCTCAGACCAAGCTTTGAATGTTTTTCCACAAAACGCACAATGCGGTTATTTGCATTTTGGCTACGAATACCATAAAAGTGAGGTAAATTGCATGGATTTGATAAAAGTGGACGAGGTAACCGAGGCTGCAATCCAACAATTGGGAAAAAGATGATATTTGACAACCTGTTTCAACCCTGGGAAAATAAGAGATTTATTTCAAGTAACCTTCATTTTCTTTTCACTTGTTTGGTGGCCATTACGCTTCCAATAAATGTGGATAGCATTCAGTTTTGTAGCATAGCCACTGCCTTGCTGCTAACCAATTGGCTTTTTGAAGGTGATTTTAAAGTAAAATTTCAAACACTTTTTGCACAAAAATCGTCGCTACTGCTTTTCGCCTTTTACGGTTTGCACTTGTTGGGAATGACCTATACCTCCAACACTGCATCGGGTCTTTTTGATTTGGAGAAGAAGATTTCGCTTTTAATCATTCCATTGGTGCTTTTGTCCCGACCGCTCTCTATGCGCAAAACCGAGTGTGTCTTGGCTCTTTTTGTGTCAACCTGTGTGCTTTTGGGCATAATAGGTAGTATATGGGGATTTGGTCATATGTACCAAATTTTACAATCTAAAGAAAATGCAGGGCCTGAACACGTGGTCACCTACTTCATTCAATTTCCGCGCGTGTATTTTTCGCTTTATCTCATGTTTTGCCTTGGCTGCGTTTTTTATTTTTATAATAAGTACAAACAAAATTTAACTCAATCGCAGAAAGTAGGTTTGCTAGTTATGGTATTACTCATGGTGGCCTTTTTATTCCAAATGGCTTCGCGCATGAATCTGATTTTGCTGGTTGTGTTTTCGTTTGCGCTTGGTTTTTACGAGCTGGTGGTGAAACGCAAAAAGATTCAACTTGCTTTTACGATTGGCTTTATCGGTTTTGTTTTTTTTCTTTTGGCTTTTACGCAAATACCTCATTTAAAAAGGTTTATGTCTGATTTTACCAAAAAGACTGAACTTGAGAAAGGGGATGCTTACAACAGCGTAAACTTACGGGTAGAAAAAATGAAGTCGGCAAAAGAGGTGATAGCCCAAAACTGGTTGTGGGGTGTGGGCATCGGTGATGTACAAGATGCTCTAAACGAGGAATACAGAAAGCGGGGTTTCGAATTAGGTTATACAGTCAATTTGGACACGCACAACCAATATTTGCAAACATGGATAGGCTTGGGCATTTTTGGGCTATTGCTTTTGGTTTCTTTCTATGCTTTTACCCTGTGGGAGGCATTTCAAGTTAGAAACTTTCTCCTCTTCTTTTTGATTTTACATTTTGGTATTGCTAGCCTTAGCGAGGCCTTGCTTATCACTCAAAAAGGTATCGTGTTTTTCTCTCTCTTTTATCCCTTGGTATATCATGGCAAGTCTATGAAGCCTTTGCCTTAAATTTGCTTTATGAAAAAAATGCTCGACTCGATTGAAGAAGCCATTGAGGCAGTAAAAAGAGGTGAAATTATTTTGGTGGTTGACGACGAAGACCGTGAAAACGAGGGCGATATGATATGTGCCTCGGAATGTGTCACGCCCGAAATCGTGAATTTTATGACCAAAGAGGCGCGTGGCCTTATTTGCTGTGCCATAAGCGAGCAACGTTGCGAGGAACTTGGGCTTGAACTAATGGTGGGCGTAAACACGGCCCAATTCGAGACTCCTTTTACTATTTCGGTCGATTTGTTGGGACATGGCTGCACTACGGGGATTTCAGCAAGCGACCGTTCCAAAACCATACAAGCTTTGGTTGACCCTGCTACTAAGCCCGATGAGTTGGGACGCCCTGGTCACATTTTTCCTTTGAAAGCCAAAAACGAAGGCGTGTTGCGTAGAAGCGGCCACACCGAAGCCTCGATAGATTTTGCCCGCTTGGCTGGTTTCAAGCCATCGGGTGTTTTGGTGGAAGTGCTCGACGACGACGGTTCTATGGCAAGGTTGCCACAACTTAGGAAAGTGGCCGACAAATTTGGTCTAAAATTGGTGTCTATCAAGGATTTGATAGAGTACAGACTAAAATTCGACAGTCTGATAAAAAGAGAAATTGTAGTCGATTTGCCTACCGAGTTTGGGAGTTTTGAACTGGTGGCTTTCGAACAAAAAAATACTGGCGACCATCATTTGGCACTAATAAAAGGGAAATGGGACAAAGACGAACCTGTGATGGTAAGGGTGCATTCATCCTGCATTACCGGCGATATTTTTGGTTCGTGCCGTTGCGACTGTGGCCCACAGTTGCATGCGGCCATGAAAATGGTGGAAAAAGAAGGGAAAGGGGTAGTAGTGTACATGAACCAAGAAGGCAGAGGCATAGGCCTTGTAAACAAGCTAAAAGCCTATAAGTTGCAGGAAAATGGCTTGGATACGGTTCAAGCCAATTTGGAGTTGGGTTTTAGAATGGACGAGCGTGACTATGGGGTAGGAGCCCAAATTCTACGCGATCTTGGCGTTACCAAGCTGCGTTTGATAAGTAATAACCCTGTAAAAAGGGCCGGATTGGAGGGGTATGGTCTAGAGATTGTGGAAACAATTCCTTTGGAGGTTACGCCCAACCCTCACAACCAAAACTATTTGGAAACAAAGCGCGACAAAATGGGCCATACCATTTTAAGGGGAAAGAAATAAAAAGCTAAAACCATTTCCCTTTTCGAATACTTTTTGCCCAATCCATTTCGTTTGAATAAAACATACATTTTCAACCAATAGCCTGGTTCTGGGAAATAGAAGCTACATATTTTTTTTTTGCTACTGCCTTGTTGGGTGCAAGCCCAACAAAGCAGCCTGAAGTCGCGTTGGATTTCGCTTAAAAACAAAGAAAGCCTTCGCGATAGCCTAACGATAGATCCAGCTTCGCTGCTTATTTTGAAACCTGCCAACGTGCAGGTAAAAGCAGTTTTTGAGCCTAATGGGAATATTATATCTTTTTTTCCCGATAGCCTTTCGCCCGATTCCATTTTTGTAAGTTATCGCTTGTTTCCCTTCAACCTTTCGCAAAAGGTGTTCAATCGCGATTTGCGCGTGTACGACACTTCCAAGTATTACATAGACCCCATGCGGCGCAGTAGGCAGTTTTACGAGGGCAAAGAGGAACTTTTTGCCACGCCGGGCCTCAACAAAACGGGTACTATCAGCCGAGGTATTTCGTTTGGAAACAACCAAGATGTATTTGTTAATTCTGCTCTCAACTTGCAAATGGAGGGAAAGCTGAGCCAAGATGTGTCTATTTTGGCGGCCATTTCCGACCAAAACATCCCTATACAACCCGAGGGGAATACACAAAACTTGCAGCAGTTCGACAGGGTGTATATTCAGTTATCGGGCAAAGGGGCTACTTTGACGGCCGGCGATGTGGTGCTTCGAAATAAAGAATCGCATTTTTTGCGTTACCTGAAAAACGTGCAAGGCGGTTTGGCAGAAGTGCAGTACAATCCAATAAACAACATCACAGCCACCACTTCTTTGGGTGTTGCTGTCTCGAAAGGAAAATTCAATTCCTTGTTTTTGGAGCCTGTGGAAGGTTTGCAAGGTCCTTACAAACTCAGAGGGCCTAACAACGAGCGCTTTATCGTGGTCATATCGGGTTCGGAAAAAGTGTATTTGGACGGACGCTTGCTCACACGCGGTTTTAACTACGATTATATTATCGACTACAACCAGGCCGAAATCACCTTTATGAACCAAGTTTTGGTGACAAAATTTTCACGTATCAGGGTCGATTTTGAATACACCGATCGAAATTATGCGCGTACCACATTGGTAGGCAGCCATTACCAGTCATTCAAGAAATTGAACGGCTACTTTAATTTTTACAGCGAAAAAGATAACCCGAATACGCCCATTACAGCCCAACTTTCGCCCGATGATATTGAGATATTGAAAAAAATAGGAGATACCATGTCGGTAGCCTTGGCACCCGGGGCAGTGGCGACCACTTTTAGTTCCAACCAAGTGCTTTACAAAAGGGTAGATACGGCGCTTTCGGCTACTCCTATTTATGTGTACACCCCAAGCAATCCGGGCACTACCGTGTACCAACTCACTTTTTCCGATTTGGGACAGGGAAACGGGAATTATGTGCAGGTGACAAGTGCAGCCAATGGAAAAGTGTACGAGTGGCGTGCCCCTAAAAATGGGGTGCCACAAGGGCGATTCGAGCCAGTAAGGCAACTGCCAGTGCCCAACAAAAAGCAATTGTACAACGCGGGCATTGACTATGCGGTCTCAAAAAACGAACGCATTTATGCTGAATATGCCCTTTCAGAGCACAGTCAAAATTTGTTTTCGAGGGTGAATAGTAACGACGATGTGGGTAGCGCAATAAAAGTGGGGTATGCCAACAAGGGCAAAGACATAGGTTGGAAAGATTATAGGCTAATGGGTGCTTTGGATTACGAATATTTGGACAAGTATTTTCGTCCCATCGACCGTTTCCGTTCCATAGAATTTGACAGGGACTGGGGTACAAGTCAGTACAATAACTGGAGTACTGCCCTAAGCCAAAATGCAGAAGACCATCTGTTTAATGCCAGCATGGGGTTTTCAAAAGACAAAAACAATGAGTTGAATTACCGCTTTAGTCATAGGCAAAAAGAGGGTTTTGTAAACGGACAACAGCACCAGGCAAACATTGCAAAGCGACTTGGTTTGTACCAATTGCGCGCCGATTATTTTTTCCTAAAAAACGATTTGCCCAAAACAAGATCCGATTGGCAACGATTCAGTTTCGACAACTCATTGGTATTTAAGCATATTTCGCCTGGGTATCGTTACAGTTTCGACCGCAATTCGATTAGTGGCGGTGCCAAAAAAGATTCTGTTATAGCCAGTGCCATGTATTTCGAAGAACACAACTTTTATGTGAAAAGTGTGGACAGTACCAAAAAATGGCGTTATGCTACGGACTATAGCTTGCGAAAAGACAATGCGCCGCTTAGGGGTGAAATAGTCAATCAAATACTTGCCGAAGCCAAAACTTGGAACAATAGTCTTGGTTTTAAACCCAACGAAAACAACAATTTTAACCTTTTACTCACCTATCGAAACCTGGAAAATAAGCGCGACACCACTTCGGGGCGTGTGCAAGAAACCATTATGGGGCGTTTGGATTGGATATCAGACTTGTTTAAACGGCATATTCGTTCCGAACTTACCTACACAGCACAAACGGGAAGACAACAAGTGAATGAATATGTATATGTGGAAGTGCCCGCAGGACAAGGTTTGTACAAATGGGTAGATTACAACAACGACAATGTAAAACAGTTGAACGAGTTTGTGGAAGCGGTCAATTTCGACGAAAAAATATACCTGCGCTACAATTCTCCGACCGACCGTTTTGTAAAAGCCTATACCAACAATGTGAACTACAGAATAAATCTCACGGCTCCACGTAATTGGCGAGAAAAAAAATGGTTGAAACGCTTTGCTTCCCGTTTTAGCAACACCACCGCTTGGACGGCCGACCGCAAAACCCTCGACGAAAGCCTTATGGCTCGTTTCTTGCCTTTATACCACAATATCCTTTCATCCGACTTGCTGTCCAACACCAACAATGTGCGTAGTACCTTATTTTTCAATCGTGCAAGTCCGTCTTATGGCTTGGATTTAGTGTACATCAACACCAACCAGCGCAACTTTCTTTTCAACGGAATAGATACCCGCCAAAATTTGGAATACCAATTGAACAGCCGTTTAAACGTGCGCTCGCTTTTCAATTTGAGGTTGAACTTGATACAAAGCACGCGCGGCGTAGGCTCCGATTATTTGTTGAACCGAAATTATACCATTTTGAAGCGCGAGCTCAACCCAGAAATAGCTTTTCAGCCTACTGAAATGTTTCGACTTATAGGCTCTTTTCAGTTCATACCCAAAGAAAATATACATCCTGCCAACAAGGGCGAACGAGCCGATTTCAAGAATTTGGGTTTGGAAGCAAGGTTGAACCAGGTGAACAAGCGCACCTTTACCGCCAATGTAAAATACATCAATATTTTTTTCTTGAACGGCGATGTCAATTCGCCCTTGGGTTACGACATGTTGGAATCGCTAAGGCCAGGTAACAATTTTACTTGGCAGGTAAATATGCAACAAAAACTCACCAATGGATTAAATATATCGCTGAACTACGAGGGCAGAAAAGCCCAAAATCAAGCTAAGGTGCATATTGGCCGAGTGCAAGTGAGCGCTGTATTTTAGCGTATAAACAATAAAAGCGTTGACCGGCTAGGA
>JBIKRJ010000039.1:0-15038 GCA_044349205.1 Cytophagales bacterium | reverse complement strand
CAACCTTGGAAGCTTGTTGCCTTTGTTTAGAAAAGGCAGGAGTGAAAAAAATAACGGTTTTGAGCTTGGCCGTGGCCTGAAAACGGGTTTCTACTACCTGTCTACTTCACCCATTACGACATCAATTGAGCCAATGATGGCTATAAGGTCGGCAATAAGCCCCCCACGTGCAATTTCGGGCAAAACGGAAAGGTTTACGAAAGAGCAAGATCTTGCTTTTAACCTGAAAGGAATGTCGGTTTTGGCTTCTGGATCGGTACGGAAAAAGAAACCCAATTCCCCTTTGGAGGATTCGCCCCGCACATAAAAATCCATTGCTTGGGGTCTGATTTTTTTGGGAACAAATGCCTGCGGATTGAAAGTTCGGTCGCGCTTATGTTCTTTCTTTAGTTTGTCTAAACACTGTTCAATAATGCGTAGCGATTCCCAGCATTCGCTCACACGTACAAAATTCCTGTCCCAACAATCACCTTTTTTACCCATTTTACCTTCTCCTACGGGCACTTCAAAATCTATTTCAGGATATACAGAATAGGCATCGACCTTGCGCAAATCATATCGTAAACCCGAACCCCTGAGTACTGGGCCAGAACAGCCATTGTTGATAGCCAATGCCAAGGGCAATTCACCTACATTGGCGGTTCTGTTTATGAAAATTTTATTGTCGATTACGACTTTTTCCAACTCTTTCAATTTGGGCGACAAATACTGCGCAAATTCGGTACAGCGTTCCTCAAATCCCACAGGTAGGTCGTAAAAGAGGCCTCCCACCCATATATAATTGTACAACATACGTGCACCCGACACCCATTCCAACAAGCGCAATATGTGTTCGCGGTCGCGCATGAGCCAAAGAAAAGGAGTAAAAGCTCCAATGTCCATCGCATATGTACCTATCGCCACAAAATGCGATGCCAAACGGTTGAGTTCGGCTACTAAAACCCGTATGTATTCAATGCGTTTTGGAAGTGTGCCCTCAATTCCCAACATTTTTTCAACCCCCATCACATATACATGCTCGGAATTCATAGCCGCCACATAATCCATCCTGTCTACATATGGAATTATTTGATTGTATGGTAAGGCTTCGGCATGCTTTTCAAAGCAACGATGTAAATACCCAATGTGGGGAATCACCTCTTTAACCACTTCACCATCAGTAATTACCTCGAGTCGCAGCACGCCATGAGTAGAAGGATGTTGAGGTCCTATGTTCAAAATCATTTCCTCGGTACGCAAGTCACCAATCCGAGTTTTGTTAGGTTCAGATTTGGATAAATTGTCGTTTGAAACGATGTGCTGAATAGATTCTGTTGGCATGTTGCCAAAGTACGTTTTTTGAATCAAATAAAGAAAGGGAGGGCGCTTGAAAAGCTTTTGTTGTTATTGTTTGTTCACAACCGATGCCTTTAATTTGGCCCTTTGGTCCAAGAAAAACTGGGCATAGCGTTCTATTTCATTTCCACTTAGGTGAGTGCCATCGGTGGTGGTATAATCTTGGCAATGCGCCCTATCGAAAACCAAAAAACCCTTGCTTTTGGCCTTGGCATAAAGGTTGTTGTAATAGATATCGCCCTTTTCATTGCGACAATCTACGGGCATATTGAAGAGCACAATCACTACACCTTTTTGATGTAAATTATCCATTTGTGACCAAAATTCTTTTTCCAAATCATTGGTTTTGAGAGCAAAACCCTCGTCTTGAGATTGTTTTTTTCTTTCTTGCTTTTGTTTTTCTACTTCTATTTCACGCACCTTGTCCATGGCAACTTTGTTGGGCAGGACACCTCCTGTAAAGCCGAATTTTTTTCTGAACACGATGATAGCCGAGGTGGTAACTTGCGAGGCCAAATCGAGTGGGCCATGTGCCTCGCGCAAGCTAGTTACATAATATTTCAACTTTTCTTCCCATTTGTTGCTTCCTATGGTAGAAGCAAACTCCTCATTTGCCGGGCGGTCTAGCACATTTGTTTCTACATAAAGCGTGTCGGGAAGTCTGTCTTTTCTATACAACATATTTAAGCCGTCGTGAACAGACAAACCATTGAATGGAAGCATAAAAATTTCAGGAGGAAACATCTCTTTTACAATGTTGAAACGCGCCGAAATCGAACTCCCTATCATACAATTGAAATGGGGAAGGTCGTATTTATACAAATAGTTTTGTGAATTGAGGATGTTTATCGACCAATTATTTTGCCCTGAGCGAAGCCATTCGTCGTTCAGCAAATCCGTGCGAAGAAGCCCTTCTAACAAAAGAAAAAAGACCACAAACGCTATCAATGCCTTTTTTATCATGGTGCTTTATTAAATCATGCTAAAATTGGAAGTAAATAAAATCTGCTTTTGTACCCGCATTTACAAAAATGAGTAACAACATCAAGCCAAATAAAACCCACTCGCCTTTTTTCACTTTTTGGTAAAAGGCTTTCTCGCAAAGCAAATGACGAATATGGTAGGCCACAACTGGAAAAGAATAAACCGTTATAGAACCAATGCTCTTTAGTTGATCGTATGTAGTCTCAAAGCGTATGTTGGTAGATAAATTTTGTAAGTACAAAACCGCATGAGAAAAATCGGGGAGTTTGAACAAAAGCCAGGCAAAAGTGACACCGGTAAATACCAAAACACCTCCAAAAAATTGCACCAAAGGTATCTTGCTCGTTGGTAAATAATCATTTTTTAATCTTTCAAGAGCTAAGAAAAGACCGTGTGCTGTGCCCCAAACCGCATAACTCCAAGCTGCCCCGTGCCACAATCCTCCCAAAAACATGGTCACAAAAAGGTTGAAATAGGTACGCAGCTTTCCATTACGATTCCCGCCCAAAGGAAAGTAAAGGTATTCTTTCAAGAAAGTAGAAAGCGAAATGTGCCAACGCCTCCAAAATTCGCCAAAACTTGTAGAAATATATGGGAAGTTGAAATTTCCTTTCAGCTCGTAACCAAAAAGGGTGGCCAATCCTAATGCAATGAGCGAATACCCAGCAAAATCTGAAAATATCTGAATGGAATAGCCAAAAAGCATGACCAACAGAGAAGTGGTAGAAAGAAGCATAAAATTGGGATAGTCAATCCAATAGGTATAATCTTTCAAGTTGTCGGCCACCACCACTTTCAAAAAATACCCCACCACCAATTGCCTGAATGCTTTCTCCCAATGTATTTCCGACCATTTTTTGGAAACAATTTGAGGATAAAACTCATTGGCTTTCAAAATAGGTCCTGCTATAAGGTGCGGAAAAAACGAAACAAAAAGCATTGTTTTAGACAAATGGTCTTTAAATCCTTGTTGGGTCAAACTTTTTGAATCGCCGTAATGGCCTTTGTACACATCAACTACAAGCGTGATGCCCTCGAAAGTAAAAAATGAAATACCCAATGGCAGTGGTAGCATAATGAGCAACTGGCCAATATTCGAATCTTCAAAGCCAAAGGTGTGTGTGAGCATTCCACTATACTTGAAAAATACTATTACAACCAAATTGGCCACCACCCCCATCGTCGACAAAAACTTCCTTTTAGCCCCTACATGATTGGCAATCACATAACTTATGTAGGCATTCATGGTGATGGAAAAAAGTAATAAGGTCAACAAAACGGGCTGACCATAGGCATAAAAGAAAAAGCTGGAAAGAATAAGAATACGAACCTGATAAGCCGAAAAAATCGGAAGGTAGTACAACAAAAAAGTGCCAAAAAACAACAATAAAAATTCCTGACTGTTGAAAAGCATCTAGCGCGCGATTATAAGGATAAAAATACACCAACCCATTCTACCTATTGTTTGGCCTTAAAATTGCTTCTGGCAAAAATATCAAAAATTCAAGCAAACCTAATGCTTTTTACAAACCATGCACACCACCAATTTGCCACAAAAATGCTTTAAATTCTATAGCCGTACATTTTGTATAAATTGCAACTTGTTTTAGAGCAAATGATGAACTTAGAGAAAGAACTAACGCTGGTTATTGCAAAGGTTTTGGCCAGCCAATGGCAAGCTGAAGTTCCCTTGGAATTGTTGGGTTTGCAAACCACAAAAAAAGAATTTGAAGGTACACACACCTTGGTTTGCTTTCCGCTTACTCGCTTTACCAAACTAAACCCCGAACAAACTGCTGAAGCCATTGGACAAGAATTGGTGAAAAACATTTCGTACATCTCGAAATACAATGTTGTCAAAGGATTTTTGAACCTCACTATTTCCGACACTTTTTGGATCTCACAACTTATTAGAATATCTCAAACCCCGTATTATGGACACGGCGAGAAGAAAAACGAGTTGGTCATAGTCGAATATTCTTCGCCCAACACCAACAAACCCTTGCACTTGGGGCATTTAAGAAACAATTTTCTTGGCTACTCGCTTTCCGAAATACTGTCGGCCAATGGATATGATGTAGTACGCAACAATTTGGTAAACGACCGGGGAATACACATTTGCAAGTCTATGCTGGCCTATAAAAAGTTTGGAAACGGCGAAACTCCAGAATCTAGCGAATTGAAAGGAGACCATTTGGTAGGGAAATATTATGTGGTTTTCGACAAAGAGCTGAAAATCGAAGCAGCCAAGCTAAAAGCAAAAGGCTGGTCTGACGAAGACATCGAGAAAAAGAGCCCTCTTCTAGTAGAAGCACAAGAAATGCTTCGCCAATGGGAAGAAGGCAACCCCGAAGTGGTGAAACTTTGGCAAACCATGAATGAGTGGGTGTATGCCGGTTTTGAAAAAACCTACGAAACTATTGGGGTAAAATTTGACCAATTTTACTATGAATCGAACACTTACTTGCTTGGTAAAGACGTGGTGGAAGAAGGGCTTTCCAAAGGTGTCTTTTTCAAAAAAGAAAATGGGTCGGTGTGGATTAACTTGAAGGAAGAAGGTTTGGATGAAAAACTTGTCTTGCGTGCCGATGGCACTTCGGTCTACATCACGCAAGACCTGGGTACCGCCGACTTGAAATACCGCGACTTTCCATTTTCAAAATCTATTTATGTGGTAGGCAACGAACAAGACTACCATTTCAAAGTATTACAAGCCATTCTGAAAAAATTAGGAAGACCCTATGCCAATGGCATTTACCACCTTTCTTACGGCATGGTCGACCTTCCTTCGGGCAAAATGAAATCGCGCGAGGGAACCGTGGTCGATGCCGACGATTTGGTTGAAGAAATGTTGCAAACTGCCGAAACCAATACGAGAGAATTGGGCAAAATAGAAGATTTCGATTCGACCGAAGCAAAAAAACTCTTTCATACGTTGGGCATGGGAGCCTTGAAATACTTCCTTTTGAAAGTCGACCCCAAGAAAAGAATGCTTTTCAACCCCGAAGAATCGATTCAATTCCAAGGCAATACAGGGCCTTTTATTCAATACACTCACGCACGCATCAGAGCCATTTTGCGAAAAGCAAACGAATTGGGATACTCTTCTACCTTCACCGATTTTGAAAGAAACGAATTGCTTGAGGTGGAAAAAGATTTGATAGTGCTGCTGCACCGTTTTCCTCAAGTGGTAAAAGAAGCAGGCGAAAATTATTCACCAGCCGAAATCGCCAACTATGTGTACGAAATTGCCAAAGAATACAACCGTTTTTACCAAGAAGTGCCTATTTTCCAAGAGGAAAAACAGCATGTGTTAAAATCTCGGTTGCTCTTGAGCCAAGCGACTGGCCAAACCATCAAAACTGCCATGAAACTGCTAGGAATCGATGTGCCCGAAAGGATGTGATAGGATTCGTTAATATTGTATTCTGAATTTCCTAAATGATTCAAAATCCCAAACGTTATACTGTCACCGCGGCTCTTATCTATGCCAATGGACCTATTCACATAGGTCACTTGGCTGGCTGCTATCTACCTGCCGATATTTATGTGCGTTACCTTCGTGCCAAAGGCAAAGATGTAGTTTTTGTAAGCGGAACAGACGAGCACGGTGTACCCATCACCATTAAAGCAAAAAAAGAAGGGGTAACACCGCAACAAGTGGTGGACAAATATTATACCCTCATCAAAGATTCTTTTGAAAAATTCGGCATCTCGTTCGATATCTATTCCCGCACAAGTAAGAAAGAACACCACGACCAGTCGCAAGATTTCTTTCAAGATTTATACCAAAAAGGTGTTTTTACCGAAGAAACTACAGAGCAATACTTCGACGAAACGGCCAATCAGTTTTTGGCCGACCGTTACATAGTGGGCACCTGTCCAATATGTGGCAACGAAAATGCCTATGGCGACCAATGCGAAAAATGCGGAAGCACATTGAGTCCAACCGACCTTAAAAACCCTCGTTCAACGCTGAGCGGTGCCAAACCTGTAATGCGCCAAACCAAAAATTGGTATTTGCCTTTGGACAAAATGCAGCCAGAAATAGAGGCTTTTGTGAACTCGCACCCCGAATGGAAAACCAATGTGGCAGGTCAATGCCAAAGTTGGCTAAAACAAGGTTTGCAGCCGCGCGCCATGACACGCGACTTGGATTGGGGCGTGAAAGTACCACTACCCGAAACCGACGGAAAAGTGCTTTATGTGTGGTTCGATGCGCCTATTGGGTATATTACGTTTACAAAGGAGTTGTTTAGTTCAGGGTTCAGTGTTCAGGATGTAGAGAAAAACACGCTGAACTCTGAACCAGCTACTCTGAACTTAAAAAAGAATTGGGAAAGCTATTGGAAAGACAAAGAAACCAAGCTTGTTCACTTTATAGGCAAAGACAACATCGTATTCCATTGCATTATTTTTCCTGCCATGCTCATGGCAGAGGGAAGCTACATTTTGCCCGATAATGTTCCAGCCAACGAATTCATGAATTTGGAGGGTGAAAAAATCTCTACCTCCAGAAATTGGGCCGTATGGTTGCACGAATATTTAAAGGAATTTCCTGGAAAAGAAGATGTGTTGCGCTATGTATTGTGTGCCAATGCGCCCGAAACGAAGGACAATGATTTTACTTGGAAAGATTTTCAGACCCGCAACAACAGCGAATTGGTTGCCATATTGGGCAACTTTGTAAACCGTGCCCTCGTTCTCACACAAAAATATTTTGATGGAAAAGTGCCCGCCAGCAGTACTTTGTCCGATTACGACCAAGAAGTGTTGGGCGCACTGGCCTCTTTTCCTGAAAAGATTTCAAACTCCATAGAATCGTATCGTTTTCGCGAAGCGCAAGTGGAACTCATGAATTTAGCTAGACTAGGTAACAAATACCTCGCCGACACCGAGCCTTGGAAATTGGCTAAGACAGACATGGCAAGAGTAGAAACGATTTTAAACATCGCGCTACAAATTACCGCAAGCCTAGCCATTGTAGCAGAACCATTTATGCCGTTTTTGTCGAAGAAGTTGGAGGTTATGCTCAACTCAACACTTACCACCCAACAATCACAACCTAATTGGGGAAAAGCAGGAAATGCTGACTTATTGGCCGCTGGTCACCAACTCGGTACGCCTGCTTTGCTTTTTGAAAAAATTGAAGACCCTGACATTGAAAAACAAATACAAAAACTAGGCGAATCAAAAAAACAGAACGAATTGGAAAACGCAGTAATTACCCCGCAAAAAGAAAATGTCACTTTCGACGATTTTCAGAAAATGGACATTCGAATAGCCACCATTTTGGAAGCAGAGCGTGTGCCCAAAACCGACAAATTGCTGAAACTGAAACTCGACACGGGCATTGACCAACGAACCGTGGTAAGTGGTATCGCCAAATATTACAATCCCGACGAAATCATAGGCAAGCAAGTATGCCTTTTGGCCAACCTTGCCCCACGCGAAATTAAAGGCATTGCTTCCCAAGGTATGATTCTAATGGCCGAAGACAAAGACGGCAGTCTTGCTTTTGTGACCCCAACCAAAGGTATTACCAACGGTGGTGGTGTTGCCTAATATCCTCAAATATCACATTCGAAATGGTCAAAGACCGCCCTTAACACATTATTACATCAAACTAATTCCAAGTGTTCTTCCAAAGAAGCAATTACCCTATCGGCTATTAAGTCATAGAATTGGTTAGAGTCATTACGCGTTTGCACCGCCTCCAACGATTTGAAATAAGTCGTTTTTGAACTTGGATCACCCTTTAAAATGGTAAGTGTATAGCCGTTTTTGAGTAAAATAAAATTCATTAACAACCTGGAAGTGCGCCCGTTTCCATCTACAAAAGGGTGAATCGTGACCAATCGTTCGTGCATTTCGGCGGCAAGCAAAATGGGGTGCAAAACCCGGTTTTGTCTTTCATAGTAGATGAAAAAATCCTCCATCATTTTTTCGATTAAGAAAGGCTGAGGTGGCATGTGCTCGCTTCCCGAAATTCGCACAGGCACCTTTCGATATTTTCCTGCATTTTCATTATCGATACTTTTCAGCACCAGTCTGTGTATTTCAAGAAGGCTGCGCTGAGTAATATCTTCCTTTCCCACAAGCATATCGGCCACAAATTCAACAGCTTCCGAATGGTTGATTGCTTCCAAATGCTCGCGCATAGATTTTCCTCCAATAGTCACCCCTTCGTTTACCACTAGTTGTGTTTCTTGCAACGTCAAAGTATTTCCTTCAATACGATTGCTGTCGTAGGTATATTTTATGGCAAAATATCCCTTCATTTTCTGTAACTGTGTCTGATTCAAAGGCTTTTTTTCCTGCCAATTACTTTTCAATTTATCGGCAAGGCGTAACTTCTCCTGCACATTTTTGGTGAGCTCGGTTTGACTAAACACGTTTCGGCTCTTCAAATATTCCACCCTGTCTTCGGCAGCTTGTAAAATTTCAAGAGGATTGGTTTCATATTCCAACAGGGAATAAATTTTTTCGGCCAAATACAATTTCCTTAGTTCTACATATTCCATTTTCAAACTTTCGGCTAAAAATTTTACGTGTGATTCCGAGGGCAGGCGTTGATTGTTTTCATATTTCGAAAGCAATGCCTGGTCTATGCCCGAAAGCATGCTTACTTTTAAAATGGTGTAGCCAAGTTCTTTTCGTTTGGCTGTGATGGTATCTGCAAATGTCATATTTGACCTTATATTTCATGACAAATTTAGTCATTTTTCAAGATTTTTCTCCGCTCTTCCATCATTTTAAAAATTTTAAGTACACGAAAGAAGAAAATGGTAGTGCGTAAAAATATCCTACCAATTCATTATCAATGACTTACTTCTTGAAAATAAAAATACGGTCAAAACCAAAAAAATAAAACCTGTGAAGTGTTCCTACTAAATTTTTCGGTTTTGAACTAGTAAACAGCCACCAAAGTAAAAACCGTAAGCGAAATGACCTCTTGTACTGCTTTTAATTCTATCATGCTTAAGGGGCCACCGTTCGAGGTGTGACCTATCTTGTTGGCTGGCACCTGAAAAAGATATTCGAAAAAAGCCAAACCCCATGAAATTAAGATAACACCTAACAATCCAACACCTTGCAGCCAAGAAATCTTTTTGAATTGCAAATGGCTGTACCAAGCCAGAGTCATGAAAAAATTGGAAACAAGAAGCAACAGAATCGTATAGATCCTTTCATGACCGATTAAAGAGCTTTGCCAGCCAAGAAATAAAATTTGAAAGGGAAGAAGAGATAAACATCAAAACCATGATAATGAGCGAAAAGGCTGCCAAAACAGGATAGAATAAGGCAAACATGATGTTCCAAACAATCCATACAATGGAGTTTTTTGGTCTTTCGATGGGATGATTTTCTGCCTCTTGCGTAATGCTCATAAAACAAAGATAATCAATAAATACGCTCTTTTCCAAAGGAAAAATACATGAAAAAATAGTATTGTTTGTTTGGTTTTATTTACCCTGCTTTTGTCTTTGGTTGAATGTTCATTTCCACAGTCACTCGACGCACTTTACTTCAATGCCGCACGGCTTCTTTTTTTCCGATGAAAGGTGATGCCAAACCGATGGGCTTCATTGCGCAAATGTTGTAAAAGCAACATCGCAGGCGACTTTTTACTTAAATGCAGTGGTAGCTCATCGCCCGGAAAATAAATTTCCTCTAGTCTTTTGGCGATACTTACAATGCTCACTTTGCCATATATACCCAGCTCTTTCAACACTTCTACTGCTACGCCCAATTGCCCCTTGCCACCGTCTATCACAATCAGGTTTGGCAAGGATTTTTGCTCGTCGAGCAGGCGACGATACCTACGAAAAACAACCTCTTTCATCGTATCGAAATCGTTTGGCCCTTCCACTGTCCTTACGTTGTAATGTCGATAGTCTTTCTTGGAAGGTTTTCCATTTTTGAAACACACCACTGCCGACACCGCATTGGTGCCTTGCAAATTGGAATTGTCGAAACATTCAATGTGCAAAGGCAAATCGGGCAAGTGGAGCTCTTTTTGCAAAAGCTTTACTACGCGCAGTTTTTCTTCTTCCTTATCCAACTTGTTCATTTCGCGGTGCCGAATGTGCGCATCCAAATTTTTTAACGACATATCGACCAGCTGCTTTTTGAAGCCCGCTTTGGGCAATGTCACCGTTATTTTATCGTCGATAGAAAAACTCGTCTCGATGTTGGTCAGCACTTCTATTTTGCCGTCAAGTCGTTCTTTAGAAAAAAAGTCAAATAACTTGTAAAAAAATATCTCCTCGTCCAATTCGTCCAATACTCGTTTTATGCGGTAATTGTCCGAATAGCGAATGTTGCCTCCCACTACTTTTAGGTAGTTCATGTCCACATTTTCTTCGCTTCCTATCACCGTCAATACATGAAAATTGGCTGTACTGTTGGCATTGCTCACCACCGATTTTGATTGATATTGCACTATCAATTCCAGTTTTTTTCGGTACACTTCAGCTTGCTCAAATTCGAGGTTAGCCGCATGTTGCGCCATACTTTCCTGCAAAAACTTTTTGGCAGCCTGCACATTGCCTTTCAATACATTTTCCGCCTCGCGAATATGCGCCAAATAGTCTTCTTGGCTTTGGTGGTTTGCACAAGGGCCTTTGCAATTTCCAAGGTGGTATTCCATACATACTTTGAACTTTTCATTTTGAATACTTCGTGGACTTAGATTCAAATCACAAGTGCGTATGTGGTAAAGTTTTATGCATAGTTCTAACATATTGTACATCACCTTTACATTCGAGAAAGGCCCAAAATACTTTCCATCCGACTTATTTACTCGCCTTGTGCTGTAAACACGCGGAAAAGGTTCATTGGTTACACAGATGTAGGGATAGGTCTTGTCGTCGCGTAGCAGTATGTTATACTTCGGCTGAAACGATTTTATGAAATTATTTTCTAGTAAAAAGGCCTCCCATTCACTGTTTACCACGGTAAATTCCATTTCGGCAATTTGGCTGACCATGTTCAAGGTCTTGCGGCTGTGTTGCGCCGTTTTTAAAAAATAAGAAGAGACCCTTTTCTTTAAATTTTTGGCTTTTCCAACATATATAAGGGTACCGTCGGCGTTGAAATATTGGTAAATGCCGGGCTTGCTAGGAAGGTTGCGAATTTTTTCTTGTAGATTCATGAAAGGATTTGTCCTTCATAGGGCTTGGGAAGCACCGCTTTGTTGTGTACAACACTTTAAAGCAAGTTTGGTTTCAATGGTTTGGGTCAAAAGCTAAAATTAGATTTTACAAATCATCGAAATTCACTTTTTCGGGTTTTTTGTATTGCTGTACATCTGTACTGTCTGGCAATGCAATTTTACCGTTCAACTTGTATCGCTGACAGTTCAGTTCGATGTTGAAACCTTCGGGTCTTTTGAAATACCCTTTTCGAATGCCTGTGGTGGTATCGGCGTAAACCTTTTCGAAAAACTTGCCCACAATTGGCAAAGACAACTTGGAACCTTGTCCCAAGGCATACGTGCGAAAGTGTATGCTGCGGTCGTCTCCACCAACCCAAGCACCTGCCACCAAGTCGTGGGTAATGGCCACAAACCAACCGTCGGAATAGTTTGACGTAGTCCCCGTTTTCCCCCCTATTTCGTTGCCTCCAAAAATTTTATATCTGTACAAGCCCAAGGCAGTGCCATCTTTTTCTTCAGTTCCTCCTTTAAGCATGTGTACCATCAAGTAGGCACTCTCCTCGTTCATGGCCTCTTTGGTTTGTGGCACAAATTCTTGTAGCACGTTTCCATATTTGTCTTCAATGCGGGTTATAAAAATGGGTTCTGTCCATGTGCCATTGTTTACAAAAGTGCCGTAAGCATTTACCAACTCGTATATAGACACGTCGCTAGAACCAAGGCATAATGCAGGCACAGCCTCCAGCGGACTGTTAATTCCCAATTTCTTGGCCGTGTTGGCTACTTTTTCGGGGCCCAATATTTTCATCATATTGGCTGTAATCGAGTTTACCGACCTTGCCATCGCCTGACGGAGCGTCATCATGGCACCTGTGTATTTGCCCTCGCTGTTTTGGGGTGTCCAGGTTTTGTTTTCTTGACCGTCAAAAAACTGGAAAGTTGTAGGTACATCGGGATATTCGTCGCAAGGAGTGTAGCCATTTTCCATGGCCGTTGCATACACAAAGGGTTTGAAGGTAGAGCCGGGCTGTCTTTTTCCCTGCTTTACGTGGTCGTATTTGAAAAACTTGTGGTTGACTCCTCCCACCCAAGCCTTGATGTGCCCATTATTGGGGTCCATGCTTATAAAGCCCGCATGCAGGTATTTTTTGTAATATCTTATTTCATCGATTGGACTAATGAGCGTATCAACGTCGCCCTTGTACGAAAACAAAGTAGCCTTTCTTTTTTTGGCCATGTAGTATTGAATAGAATCTTCGTTGCCTTGGTAAGCGATTTTGTACTGCTGGTATATATCCGAACGCTTTGCCACTGTCTCTATAAAATTGGGGATTTCTTTGCCGCTTTCATCCACCCACGGGTTTCGGCCATTCCAATGCTGGAAGAATTTTCCCTGTACTTCTTTCATGTGTTCCTCTACCGCTTTTTCGGCATAAAGCTGCACCTTGGAGTGGATGGTCGTGTAAATTTTCAGACCATCTGAATACAAGTCGTAGCCATTATTTTTGCACCAATCATTTAGGAAACTGCTGACCATAGAACGGAAATACGTTGCCGAACCTTTATTGTGATTTTCTACTTGAAATTTCAATTCAAGCGGAAGTTTTTGCATCGAATCACAAGTCTCATTGCTTATATAATTGTATTTGGCCAACTGGTCCAACACGGTGTTGCGCCTATTCATGGCATTGTTAGGATTCAGTATAGGGCTATACAACGTAGGAGCTTTCAACACCCCAACCAACACCGCACATTCAGGATAAGTGAGTTCCATTGGCTTTTTGCCGAAAAATGTTTGGGAAGCCACTTGAATACCGTATGCATTGCTACCGAAATCGACTGCGTTAAGATACATGGTCAAAATTTCCTCTTTGGTATAAGAGCGTTCTATTTTTATGGCCGTAAGCCATTCTTTTGTTTTAATGATGACCGTCCGAACCAAAGGAATCTTGCTCAACAAGCCTTCATACTTTTCGTCTCTGGTGTCGAAAAGGTTTTTGGCCAATTGTTGTGAAATGGTACTTGAACCCCGTTTTTTACCCACCATCAAAGACGGTACTATCGCCATCAGGCCTTTCAAGTCTATGCCCGAATGGTCGTAAAAGCGAGCATCTTCGGTAGCCAACAAGGTATTGATAAAAAGAGGGGATATTTCTTCGTATTCCACAGGAATACGGTTTTCCCGAAAATATTTTCCCAAAAGCACTTTGTCTTCCGAATACAGTTGCGAAGCCACTTCGTTTTTGGGATTTTCCAGTTTCTCGAAAGTTGGCATCTCGCCAAAGAGATACAAAAAATTGATTTGGACTAATAAGACATATAGAATGAGTGTAACGAACAAACCTGTAACACTTGCCCAGCTGTAAAAAATTATTTTTCTCACTAGTACCAAATTTGTTGGCAATTTAGCCAACTTTTTAGAACGTACGATTAGGACTACTATTTGACCTTGGTAGTAATCTACCTCTTTCTAAACCAAGATTTTTTTTCTTCCTCTCTTCTAGGTGAAGAATTCACAGGGCGCTTGTTTCCGCCTCTATGAGATGAATTCTTAGAAGGTCGTCTATCATTTGGCGATTTGCTGGGCGCAACTATATCCATGAAGAAACGAGGGTCTTGTGGCAAAAAAGGATGTTTGTCCTGAACGGTTAAAGTTTTGTTGATGAGTTTTTGAATCAATTTCAGGTAGGCCCTTTCTTCTTGATCGCAAAAAGACAAAGCCATGCCGCTTGCTCCGGCTCTTCCCGTGCGCCCTATTCGATGCACGTAGGTCTCTGGCTCGTTGGGCAGTTCGTAATTGATGACCAAGGGTAAATCGTCGATATCAATCCCTCGAGCGGCAATGTCAGTGGCCACCAATACCCGTGTGGCTTTAGATTTGAAATTGGAAAGAGCCCTTTGGCGTGCATTCTGGGATTTGTTGCCATGAATGGCTTCGGCACTGATGTCTATGCTGTTCAAGTCTTTCACTACCTTATCGGCACCATGTTTGGTACGCGTAAAAACCAAAATGCTACCAAAACTGGAATCTTTTAGCACATGGCGAAGCAAATGTTTTTTATTGCTTTTTTCCACAAAGAAGATGGCTTGTTGCACCTTTTCGGCAGTGGACGAAACGGGGGTGACTTCTACTTTCACTGGATTGACCAAAATAGTATCGGCCAGTTTTTGGATTTCGGGCGGCATAGTAGCCGAAAAGAAGAGCGATTGCCTTTTTGGAGGCAATTTGGCAATGACCTTTTTCACGTCGTTTACAAAACCCATGTCCAACATGCGGTCAGCCTCGTCCAACACAAAGAGCTCGATGTGTTGAAGATTGATAAAACCTTGATTCATCAAGTCGAGCAAACGACCAGGGGTAGCAATCAATATATCGACGCCTTTGCTCAAAGCATCGGTTTGCGCTTTTTGCGGTACACCACCAAACACCACCGTATGAGCCAAATGGCAATAGCGTCCGTATGCCGCAAAACTGTCGGCAATCTGAATCGCAAGTTCGCGCGTGGGAGTCAAAATCAAGGATTTAATCGGCTTTTTTCCTCTTTCTACAGGTGGTTTG
>JBIKRJ010000216.1:0-4023 GCA_044349205.1 Cytophagales bacterium | reverse complement strand
GCTCTCGGCCGAAATGGTCAACACCCCTCTATCCACTTCAATTTTGAAGTCGTCTTTTTTCAGTCCTGGTACGGCAAAATCTAGCTCGTAGCATTTCTCATCCTCTTTTACATTTACACTGGGTACCCAGCTTTTACGAAGATACGTGTCGTTAAAGAAGCTGTCTGTATCCAATAAATCCGACAACAAGGTTCCGAGGCTTGGCGCATTGCCATTCATTGTTTTGATAAGTGACATGGTTTTTAAATTTAAGTTGAACAATAGTTTGGAGTTCCCCACGGTGGAAGAACTTGTAATGAAATTACGATAATAAGCAGAAGAAAAAAATGTGGACTAAAGAATATGGAAATACTTTTTCTTTAGTCTTTCGTACGGAAGCAGGAAGCAGGCAAGCCTTCTTGGTTGAAGAGATTGGGCTGTGAAGAGTTGCTCCACCCAAACCTCACAGAACGTGGTTTTGGTACATTTTTGGACTGAACTACAAGGGTGCTACCATCGATAGTAGCAGTGGCGGGTTCGTATTTTCCGTCAGCACCCGCAATTTCAAATTCGGTCAATTCCTTGCCTTTGCACAAAAGTCCGTTTTCCGCATAATCGAAATACAATCGTATCTTATTTTTTTCGATGGCCATGTTTTTGTACAAAGGCCCTGAAACGTCAATTTTTTGATTGTAAGCCAATTTTAGCGCCCAATTTGCCATGCGTGCGCCTACTGTTTCTTTGTTGCCTGGGTGAATATTGTCCAAATCGCCTATGTCGCTTGTTACGACCATGCCTGCATTGGGCATTGAGATGGCTTTGCGTTGGGCATTCCTTAAAACTGCCCCCAGTTCGTTTGGTCCGTAGCCTTTCCAAGGAGCTATTTGGGCATATACAAAGGGGAAATCGTACCCCCAGTCGTCGCGCCAGTTTCGAACCAAAGTCCTCAAAAGTTTTTCATAGGCGTACGAGGTGCCCACATTGCTTTCTCCTTGGTACCAAAGCGTGCCTGCTATCTTAAACTTTTTCAAAGGTTCTATCATAGCCCGATAAGCTTTGCCGGGTTCGTGTGGCCCCCATTTCATTGGTTGAAGTTTTTGTGCGGCTTTCAAAAGAAAAGTGTCGTTTTGCAAGTAGTTTGAATTTACCCACACTTCGGCAGGTGTGCCGCCCCAGCTGCTGTGTACAATCCCGATGGGCACATTTAGTTTTACGTTCAAATCGCGCGCAAAAAAGTAAGCCAAGGCGCTAAAATCGACCATGCTTTCGGGCGTACAAGCTACCCAACCACTACCGGCCACGTCCAATTGTGGGGTGTCGGCAGTGCGGTGCCTGACGGTAAAAAAACGAATATTCGGATTTTGTGCATCGCTTATGGCTTTTTCCGCATTGTCTATGCCCATACGTGCCGACCATTCCATGTTCGATTGGCCAGAGCAAAGCCACACTTCGCCCAAAAGCACATTTGTGATTTGTAGACTGTTGTAACCTTGTATGCGGATGGTGTGCGGCACATTGTCTGCCTTGGGTGTGCGCAGTTTCAATTGCCAGTTGCAATAACTGTCACCCAACGTTTTCAGCGTGTCTTTCGACCAGTCGGTGGTAATTTGAACAGGCTCAAGAGGTTTTGCCCAGCCCCAAATAAGTATATCTGTATTTTGCTGAAGTATCATTTGGTCGCCAAATACCGAAGGCAACATTACGTTGGAATAGGCGGCCAATGCCAGCATGTTGCAGAAAAACCAAGTGGCAAGTGGCTTAATCATGTATTTATTTCCCTAAATTATTGAAAAGCGTGGCAAATTTTTTAATCACAGTATGTGTGCTAGTATCTGTGTCGTAAACAGAATACCAACCCTGCTCTTCGTGGGGTGGGTCGCCAATAAAATCGTCTCCCATTTTCCACCATCCTTGAATTTCGCGAGGTCTACCTTCGCCGCCCCAAGCCCAGAAGGCAACGCCTGCAGCGGCTGCGGAATCTTTGGCGTATTGGTACACTTGCTCGAAAAGGGTGGCATAGTAAGCATCACGGTTTACGTTGCTGGCTTTAGGGTCGAAGCAACCCTTGTCTTTCATAATTCCAAATTCCTCCAAGACAAAGGGTTTTCCCAGTTTCTTAGATTCCCTCACATGCCAAGCCAAATAGTCCAGGGCTTTCTTTTTGGCCGAGGCATAGGTCGAGTCGTGTTTCGTAGGGTCGTACCAATTCCAGTTTTGTATCCAAATGTGGGCGCAGGTATAGTCTATGTTCTTGTCGGCGTGGGTATCGGCAAAAGGAACTCCACTTAAATCGGGCGAGCCGGTGTTGCCTTCGCTTCCTACTGTTACCAAGTGATTTTTGTCCAACTGTTTGATGTGGGCAGCGGTTTTTTGAATCCAAGCCAAATAGTTTTTCACGTTGTTCACGCCTCTGGGCTCGTTACACAATTCCCACGCCATAATGGTAGGGTCTTCGGTGTAGGGTTGGCCAGTGACGGTGTTTTTTCTTTGAATCACTTGGTCTAAGGCTTTTTGGTACATGTCCATAGAGGCCTGCGAACTGTAAAATTTGGCGGTTTCTTTTTGGTAGAAATCCCAGTCTTGTGCTTTTGTCTTGTCCATAGGGTAGTGGATAGAATCTAAGACATTGTTCCACCTCAGGTATTGTGCCATACCGCCCGACCAAGGCCAGAAATTGGTCATGCACATGACTGCGTACATATTTCTTTTGCCCATTTCGGAAAGCAGAAAATCCAATCCAACAAGATATTCTTCTTTCAAATTGCCTTTGTCGTTGTTGGAGGGGGCAATGCGGTAAGGTTCGCTATCGGGGCCTTCTGTAAGGGCTACCACGCGCAAGTTGGTAATGCCCAATTGCTGCATTCTGTCTAGCTCTCTTAGCAATCGTTCCCTATTTCCCGAAGCAGCCAAAGAACCCAAGTTCATGCCTGCCCAAAAGTTGGCTCCTAAAAAATAGTAGGGTTTGCCGTCCACTTCAAAATGAGTGCCGTTTGTTTTCACAAAGCCACGTTTTTTGCAGGAAAAAAGAGCCAAAGAGGCCACAAGGACAATAGCAATCTTTTTCATGGTTCAATTAGTTTTCTTTTTTGATTGGAAAGGGTTTTAGTCGCAATTCTTTGAATTCCAAGGTGCCAGTGTAAGGCGTGGAGTTGGTCATATAAGGCGGATTGAAATTCATTTTTATCATCACAATGTTGCTCGAATCTACTTTTTGAGAGGTGGGCCAACTTTGAATGTACTTCTGGTTGTAATTGAACTTGTATTCATAAAATCCGTCGCTGGGTACTATTTTGGCCGAAGATGGCTTGAAATTGGTCGCATAGCCGTTTTTGTCAATTATGTCCATTCGAATATAAACGGGCACTATGCCATCGCAAGCTGCAATGAGCGACACGTATTTGATATTGGAAAAACTAGTAGGGGGGAATGAAATCGTGAACTCTTCGTAGTCGGGGCCTACGTTATTTAGCAACAGGGCAAACGAAGAATCTTTGACTTGTCCAGACATTTTGTTGGAATGGCTTATTTTCCACTGCGAACTTTCTTTGGTGAAATTGGTGATGACAAGGTTTTTCCAACGCTTTTCTGCCGGCATCGATTTTACATACACATCGTGGCGATATGGGGCATCTTCAGTCAATTTTTGGCTTTGCCACCCTAGCGACGACCGTCTGGGGCCGTCTTCGGTCAAGGCTTGCTCTTGCCATTGGGAGCAGGAACTAAGTCCCAAAACCAACAACACGCAACTATATGTGAATAGAAGTTTATTCATTTGGGTTGAGTAATGGTTTGCCATACGTTACCACAGGGTAGTCGATGATGAGTTTGAAGGCATCGCCGTTGTTGGTGAGTGTTTTTAGCTGAAAACCGATGGAAGCTATTTTGTCGCCTTCTTTTACAGGAGTGTACCCTTTTGGGATTGTGGGCAGCACATAGTCGGGAATGGTCACGGCAATGTCGGAATATTTAATGGAAAAGAATTTCCATCCCACGTGATTGGGATCTATGTCGATGTTGAATACATCTTCAAAGCCAGTAGCAGGG
>JBIKRJ010000038.1:0-15180 GCA_044349205.1 Cytophagales bacterium | reverse complement strand
ACTTTTCCCTGTCATCGATCATGGAATAGGCCGTCATGGCAATTATGGGCGGTATACGCATCAAAGGCAAGGCTTTTATATGCTGGGTGGCCGTAATCCCGTCCATGTCGGGCATTTGTACATCCATCATCACCACATCGAAGAAATTTCCTTCTTTGACTTTCGCTATCGCACTTTGGCCATTTGATACACATTCTGCTTCGCAACCGGCAAAAGCCAAAATTTCACCGGCTACTTTTAGGTTGATAGCATTGTCGTCGACAAGCAACACTCTTGGGCTGTAATGGGTAAACTTGAAGATTCTGTTTTCGGTTTCTTCTGTTTTTTCGATTGCGACACCCGACTCTTGGGTGTGGAAGGTAAACCAAAATGTGCTTCCCTCGCCTACGGAAGAAATTACGCCTATTTCACCGCCCATCAGATGGGTAAGTTGGCGAGAGATGGAAAGTCCTAGACCAGTGCCTTTGTAATTTTTGGTCGAACTGTTGTCGAGCTGTTGAAAGGTGGCAAACAATTTGTGGATGTCTTCTTCAGAAATGCCAATGCCCGAGTCTTGCACTTCAACCCTCAGCAAATGTTGTGGAGCCTGACTATGTTCGGGTTGTATTTTTACTTTTAAGTATCCTTTGTCGGTAAACTTGATGGAATTGGACACAAGATTGGACAATATTTGAAGCAAACGAGTTTCGTCGGCCAATATGAAGTTGGGAGTGGCGGGGTCTATTTCGTAATCAAAGTGTATTCCTTTTTTGGTGGCTTGTTGTTTGAAAAGAGCGTACAGTTTTTCAATGGTATTGGTAAGCGAGATTGGAATTGGCCTTAGTTCCATTTTGCCAGCTTCTAATTTTGACAAATCCAAAATGTCGTTCAAGATATCCAACAAGGTTTCCGACGATTTTTTGATGGTTTGTACAAATTCTTTTTGCCTTTCGTTCAACTCACTTTCCGACAGCAAGTCAATCATGCCTATGATGCCGTTCATGGGCGTGCGAATTTCGTGGCTCATATTGGCCAAAAACACTTCTTTTACTTTCAACGAACGTTCGGCCAATTCTTTCGCCTGCAAAATTTCTTCAGAGGCTTTTTTCAGTTCGGTAATGTCGCGCACCACACCTGCAATAGAAACTGGTTTTTGGTTTTGATAAATGATGCGCAAATGTGAAATACAATTCAGGTAAGTACCGTCTTTTTTAAGCAGATTTATCTCGTAGTTGCGTACTGAACCTGTGGTCAGAAGTTCTCTGATAAGTCTCGTTTGTTTATTTTGGCTTGTGTATAGCTCGGAAATGTTTCTGCTTTGTAGTTCTTTGGGCGTAAAACCGCAAATTTCAAATACAGAAGGGCTTACAAGGGTGATGTTGCCTTCAATATCGCTTCTGAAATAGATGTCTTGAAAGGAAAGGAAAATGTTTTTGAATTTCTCCTCACTTTGAATTACTGCCAGCTCAATTTGTTTTTTCTCGGTGATGTTGTGCGAAATGATTGACACTTCGTTGATGCTGCCATCGGGCTCGTAAATAGGATTGAAGAAGCTTTCCCACCAATACTCTTTCCCGTCGATAGATTTTATTTTGGTTTCAAGGTGTTGCGGGTTTCCGTCAAATGCTTCGTCATATTTAATGTTTACGATAGTCTTGAACTCGTCGCCTGCCAGTATAGGAATGTTTTTGGTAACAGTGAGACCAATAGCGGGCCTAATGCCATACTGTTGAAAAACTGCGTCCGAATAGTTTTGGTTGAAAGAAGTAAGTACCCTGTCGCGTGTAACAGTCCAAATAAGGTGAGAGCTGGTTTCGAAAATAGCTTTCAGTTTGGCGGTTTGGTTTCGAATCATGCCTTCTCTGCGTGTTCTTTCAATGGAAAGCGCAATTTGGTCTGAAGCGAAAGTGAGCATATTGAAATGGCGTTCGCGGTATTTGTTTATGTCGTTATAACTTTTTACCCCAATGGCCCCAATGATATTTCCTTGCAGGCTTAGGGGTACACCTATCCATATTTTGGGTATCCTACCCGATAATTTTATTTTGCCTTCACTTGCCAGTTGTATTATTTGATTTTCGAGCAAGAAAAGTGCCTTTCCTGTTCGAAGTGTATAGTCGGTGAGGGCGTCGTAGGTTATGCGATTTTCGCCGGTGCTGTTGGTGAAATGCCCTAGTTGCTCGTCTACATAATAAGGATATTCCAGTTTGTGGCTATCCTTTTCGTACAAGGCTACATGAAAATTGTTTACTTCGATAACGCTTTTCATCAACTTGTGAATTTCCATAAAGAGCGTGTCTAAGTTTTTAACTTCCAAGGCAAGCACCGCAATGCTGTTGTATAGATTTTGGCTGCGTTCGCTTCTTACCTTATCGGTATTGTTGTAAAAAATACCTCGGTATTCAATTACTTTATCATTTTTAAAAATGCAGCTCACGCTTCCAACTGCGTAAACGTGTTTTTTTTCTTTGGTCAGAAATTTTAGGTCAATGTTATTGGACCGTTTGTTGGCATCTACTTCGTTTAAATATTTTTGAAATTTCCCTAATGAGTCTTCGGTTATGATTTCCCAAAATTTGAGTGTTTGCAAGTCCTGGTCGGTAAAAAGCAAAGTCGTTTTCCACGACTGGTTCACAAAAGATATTTTTCCATCGGGACTAAAGCCCACAATAAGGTCATTGGCGTTTTCGAATAGACCACGCAGTTTTTCGTTCGACTCGCGCAAGGCGCGTACCATACGTTTGTTTTCCGTAACGTCTTCTCCAAGCATGGTCAAACCCACAATTTCGCCCATGGGGCTGGTCATGGGGGTTACTGTAAATTGCAAGGTGCGCTCGTCTTGGTATTTCGACAAAAGCTTCCACTCAAATTTGTTGGTGAAGCCACCGTTTGCCATGTCGCGAAAAAACTCGCCTCGTTTGTATTTTTTGTCGGGCGTGAAGATGTGGGTAGGGCGTTTGCCAATTAGTTCTTTTGGTTTTTTGCCCAGCAGGCGTGCCAAGGCTATGTTCGAGTAGGTTATTTTTTCGTTGCTATCTAAAATAAGGCCTACAAGGTTAATTTTCTCAAAAACCTTGTGTAGTTTTTCCTCTGTTTTTTTCAGGGCTATTTCGTTACGCATTTTGACCTCGGCCAATTTGCGTTCGGTCACGTCTCTTTCTTGGCAAATGATGACGTCTTCGCCATAATACTTCCCCTTTTTTAGCGTTACTTCTTTCGTGAATGGGATGTCGTTGGGCAGTTTGCCGCTCAGTTCCAGTTTTTGGGTGTCGCCGTTCCAGGTCCTACGCAGTTTGTAGCTAAGCTTCAAACTTTCGGGTATGTTTTTCAGGGCTACTTGCAGGTATTGTTTTCCTAAAAACCGCTTTTCGTCTTTTTTGTATGATTCCTGCGCTGTTTTGTTGGCGCTGATAATTTTGCCTTTTTGGTCTAGAATAAAAATGGCATCATCGCTCGAATCAAATAGGCCTTTGTAGCTAAGATGCGAGGCTTTTAAATTTTTGTTTGCTTCCCACAGCTCGGTAATGTCGTGCGCCAAACCCTGAATGATGGGTTCGGAATCGTCGTTCAACACTAGCTTGTTGTTGTATTTCAGTATTCTTTCATGTCCATCGCGCGCATAAATTTTCATGTATCCTTTGTCGGAACTGTTCAATTTTATGCGTGTGAGGTAGTCATCGAAATGGTGTCGCACGTTGGGGACTAAAATTTCGCGCATGTCGGAAAATTTCTGCTCGGGCAGCAAATCCGAAATGACCTTGTTCAAGGCCAAAATACGTCCGTCGGTATCGTGCACAAAAATGAGATCGTGGCTGCTTTCGTTTACCAGTTTTTGCAAGTCGCTTTCCTTGCCGCTATTGGGTTGGAAAGAGTGGCTATGTTCAATTTCCAACTTGGAAATGAGCTTTTTTAGCTCGGTAATTTCCTGTAGCAATTCTTCTTTTGTCCGCTCTTTTAACTCTGTAGTAGCCATGATTTTGGTTGGAACTATGGTTCAAATTCCAAAAGCATAAATTTAGACATTTTCTTGTCCCAATACCCGTAATGCATTTTGTTCTTCCAGCGGTATTCTACCTCTATTTCAGGCATTTTCCCCATTCTTACATATCGTTTCCAATAGGCTTTTTTTCGGTCGATATAGCTGGGTTGCAATACCAATGGCACATGGGCAAATTCTTTGTCGGTAAGTACGGAATGGAAATAGGCTTTTTGAATAGTGACATTGTATGACCTTGTGCCCATGCCATAGGGATAGTAATACGGATCCATAACGGCAGCACCCATTCCAAATCCGATGCCGGCCATGCCAAATCCCATGCCCATAGGCGCGCTCAAAGCGGGGCTTTGGTACACTTCCGTCATGTGCGAACCTACAATCAACTCGTATGTGCCAATGGGCATTTGGCGGGCTGTGACACCCAAATCGGCGCCGCGCACTACTTTGAAAAATTTTTCTGGGGTCTTAATGGCCTCCAAAGTGGGAACAGAACCGTTGGTGCTTTCCTCAAACATCAACGGGCCGTTTTTTATTTCAATGGGCTGGTCGTCGTAAATATTATGGTTGCGAATTAGTTTAAAATTGCGAAAATCGATGATGGCCAAATTGAGCTGATGGCCGTTGGAAGTAACACGGAAAAAATAGTCTTTGTACAAAAACGAATTTCCTTTGGTAGTGCTTGCCGATGTTTCCAGTTCTAATTTGAAGCTAAATTTTTTGTAGTACGATTTGTTTTTGGCCATGTCTATGATGACGAGATGGGAAGTGTTCAGCTGGTCGAAAGTCATAATGAGCTTGTCGTCGCGCACATACAATTTTCGGTCGGTATATATGTTGGAAATGTCTTGTTCTATTTCATAATCTACATAGGTAATGCCAATGTCGGAAAAGGGTTCTTGATTCAGCATGTTCAAATTCGATTTCAAAGCCGACATGAAAAGCGGAAATTCGATTTGAAAAGTATCTGTACTTACAAGGCGAGTATGATTAAATTTCTTGATTATCATTTCGTTGTTCACTTCGTTCACACTCAAAGCGCACAGCGTATTTTTAAAGGGAATTGCTTTTAGAAAATGTTCTTTGTCCTGTTCGCGAAAAAGTTCTTTCCATACAAAACTGGAGTCTGAAAAGCGTGTCGTGAGTGAATAAAAATAGCCCGTTTTGATGTTGATAAAATAGAGGCTAAGCAGGCTGTCGGTTTCTAAACTGCTCACAAAACGGTTGTTTTTTTCTACTTGTTTGTACACCAAACTATTGCTTGTGGCGAAGCTGGAATCGAAACAAAGCACCTCATATTCTGAATCGTTTTGGAAAAGCAGTTTCACCGGTTTTTGTGGTCGGCTTACTTTGTAAGCAAAATCGGTTGGCTTGTTTTTTAGGTAATAGTTGCCCAATACCGTTTGCGCCGCAAGGGCAAACGGCAGGAAAAAAAAGCACAAAAAAGCATTTAGGCGCATTTGCTCATTCTTGTTTTTCAAACTTACGGTTAATGAGGGATAAACGGAAGTACTTACGACTGGTCATAGCCCACGTTCCACACCGAAACGGTTCTGTCGTCGCTTACACTTACCAAAAAACCCTCATGTTTAGTCCAAAGTAACTTATTTACCGAAGTACCATGCCCTGCATGTCTCGATTTGTCAATTACTTTCAGCAGTTTGTGAGTTTTGGCATCCCAAAGTTTTATCGACTTGTCCATGCTGGCTGTGGCATAAAACAAGCCGTTTGGGCTGTAGGTCAAATGATTTATGGCGTACATGTGGGCCACAATACTTTCTTTTGAGGCATAGTCGTTTTGGGTGTTGTGTATTTTCAAATGGGCGTCTCTGCCAGCCGAAAGAAGCTCGGAGCCATCGGGCGAATACGCCAAAGAAAATACTGAATTGGAATGTGCGAAAATTTCTTTCAACAAAACGCCTTCTTGCACAATTCGAATGGAGTGGTCGCTGTACCCAATGGCCAAATGCTGGCTCGCCGCATCGAAGGCCAAACACCGTGCGCTTTTGTCGGAAAAGTTGAAAATGGTTTCGATAGAAAAATCGGGTAGCTTGAAAACAAACACCTTGCCGTCGCCAGTAGCGGCCACGAGCTGGGTGGGGGTGGCCAAAATGTCAAAAATGGCAGATTCAGTAAACTGTAAATGCCTTATTTCGGATTTTTCTTGTATGCTTATAACGTGCAATCCCTTGAAGTTTTGCCCAACTACAAGCCAGTTGTATTGGGGTAGATATTGTAGGGCATAAACAGAATTGTCCACTTTCGCCACCACTTCACCTTGGTCGGGATTTAGAAAGTCCCATTTTACCACCATTCCATCGCCTCCCGACGAGAAAAAAGTGTGCTCATTTTCCGATTTTTCCAACGTGTACACACAGTCGCGATGGCCCGTGTATGTGCCCAATTTTGTTATTTGCACCATGCTGTTTTTTCCAAACTTCAAATTTCAATCTTTTGAGGGAATGTTTTGTGTTTAACTTTGTAATTATGTCAAAGGGTTTCAATTCACTACCACTACAGTGCCATTAGTAGAAAAAAAATATTTTTCACGTTCCAACCTGGGCTGGGGGCTTTGGCATATTACCGAAAGTTTAGAGCAATTGGTAGATGCGTTGGAAATCAATGACGTAGATGCTAGCTATTTGGATAGGGTGGGCCATGAAAAGAAGAAGAAAGAGTTTGTGGCCGGCAGGTTGGTGTTGAAGGAACTATTGCGCTTCTATGGCATAGCATACAAAGGCGTAATAAAGGAAAGCGATTTGAAACCTACACTGGTCGGTTCGCGTTACCAAATCTCCCTTTCGCATTCTCACGATTATGCTACGGCTGTCGTGGATCCCGAAAACAAAACGGCAATAGACATCGAACTTGTTTCGCACAAGTTGTTAAAGCTGGCTTCAAAGTTCCTTTCAGACGAAGAACAAGAATTTTGCCAAACAGATTTAGAAAAGCTTACGCTGCTGTGGTGTGCCAAAGAAACCCTATACAAAATATATCCTGGTCGTGGATTACACTTCAGGGAAAACTTATTTGTTCGTGCCTTTCCTTATCAAAAAGAAGGCTTGATGAGTGCCGAAATAGATCTTGGAAGCCAAAAATGGGTATACCAAATGCACTACATGATTAGGGATGGCTATGCCCTCACTTTTATAGAAGAGTAATTTTAGCCGATTGTTTTTTTGTACAGAAGGGTGAAAAGTGCCAACTTTTGCAAATGAAGCGATAATGGTGTAATGAAAGGGTTGTCACCCAACAAAAATAAATCTCATCGTAGGATTGAACTTGCAAAAATTATTCGATTAATTTTTTTAAGTTCTTATAATTTTAGTTTTTAAAGTAAAATAGCGCTATGAAAAAAGTAAGATTAATTTTAAGTCTATCCTTTGCTGCTACCATGTTGCTAACATCTTGTGGTGGTTTTATTAAAGAAGTGAAAATCGGGAACCAAGTATGGATGGCCGAAAACCTAAATGTGGACAAGTTTCGCAACGGCGACCCAATACCCGAAGCAAAAACGGCAGAAGAATGGGGAAATGCAAGAGCTAATAAACAGGCTTGGTGCTATTACGACAATGACCCTGCCAACGGTACCAAATATGGCAAACTGTATAACTGGTATGCCGTGAATGACCCAAGAGGCATTGCGCCAGAGGGCTGGCACTTACCCAGCGATGCCGAATGGACGACATTGACCGATTTCTTGGGTGGTCGTTCCGTGGCGGGTGGCAAAATGAAGACAACAGGAACCACACAGTGGGAAGAACCCAATACAGGGGCGACCAACAGCAGTGGCTTCTCAGGGCTTCCGGGCGGTTGCCGCTACGGCGATGGTTCATTCGGCTACATTGGCTACAACGGCTTCTGGTGGAGTTCTTCCGAGGGCAGTCCAAACAACGCTTGGGAGCGCACCCTGAATTACAACTACAGCTACGTGAACAGAGACTACGGCTACAAGGAGAGTGGTTTTTCTGTCCGTTGTCTCAGGGATTGATTATTTTTTATTTGACTATTTGATGCGGGAAGTGTAAGCTTTTTTTCTACCTACGGGTTTTTTTAAGTTATTTTGCGACCAAATTCAGAATACCTTGGAAAACCAATTGCCCACTTTTGATACCGCCAAAAAACTTGGTTTGTTAGAATCGGAGTTTGAGAGAATTAAAGAAATACTTGGCCGCACTCCCAATTTCAACGAACTGTGCATCTTTTCTGTGATGTGGAGCGAGCATTGCTGTTATAAAAACTCGATTGTTTGGTTGAAAAAATTGCCCAAAGACTCGCCTCTCATGCTCGCAAAAGCAGGCGAAGAGAATGCAGGCCTGGTCGATATAGGCGATGGCTTGGCTTGTAGTTTTAAGATAGAATCGCACAACCACCCTTCGGCTCTTGAACCATTTCAAGGGGCTGCCACAGGGGTGGGCGGTATCAACCGAGATATTTTTACTATGGGTGCGCGACCCATTGCCCAATTGAATTCTTTACGATTTGGCAATATAGAGTCTGAAAAAACGAAGTGGCTGGTGCGTGGCGTGGTAAAAGGCATTAGCAGCTACGGAAATGCCTTTGGCATACCCACGGTGGGTGGCGAAGTCTATTTCGACGATTGCTACAATGTGAACCCGCTCGTGAATGCGTTTTCGGCGGGCATCGTAAAAACCGACAAAGTAGCCAAAGCCACCTCTTATGGGGTAGGAAATCCAGTTTATATAGTGGGTTCGGCCACCGGCAAAGACGGTATAGGGGGAGCTTCTTTTGCCTCTGAAGACATTACCGAAAAATCGACCGACAAACTGCCTGCGGTACAAGTGGGCGACCCTTTTCAGGAAAAATTATTGTTGGAAGCTTCGCTCGAAGTAATCGATACAGGGTATGTGATTGGCATTCAGGACATGGGCGCGGCTGGCATTATTTGCTCCACTTCCGAAATGAGCGCCAAAGGCGAACACGGCATGGATGTGTGGCTAGACCGTGTACCCACTCGCCAAGAGAACATGCAACCTTGGGAAATACTACTCTCCGAGTCGCAAGAAAGGATGTTGGTAGTGATTCAAAAAGGAAAAGAGGCAGAAGTAAAAGCCATTTTCGACAAATGGGATTTGCATTGCGCCCAAATAGGAGTGGTGGTAAAAGAACAGCGTTTGCATTTCTACCACGGTGTGCCAAAAGAACTGGACCATGTTTTCGAAGCCCATTTCGCAAACCCTGTCAACTGTCAACTGTCAACTGTTAACCAATACTTGGTAGCCAATGTCCCCGCCCACGACCTAGTGTTAGGAGGTGGCGCTCCAGTATATCACCGCGAATATCGCGAGCCGTCTTATTTCAAAGAATTTCAAAAGTTCGATATCGAGCAAATTGCTCAGCCAAGCGACTATGCTGAAGTAGCCAAAGCATTGCTGGCTTTGCCCAACATTGCGTCTAAGCGTTGGATATATCAGCAATACGACTCCATGATAGGCACTTCTACACTCACCACCAATGCCCCTTCCGATGCGGCGGTGGTCAATGTGAAAGGCACGCAAAAAGCCATTGCCATTACCGTCGATTGCAATTCTCGTTATGTGAATGCCAATCCTGAAGAGGGCTGTGCCATTGCCGTAGCCGAATCGGCGCGCAACGTGGTGTGTTCGGGCGCCTTGCCGGTAGCCATTACCAACAACCTCAATTTTGGCAATCCCTACAACCCCGAAGTGTATTGGCAGTTTGTAAATGCCATTTTAGGCATGAAAAAAGCTTGTGAAAAATTCAATACACCCGTAACGGGAGGCAATGTGAGTTTTTACAACCAATCGTCAGACCAAGGGCCGGTGCATCCTACTCCTACCATTGGCATGCTGGGCTTGCTGCAAAACATGCAAGACCACATGACACTCGATTTCAAAGCGCCCGGCGACCTCATTTACCTAGTGGGTACTTCCAAAAATTGTATTTCTAGTTCTGAATATTTGTACAATCATTTGGGGGTAAAAGACTCGCCATCTCCTTGGTTCGACCTGGATTATGAATACAAGGTGCAGCAAATGGTAAGCCAGTTGATTAAAAGAAAGTTGTTACGTTCGGCGCACGACGTTTCAGAGGGAGGGCTATTTGTTGCCTTGGCCGAATCTTCTTTCCCCAACGATATGGGCTTTGATATTGCAACCGATGCCAATTACCGAAAGGATGCTTTCCTTTTTGGCGAGAGCCAAAGTAGGGTGGTAGTAACTATAGACCCTGACAATAAAGCCGAATTTGAAGGATTTTTGAAATCGGAGAATGCCGACTACACCCTTTTGGGTGCGGTGGTATATGGCAACTGTTTGGTCGACAATGAATTATTTGGCAACACGCACGCGCTTCGCGAAATATACGAAGGGGTATTGCCGCTACAGCTTAACTGAAAATGAAAAAACACCTTGGTCGCTACAAACAAGTAGTGAAATTTGGACTGGTCGGCGCTGCCAATACTGTTTTTACCTTGGCTCTGATCTTGTTATTGGAAAAGATATTGGGCTTGAACTACTTAATTGTAAACCCAATATCCTACCTGCTGCCTACTATTTCTAGTTTTTATTTCAATAAAAAATGGACATTCAGAAGCAATGGAAAGGTAAAAAGAGAAGGATTTTTCTTTTTTGTAGTAATAGGAGTGGCTTGGCTGGTACAGTATTGTTTTCTGTTTTTGGTAGTAGAGGCTATGAAAGTCGATTCATTCGTAGCACAAATCGCAGGTATGATTGTGTTTACTAGCATCAACTTTTTGGGACAGAAGTTTATCACCTTCAAAGTTAAAGTTAATAGCCATTAGTTGAAATTACAGCCATTTTCTAATTGAAAACACGTTGTTTCGGAATTCCTCGTCTGAGGACGTCGGCAGACTCATATTGCTTTTTCGCACATACGCCATGTGGCCATTTAGTCTTATTTTGTACCAAATGTCGTCATCTCCCCAAATGTGAGTTCGAGTGCCTTTGGGCAGAACACCCACCACATTAGCCCCTGCCGAAGGCTCATTCATCACTACAGCTTTTTCATTCATGACGATACCACGATAAAAAGCCTTGTCGGAGTAATTGACAAACAAGTACACAAATGCCGTAAGGAACAAAAACAAATAGGGACTTGTAACGGGAATACGTTTGAATAGCACGCGATTAGTCACAATGGCCAAGAAAAAAAGAAACAAAATTCCAACCGATGTCGTGAAGATTTCAGTTTTGTAAAGGTAGTATAAGTATAAAAAATAATTCAAGTCATTGTAAGCGTAGCCTTCAATCCCCTTGCTTTCGGCCAGCGACTCCATCTTCTTTAAAATGTTTCGGGCTGGGAAGTTCACATAGTACACGTTCAAGTAGTAAAGGGCTTCCGGAATTTCGTCCAATCCTTCTTTCACATAGGCCATTTTCAATAGCATCTGGGGCGTATATTTCCCTTGTTTGAAGATTTGGAAATAGGCATCGTAGGCTTCGGCATATTTCTTTTTGGCGTAAATGGAATCAGCTTTTTTTAAGTCTTGGTACAAATTTTGTCCAAATGCATTGCTTGTGCCCATTAGCAAAAGAAGAATCGTCAAATATTTGGGGAAGCGTTTTTGCATTTATAATCCAGATTACTACATTTGCACTCCCAAAGTTAAAAACGCTTTCGTTTTTAGCAAAAAGGAAAGATTCCGTAGCTCAGCTGGTAGAGCAATACACTTTTAATGTATGGGTCCTGGGTTCGAATCCCAGCGGGATCACAAAATCTGCAGACAAGAAAAGCCCCTCTTAGGAGGGGTTTTTTATTCAACTTGTCCAAATCGAATTTTATGAATATTCTTTCACAGATTACCCTCGGCAAATACAAGGAAGTAGAAGAAAAGAAAGAGTTGGTCTCGGTAAAGTCGTTGGAAAACACCGAATTTTTTGGACGTACAACGGTATCGCTGAAAAATGCACTAGAACATCCAGGTGGCAAGCATGGCATCATTGCCGAGTTTAAGCGCAAGTCGCCATCAAAGGGCATCTTCAACGATAAATTTGAGCCTGTGGAAATTACTGCGGGCTATGTTCAGGCAGGGGCAACCGCCCTGTCCATCCTTACCGACGGGCCTTATTTCGGGGGAAGCAGCCAAGACCTTATCGACGTACGTCGCACACAAAACGTGCCCATCCTCCGCAAAGATTTCATGGTGGACGAATACCAAATCCTCGAAGCCAAGGCTTGGGGAGCAGATGTCATCCTCCTTATAGCGGCGGCTATCGATTCTGTTTTGCTGAATCGTTTGGCCAAGTTTGCCAAATCATTGGGACTGGAAACTTTACTCGAAATCCATGAAATCCAAGAACTGGAGGGCAATTTGAGCGAATACATAGACATAGTGGGTGTGAACAATCGCAACCTCAAAGATTTTACCGTTGACATTGAGCGTTCCATTCGCGCTGTAGAGCATATTCCTGCCCACTTTACCCGCATTTCAGAAAGTGGCATTTCCAAGCCCGAAACCATTCGGCATTTGAAAGGATTTGGCTACAAAGGATTCCTAATGGGCGAGGCTTTTATGCAAACCCCTAGCCCCGAATACGCTATCCGCAAATTTGTGGAAGCCTTGTAGTTAGCTCAGGTACTACACAAAGGCGAAATCTTACTTGCGACAGCCCTGACAGGAATGGAATTTTGGTAATCTTGTCTCTGCTTCAACACATTTCGGCAAAGCAGTTTTTTGTCCATTTTTCTCGCGCCAAGTAGCGTAGTCTTTCCACCTAGGTTAGGCTGGTCAAGATGCGCTACACTAACATCTTGACCAGCAACCGTTGAATAACACCAAAAAGGCGAAATGGTAGATATTTGACAATTTATAAAAAATTTATAATTTTGAAATAAAATATAAAATTATGAAAAAACTACTATTAATTTCTGTCATTTTAACTAAATTTGTTGGGTTTGCGCAAACTTTTACCAATCAAATATCCACATCTGGCCTAAACCCAAAGCAGGGTCGAGTTCACGAGGTGTTCGATTACAATAACGATGGGTTTGAGGACTTGATTTATAGCAATCTCATATCTAATGTTATGAGGCTTAGGGTTATGAAAAACAATCAAAACTTGACCTTCACCAATGTTACGACATCCTTAGGTTTAGATACTGGGTTAGTTATATCCGATAGCCAAACAAGTTCTTCTACTTTAACTGCTTTTGATTACGATAATGATGGATACAAAGATATTATCCTTCTCCAAACCCCTGCCAGCGTTAGGGTGTTCAAAAATAACCAAGGGTTATCTTTTGCGGAAAAGACCTCTGCACTGGGAATAATCAACCCAATGGCATCCACAACTTTAATCAATTCGTTTTCATCTACATCCGATTATGACAGAGACGGTGATGTTGATATTTTGTTCTCTCGTACGTTAAGCAATGGAAATCGTGTGCTTTCAGTACTGAAAAACAATATCACCACCAACACGTTCAGCATCGTGGACTTATTGAACGCAGTCGACAACACGACCATTATTGCCCAGATAAGAACAATAGACTTCGACAATGATCAGGATGATGATATTTTGTTCATACAACAGCAACCCAAGACAACATACGCTGCCAGTCAAGGATATTTCTCGCTCCAAACAATAAAACTCTATGCCAACAATGGCTTGGGAAACTATACTGACGTGACTAGTAGTTCTGGGCTAACGCAAGCTTTTTCAAGAAATGGGGCTACGGTTTTTGATTATGACAACGACGGTTGGTTGGATATTTTGTTTGGGTCTGACGATGGGTACACAAGCAACCCAACTAGCGCTTTTATTAAATTTTACAAAAATAACATGGGTTCCTTTGCTGATTCTTCAATAAATGTTCTTCCTACTAATAATCAAGCATATTATTGGTACAGTTCAACAGTAGATGTTGAAAATGATGGGGATTATGATGTATATCATGGGGTAGGTAGGTGTGCTCAAACAAAAAATGAATTTTTAATCAACAATACCTATAGATTTTCGAACAAAGCTAGCGATTATGGTCTTGATTTAGCTTGGACTTTTTGTTCTGGAAATGGCGCAAACGTTTGGTTTGATGCTGATAACGATGGTGATATGGATGTGTTTGTCTCTGACTTCACCACGAATGCGAATTCTTATTTAATGATAAATCCGTTGAACTCAACAACATCCAAATATTTGAAGGTCAAGATACATGGGTGCGAATCAAATAAGGATGGCATAGGCTCTAAAGTGTCGGTTAAGATGGGTACTAAACAACAAAGTCAGTACAATGGTTACAGTATCGGGTCAAACATCAAATCAAGTGATGTGTTCCATTTTGGATTAGGTTCCAACACAAAAGCTGACACGTTGATAGTCAAATGGCCAAAGGGCAAAGTAACCAAAATTGCTAACATTGCGGCAAACCAAATGTTAGATGTTTACGAGAATGCTGGTGTTTGCGGAACATGCACCACGGTTAGCACGGTTTATAACCCAATTTCACAAGTTGTGACAGTATATGATCATATCTCGGTTACAGATACACTTAGAATAAAAGCAATAACAGGTATTAATGATGTTCCACTTGACTTCGGGACTATGCGAGTATATCCTAATCCGACTAATTCGCATATTGTGTTGGATGCAGGGAACGTGAGCGGCAACTATAGTATAAAAATCACTAATTCACTATCCCAAACGGTTTACACCTCTTCTGTAAGCAAGCAACTAACTACAATAAACCTATCAACGCTAGGCGGTTCAGGAGTATATTACCTGCAAGTATTGGACAACTCTAACAAAATACTTGACACAAAGAAATTGGTTTTGGAATAATCCTAAATCTTGCCTTTGAGTTTTATAGTTCAGACAAAAATTGGTTTATAAATTTTGTTGTATTTTCTATTCCCGCCTTTGTTGGTGTTCTTCACCAACAAAGGCATTTTTCGGTTTCTCCCTCGTCTTCACCTCCATTTCTTCATTTTTCACCTGCCCCATCAGTCAAATGCTCTCTAATCCATTTTTCTTCGCAAATTGCGGTGCTTTTTGACTGGCACTATCGATGGTTCATTTGGGAATTGGCAATTTAGGACACCTCAGCATCATTATTTCGTTTGTTAGCGCAATAGTGGCTTCCTGGGCTTACTTCAAAGCCAGCCAAGAGGAGCTAAGTGCCTCATCTTGGGAATCGTTTGGAAAAGGCGCTTTCCTGTTGCATGTAGTGTCTGTTTTCACCGTCATTGGGGCCTTGTTTGCCATCAT
>JBIKRJ010000215.1:0-4071 GCA_044349205.1 Cytophagales bacterium | reverse complement strand
ACTAAATTTAGCATGTTTAACAATACAACCCCAATAGTTCTCAATCTTATCATCATCAATGCATTGGTTTATTTTTCGGGCAGCATGTTGGGGGTAGGAGCCAGCGATTTGCTTTCGTTGCACTATGTGGGGTCTAGAGATTTCAATCCTATACAGTTTTTTACCTACATGTTTGTGCACGCCAGCGGAATGCACATTTTTAGCAATATGTTGGGCTTGTTCTTTTTTGGGCCAGTATTGGAAAGACATTGGGGCAGCAAAAAGTTTTTGATGTACTACATAGTGAGTGGAATAGGGGCAGGTATGCTGTATTCGGTCTACGTATATTATGATATTTATTCTCTAAAAGAGGCGGTGGATGCCTATGTGAGCCAACCCAATGCCGAGGCATTTGCCAGTTTTCTTAATAAACATGCACATGATGTGTATTTGCAAAACTATCGTTTTATCAACGACTATGCAGCCAATCCACAAAATACGCAATATGTTGCCGAAAGCACCGAATTTGTAAAATCCATTTATTTGGTAAAATCCAAAACGACTATGGTGGGTGCTTCGGGCGCCTTGTATGCGGTATTGTTGGGCGTGGGCATCATTTTCCCATTCATGGAGGTGTTTTTGCTTTTTCCTCCTTTGCCCTTGAAAATGATGTATTTGGTTATTTTTTACGGCCTCACATCGATTTATGGCATGATTCAAAACCAGTCTGGCGACAATGTGGCGCATTTTGCTCACCTCAGTGGCATGATAGTAGGTTATGTACTGCTTAAAATTTGGGACGAAAAGCGCGCCAATTACTACTGATAGACTCGAAGTCTATTTGTTTTTCTACTTCTAAAAGCCCAACTTTATTTCAGAGATGCGCTTCATTTTTAAGAATATATCGACCAGATATACCAAAATTATAATTGTCATTGCGGCAATTTCAATTTTGAGTGCTTGGATGAAATATTCTACAAGCACCCCCCAACAGGTCGTAATTCCGAAGCGAGTGGCCGAGAAACAAAGTCAAAAGTTGGACAAATTTACCTTTGCTGGTGAAATTCTTCCCTTCGACTCGCCACTGATTATGAAGCGCTACCGCAGGGCCATTGCCCAAAACAGAAACTACAATTCGGGTAATTTGGATATGATAAAGGCGGCAAAGCGTTGGTTCCCACTTATTGAGCCTATTTTGCGCAAAAACAGCATCCCCGACGATTTTAAATACATCGCAACAGCTGAAAGTAAATTCACGCTTGCTTTTTCCAAAAAAGGGGCGGGTGGCTTTTGGCAAATGATGCCCAATACTGCCATAGGACTAGGATTGGAGGTAAACGACGAGGTGGACGAACGTTTTCACCCCATCAAATCTACAGAAGTGGTGTGTAAGCTGCTGAGGCAAACCTACTCTATGTTTGGCGACTGGACTAGTGTGGCTTTGGCCTACAACATGGGCAGCAACGCGTTTATGCGGCTAAAAAAGAAACACGGGTCAAGTAGCGTGCATTTTATTCGTTCGAACCAAGAAACCGAACGCTATTTCTTTTTGGTCATGGCAAGCAAAGACCTGATAGAGAATGCTTCCCGTTACGGCTATCGAGTGCGCAAGTCGGGAAAAATATCGGAAGTGAAGGTGGTGGAGGTAAAGGAGTCAATTCCCGATTTGACAAAGTTTGCCAAAACGCATCAAATAAGCCTTGTCACCTTGAAAAGTTTCAATCCTTGGCTTAGGGCGAAAAGCCTTACCATCAAGTCCAATGCCAAAAACCAGAAGTATTTACTCATTTTGCCAGTGGTGGTTTCGCCGGAAATAGACGAACTGGACGAAGAGTATGAAGTGGAGGCCAGTCCTAAAAATATTTTGGAGAAAGACACTTCTTTCGCCCCTTAATTTCTTTTTTTGCATTCTTTAAAATTTTCCATCGATACCACACTGCTCATATTGCCTTTTCTCTATCTGGCCCTTACGCTTTTCATGGTCATTGTCGTTTTTTATGTCGAAAGGAAAATGTCTGCCTTCATTCAAGACCGTTTTGGCCCTGTGGAAGTAGGTTTTCGGGGCTCCTTGCAAGCCATAGCCGACCTGCTCAAAATGATTCAGAAGGAAGACATTGTGCCAAATGGGGCTCATCGTTTCCTGTTCAAGTTTGCCCCTCTTTTTATATTTACAGTGGTGTTTGCCGGTTTTGCTTTTGTGCCTTTGGCGCCAGGCTTTGAACCATTGGTGTCGAATGTGGGCATATTTTTTTGCCTAACCATTATTTCGCTAGATGTTATTGGGCTTTTGATGGCGGGTTGGGCAACAGACAACAAATTTGCTCTGCTGGGTGCCATGCGTTCGGTGGCCCAAATTGTTTCCTACGAAATACCTGTAGGCTTGACGGTGCTTTCGGCGGTGGTGATGGTAGGTTCGATGGATTTGGGTGAAATTGCGATGCGCCAAAGCCTTTGGAATGATGGTCAAACCTGGTTGTTGGGAATCAAGCAACTGGGCATAGAGACCACATCATGGGGAGGAATTTTTTCATGGAACATTTTGCAGTCGCCATTTATGTTTTTGGTTTACATTGTGTTTTACATTTCAACTTTGGCCGAATGTAACCGTGCCCCTTTTGATTTGCCAGAGGCTGAATCGGAACTAGTAGCCGGTTACCATTCCGAATATTCAGGTATCCGATTTGGGATATTCTTTTTGGCAGAATATGCCATGATGCTGTTGGTGAGCCTTTTGGGTGCCATTTTATTTTTGGGCGGTTGGGCTACCCCATTTCCTAACGTGGGCTCATTTTTGCTCGGAACATGGACAAGCGGTACTCTTGGTCATTGGTCTGCGTTGGCATGGGGGCTTTTTTGGTTGGTAACGAAGACATTTTTGGCCTGTTTTGTCATGGTCTGGATACGTTGGACTTTTCCGCGCCTACGCACAGACCAATTGATGTATTTGTGTTGGAAAGTATTGATTCCCTTTTCTTTGTTGGCTTTTTTGCTTGTTTCGTTCTGGAAATATTATCAATTGGTGTAAATGCGTCAGGTTCACTTTTTTGATGAAGTGTATGAAGTAGTAAAACTTGTGCCGCGCGGAAGGGTCACAACCTACGGAGCTATTGCGCATTATTTGGGAACTAAAATGGGTGCGCGTATGGTGGGTTGGGCAATGAATGCCGCCCATACACTGCCCTTGGTTCCAGCCCATAGGGTGGTAAACAGAAATGGCATGCTCACTGGCAAATTTCATTTTGAAACGCATGAACAAATGCAACTGCTGTTGGAGGCCGAAGGCATAAAAATTAAAAACGACCAAGTAGTGGATTTTGAAAAACTTCTTTGGTTGCCAGAAAAAGAACTCACAATTTGATAATTAAAATAGAAGCAAAATGAAGATTGCGGTATTAGGAGCCGGAAATATGGGCATGGCCTTTTCGCTAGCGTTTGTAAAAAAAGGTATGCTGAAAGCGACAGACATCTTGTTGGTAGAACCCAGATTGGAAACACATGCTGCATTAAAAGCAAAAGGTTTCGAGTGGATACTTTCCGCGGTTTCACAAGAAATAACGAGTTGCGACCTGATTGTTTTGGCTGTAAAACCGCAAGACTTTTCCTCACTGGCTAGTGAATTGAAAAAGCACATGCACAGTGGGCAAACCGTTCTTTCCATTATGGCAGGCATCCCAATTTCTAAAATCAATGATTTATTGTTCGTTTCGAAAGTAGTGCGTTGCATGCCCAATACACCAGCACAATTGGGCGTGGGCATAGCGGGGTATTTTTGTCAAGGGTTGAGTAGGGAAGAAGCTACTTTTGTCAAAACATTGTTGGAATGCACCGGAAAGGCAGTCGAATTGGGTGAAGAAAAGTTGTTGGATTCGGTAACCGCCATTAGTGGTAGCGGCCCAGCTTATTTTTATTATTTTCTGCAAGCAATGGTTGCGGCCGGTACGCAATTGGGTTTGACCAAAGAAATGGCAAAGGAGCTAGCTTGTGAAACCATGCTGGGCGCTTATCATTTGGCAACGGATAGTCAAGTAGAATTCGACGAGTTGATAAAAGCGGTAGCATCGAAAGGTGGCACAACTGAAGCGGCTCTTCGAA
>JBIKRJ010000214.1:0-4083 GCA_044349205.1 Cytophagales bacterium | reverse complement strand
TATTATCAATGAATTGTAAAGTTTTGGAGTGGTCAGCGGGATGTGCATAACAAGATTGGGAATACGTCGACGAGGTTGGAACAAAGGGCACTTCGACAGGCTCAGTGACCTTTTGGTGGGGTCATTTCGATGCTCTCAGTGATTATTTTGGCGGTACACTTCGATGCACTCAGTGACCTTTTTGCCGGACGCTGAGCTTGTCGAAGCGTCGTGGAACTTTAAAATACAAAAGGATGCCTTCGCTTGAAGCGAAGGAATAATTGAAATAATATTCAAGTTTTGCCAGTGAATTTTAAAGTTTTGGAGTGGTCAGTGGGAGGTGCATAACAAGAATTGGGAATACGTCGACGAGGTTGGAGTAAAGGGCACTTCGACAAGCTCAGTGACCTTTTGGCGGGGTCATTTCGATGCTCTCAGTGATTATTTTGGCGGTGCACATCGATGCTCTCAGTGACCTTTTTACCAGACGCTGAGCCCGTCGAAGCGTCGTTGGAATTTAACTTTTGGTTATTAGCGTCCAAAGGGAAGCCTTCGATTCAAGCGAAGTATTCCATTAAATTCCTCTAATGCTTTCTCCGCGAGTTGTAACAACTGTAGTGTAATGCAAATTCGATGATCTGTAGGATAGCTTTAATCTCTCAAACAACGTACAGATAAGCCATCTGCAAGTGAAATGTTTGTTTTCAAAAATCTACTATCATTACTTTGAAGGTATCTTATTGATGCACTAGAATTAATAGTTGTTAAAGTAGAACTCCACCATCTTCCGATAGATCCTTTAGATGAAAAACCTCCAAGAGTTCCAGCAGTATTATAGCCACCAGGAAGGGCTGTAAACCCTGATGAATTGTTTGCTCCAGTGTTTGGCTATTCCAGTTAGAAAAACCTGCCTCTTTCAAATATCCCCCACTTAAAGTTGAATCTCCTAAAAATTTTACAAGGGTTGTCCATTCAGAACTAGAAGGCACATGCCAACCTTTTGGACATAGCTTGCCTGAATTTACAGCGTGCCAATTGTATAAAGCTCCGTACTTGTTTACGCTATAGGTAGCTTTGTCGTTGTTGTACCAACACATCATTGGCAATTGACTAATGCCACTTGTTAGTGTCCCACTAACAGTAATACTAGTCCCGTCATTAAAACGAGTTGTATTTAAATTTTGAGCCATCCAAGTTTGTGTGCCAATTGTAACTGAGGTGTAGGTATTGCCATCAATGTCAGTAAGTGGAAAGGTATTTTGCATTTTAAATCCCACGCTATCAATGTTTGAAATTGGAAGTTTCAACCAACCACCAACTTTTTGGCGCACATACATGGTGTCTTGCGCAAATCCAGTTGTAATTGACAAGGCAATAATAAAAGTTGAGATAAATTTCTTTTTCATTTTAAGAGGAATTTTAGTTGTTGATTATCAGTTGTTTTGTTTCAATTTTATTTCCTGATGCAATTCTGCATACATACATACCAGGCGTCCAGTTGTCTATCTTTAAGTAAACTTCGTTGGTTCCGGCATGACTCAAATTTTCTGTTTGCCAAATAGGCATTCCTTTCAAATCGAATATTTCCAAACTAGTCAGGGACGATTGTGAGGCATGGTAGCGAATAGTTAGCATATTGTTTAACAATGGGTTTGGAAAAAGTTGAAGAGAGGCAATGGATTGATTTGTCTGTTCCTCAATCCCAGTTGGTAAATCGATAAAGTTGAAGTATCTGATGTTGCTGGTGAGCAAAGATTCCTTACTTCCGTTGGTTTGATTTACTTGTACATATCCTGAGGGGAAAGTGAGGCTACTCACGTTTGATATATTAAAGCCTTTTTGTGTGTTATCCTTTAGATTAAAATTTAGGATATTTTGTCCTTGAACATTTGTCCAACCGACAAAAATCAAGAACACAGTAGTAATTTTTATTAATCTTGTCATTTCAAATGATAATTGAGATTGTAATAAAATTAGGTTGGTAAACTTATTTTTAAAGATGAAGATATTTTGCAAATGTAAATTCAGATGCTAACTAGCATTATCAGAATTTTAAAATTATTATTAGTTTTTCTTTAAAAATCATTACTTTTATACTGCAAAACGATGGGAAAATGGAGAATGTTGAGAGTGTTTTGGAGAAACTAAAAGTGGCCAGAAAAGAGCGGGGCTTTTCGCATGAAAACATGGCGATGGAGTTGGGCATCAGCCAAGCAGCCTATTCCAACCTGGAAAATAATGAATCGAAATTGACGGTGGAAAGGCTCATCAAGATTTCGGAAATATTGGAAAAACCAACTTATTACTTTTTCGAGGCTACTCCCCACAATATTTATAATCAGCATAATACCGACAATGCAATCGGACATATCGACAATTTGTACCAAGACAACAAAGAAAATCAAGCACGATTGGTTCAAAGCTACGAAGCGGCCATACAGAACCTGAAAGAAGAAGTGGCGTTCTTGCGAACGATGATTAGCACAACTAAGTAAATTTGCATTTCTACCCCTATTTATTCTTCTGTTATCCTACTATTGCATTCTTTATTTCCACACAAATACCATGCGTACATTTATCAGCCCCCAATTAAAAATCAATACTTGGGACGACCTAAAGCCTTATTTTGAAAACTTGTTAGAACGTTCGCTTTCCACGCTCGAGTCGTTTCAGCAATGGCTTCGCGACCGTAGCGAACTGGAGTCTGTCATTTCAGAAGACCTCGCCTGGCGGTATGTGCGCATGACCTGCGACACCGCCAATGAAGACAAGTTAAAAGCCTATACCTACTTTGTTTCCGAAATAGAACCTCAAATATCACCACTATCCAACCAATTGGACGAGAAGGCACTGGCTTGTCCCTTTCGCCAAAATCTTACAAGAAAGGAGTATGAAATCATGTTCAGAAGCATGGAGAAGAATACCCAAATTTTCCGTGAAGCCAATGTGCCCCTTTTTGCCCAGCTTTCACAAGAATCTCAAAAATACGGTGCCACGGTGGGGGCTATGACGGTAGAAATTGACGGGCAAGAAGTGACTTTGCAAAAAGCTTCGGACCGCCTGCAAAGTACCAATCGTCAAGAGAGGGAAGAAGTATATCGCAAAATAAATGAAAGAAGATTGAAAGATGCCAGTGCTTTGAATGAGTTGTACAACAAACTTGTCGGCATACGTCATCAAGTGGCCAAGAATGCCGATTTTGACAATTTCCGCGATTTCATGTTCGTTTCTATGGGGCGATTTGATTACACCAAGGAAGACTGTTTTGCTTTTCACGAGGCGGTTCAAAACGAGGTAGTACCCCTGCTGAATGACTTGGCCCAAGACCGAAAAGACAAACTGAACCTGGCCGAACTACGGCCTTGGGATTTGAGTGTGGACAAATTGGGCAAGTCGCCCTTGAAACCTTTTGAATCGGGTAACGAATTGTTGGAAAAAACCATCCATTGTTTCGATAAGCTTGATACTTTTTTGGGTGATTGTTTGCGCGAGATGCAAAAATTGAATCGATTCGACTTGGAATCCAGAAAAGGCAAAGCCCCAGGTGGCTACAACTACCCCATGGAAGAAACTGGTTATCCCTTTATTTTCATGAATGCCACCTCGAATTTTCGAGACATGATCACGCTTTTGCACGAAGGAGGGCATGCCGTACATTCCGTACTCACCAAAGACCTGGAATTGAACAGTTTTCGTTCTTTTACTTCAGAAGTGGCCGAATTGGCTTCCATGAGCATGGAACTAATCACGATGGACCATTGGGATATTTTCTTTTCGAATGTAGAAGAATTGAAGCGTGCCAAACGTCAGCATTTAGAGCAAATCATCGAAACCCTTCCTTGGGTGGCGACTATCGACAAATTTCAACATTGGATTTACGAAAATCCAGGCCATACGATTGCACAACGCACAGCCGAGTGGAACAAAGTCCATGCTGCATTTAGTGCTGACATAATAGATTGGGGTGGTTTGCAACCCTATAAAGACAATATTTGGCAAAAGCAGCTTCATTTGTACGAAGTGCCCTTTTACTACATAGAATATGGCATTGCGCAGCTAGGGGCATTGGCGGTTTGGAAAAATTGTAAGGAGAACCCCGAAAAA
>JBIKRJ010000213.1:0-4093 GCA_044349205.1 Cytophagales bacterium | reverse complement strand
TGTGCCTTTTACTTCGGCAATGTCCATGAGGGGATTGTCTTGATTGGGGGTAGAAGTGACTGCCAGCGTGCCGTCGGCCTTTAGTACCAACCATGCCCAGCCTGAACCAAAACGGGTGGTGGCAGCTTTTGCAAATTCTTCTTTGAACTTGTCGAAGCTACCAAATGCAGTCTCGATGGCTTTTGCCAATTCGCCCGAAGGTTTTCCGCCCTCGTTTTTTTTCAAAAGTTTCCAGAAGAAACTGTGGTTGTAGTGGCCACCGCCATTGTTGCGCACGGCCATGGAATATTTGCTTATGTGTTTGCACAACTCTTCGATAGTGGCCTTTTCGGCATCGGTGCCGGCCACGGCAGCATTCAAATTGGTGACATACGCATTGTGATGCTTGCCATGGTGTATTTCCATGGTCATTTTGTCGATAAAGGGTTCCAATGCATCTGTTGCGTAAGAAAGAGCAGGTAGTTCGAAAGGCATAATGGGTATGTTTAGAATGTGAGTTTAAGGATAATGGAAATAGTTATTTTAGATTTTTGGTTTGTAAAGCTACAAATGATGCTGAAAAACTCCTAGAATCCGTGGGTTTAATCGGTGTCTTTCAGCAGTTCTGCGATTTTGACATATTCAACTGCTTTGGGATTGCTTTTCATGATGGTGAAACGGTAGCCGCCCGATTCTTTTACTTCCATATCTTCGGGTATTTTTCCAAAAATATAGTTCATCATGCCGGCTATGGTATCGTAGTCGTCGCCTTCAGAAAGCGGATACCTTAAAAATTCGTTCACTTCTTGAATACGTACTTGTCCGCGTACCAAATAGGTGTTTTCATCTACTTTTTCCACTTTAGTGGCTTCGTCGTCGTATTCGTCTTGTATTTCGCCTACCAATTCTTCTATCACATCTTCCATGGTAACTATGCCGGAAGTGCCGCCAAACTCGTCGATGACCACTGCCATGTGCATCCTTTTCTTTTGGAAGTCTTTCAAAAGTTCGCTCACAGTTTTGGTTTCGGGTATAAGGTAAGCGGGGCGTAAGATGTCGCGCAACACGATAGGCTGGTTGTGGTGTATCATGGGAATGATATCCTTGGTATGGACAATGCCCACTATATCGTCGAGTGTGTCTTTGTAGACGGGCATACGTGAATAGCCTTCGCCAATGATGCGCTGCAACACTTCCTCGTCGGGACTTGACACCTCCAAGGCGATAACTTTGGTGCGTGGCACTAGTATTTGTTTGGCAGTGAGTCCGCTAAAATTGAAAACATTTTCAATCATTTCTTGTTGGCTGGAAGGTATGGTACCTTCTTCGGCTCCTTGTTTAATCAAAAGCTTAAGTTCTTCGGCGCTGTGACCTTCAACCATTTCGTTGGGATTGATGCCAATCAAGCGCAAAAGCACATTGGCCGAGGCATTCAACACGTAAATGAATGGCTTGAATACAAGGTAGAATAGTCGTAAAAAGGGCGAAACAAAAAGAATAATTTGCTCAGGAAGTTTGATACCCAGTGCCTTGGGGGCAATTTCGCCAAAGACAATGTGCAAAAAGGTGACAAACATAAACGAGATGCCCAAGGAAATTTGGTGCACCGTGGTTTCGGTAATTTGAAAATTGAATTCTTTAATGAGCGGATAGATGATTTTGGTCACGGTTTCTTCGCCAAACCAACCCAAAGCCAGACTGGCGATGGTAATGCCGAGCTGTGTAGCCGACAAATAGGTGTTGATGTGGTCGAGGATATGTTCGGCCAATTTGGCGGCATTGCTGCCTTCTTGGGCACGAAGTTCTACTTGCGAGGCACGTACTTTGACTATTGCGAACTCGGCTGCCACAAATAAACCATTGAGTGCCACCAAAAAAACAATGAGGAGTATCTCAAAAAGCATGGCAGGTTGCGCTTAACGGTATAATGCCAGCTTTTGGAAAACAGACGGGAGAACCCGTTGGCGATTCAGAAGAAGGATATAAACTGCCGTTTTCGATACAGAAGTAGCGGATGGTTGTGGCAAATATACGGTTTAGAAATGACTATCAAGTTTTGCTGTCGAGTTTTTTATTTACTTTGCCAACATATAGGTTATTAGTTGACGGTTAACTGATAAAGGTTGCAAAACCCAATACAAATTTCTGTCAACTGCTTACTGTCAACTGTCAACCAAATCATGAGTACTCATTCGCAGAACATACGCAAAGTGACCACCCACCAGCTTCGCGAAATGAAAAATCGTGGGGAAAAAATCTCGATGCTGACTGCCTACGACTACTCTATGGCCAAAATTTTGGACAGTGCCGGGGTGGATGTGCTATTGGTGGGCGATTCGGCTTCTAACGTGATGGCAGGGCATGAAACCACGCTACCTATCACTTTAGACCAAATGATATACCATGCCTCTTCGGTGGTGCGGGCGGTAGAAAGGGCTTTGGTCGTGGTAGATTTGCCTTTTGGCTCGTATCAGGGCAACTCTTCTGAGGCCTTACGGTCTTCGATACGTATCATGAAAGAATCGGGGGCGCATGCCGTGAAACTAGAGGGCGGCGCCGAGGTAAAAGAATCCATTATCCGCATTTTGAGTGCCGGTGTGCCAGTGATGGGACATTTGGGTTTGATACCCCAGTCGATATACAAATTTGGCACCTATACGGTGCGTGCGCAAGAAAAAGAAGAGGCAGACCAACTGCTGGAAGATGCCCTTCTTTTGGAGCAATTGGGCTGTTTTGGTTTGGTTTTGGAAAAGATACCTGCCGATTTGGGCAAACGGGTTTCGGAATCTGTGGCGATACCCACCATTGGGATTGGAGCGGGGCCTTACATGGACGGACAAGTATTGGTAAGCCACGATATGTTGGGCGTAAACAAAGAATTTCATCCTCGTTTTTTACGCCGCTATGCCGATTTGGACAGCATTATTTCGGAGGCAGTAAGTCATTACATACGCGATGTGAAAGCCAAAGATTTCCCCAACATACAGGAGTCTTACTGAAATGATTGCTTTCCCCAACATTAAAATAAATTTAGGCCTTTACATTACCGAAAAGCGGGCCGATGGCTACCACAACTTGCTTACATGTTTTTATCCCGTGCCTTGGCACGATGTGCTGGAAATAGTGCCACAAAAAGAATTTGAGTTTGTGCAAACGGGCTTGCAAGTACCGGGAAACACCCATGACAATTTGTGTGTGAAAGCATATCAGATGCTAAAACGAGACCACGGGTTGCCAAACGCAAGAATACATCTTCATAAGATAATACCCATGGGGGCAGGTTTGGGGGGCGGTTCATCCGACGGGGCTTTTGCCTTGAAGGTACTGAACAGCGTTTTTGAATTGCATTTGGATACGAATAGACTTGAAGAATATGCGGCGCAGCTTGGCAGCGACTGTGCCTTTTTCATACGGAATAGTGCCTGTATAGCCACAGGAAGAGGCGAAGTGATGCACGAGGTGAACTTGGATTTGAAAGGGCAACATATTGTAATTGTCTGTCCGCCTTTGCATGTTTCCACTGCCGATGCCTTTGGTCAAGTGCAACCTAGGTTTTTTGAAGGCGACTTCAAGGAGTTGTTGCAAAGCAGAAAAGATTGGAAAAGCGTTCTTAAGAATCAGTTTGAGGAAACTGTTTTTCCAAAACACCCACTTTTGGCCGAGATCAAACAAACGCTTTACGACATGGGGGCTTGGTATGCGGCCATGAGCGGTTCGGGTTCGGCTGTGTTTGGGTTATTCGAACAGACGCCTGAAAGAAGAAATTTCGAACATCAAACCTTTCAATCTGTGCTTTAAAACCGATTCATTATCTTTGTAAATGCCTGTACCAGAAATCGATTTCAAAGCCGGATTTGTAAACATAGTGGGCCGACCAAATGTGGGAAAATCTACGCTGGTCAACGCCCTGATGGGTGAAAAACTTTCAATTGTCACTTCGAAAGCCCAAACTACGCGCCACCGAATTATGGGAATTTGGAACGGACCAAACTTTCAAGTGGCCTATTCCGACACTCCAGGTATTCTAAAACCAGCCTATCAGTTGCACCAAGCCATGATGGATTTTGTGACGGGAAGCGTAGAAGATGCCGATTTGATTTTGTTTGTAGCCGAC
>JBIKRJ010000212.1:0-4098 GCA_044349205.1 Cytophagales bacterium | reverse complement strand
ATTCTTTTCTGCCTTCTGATTTCCACGGTACACTTCTATAGTGTAACTCATGGCTTGAAAGGTATGAAAAGAAAGGCCAATAGGTAAAATTATATTCAGGTATGGTATGGGGTTTTGTTGTACAAAAAATCTAAATAAATACCCAATGTTTTCGTTTATGAAATTGTAGTATTTGAACACACACAAAATGCCTATGTTCGCTATCAAACTCAAGATTAGAAAGACTTTTTTACCCTTTCCTTCTATTTTTTCTAAATAAATACCAGCAAAGTAATCTACTACTATGGTGCCTCCCAAAATGAGGATGTAAATGGGGACAAAGGCCATGTAGAAATAACAACTGGCAAATAGTAAAAGCCCCCATCGGTAGCGAGGTGGCAATAGAAAATACCAACTGGTTACGATTACATAAAATACAAGAAACTGAAGCGAGTTGTATACCATGAAAGGCTAAAAATCTTGGGTATGTCCAAATCGCAATGTAACAAGTATTAAAAAAAATTGCAAACTACAGTTTGTCGGCTATAATCTCTTTTATGTCGACTATGATTTTATTTGCTAGATAGTCGGCTTTCGATATGCTGTCCGATTCGGCATAAATACGAATGATAGGTTCGGTGTTTGATGCCCTTAAATGCACCCATTCTTTGTCGAAATCTATCCTTACACCATCTATCGTGTTGATGGGCTGTTTTTTGTACCTTTCTTTCATTTCTTCCAACACCTGAGGCACATTTATTGAAGGAGTGAGCTCTATTTTGTTTTTGGAAATGTGATAGTTGGGATAGCGTGCTTTCAACATGGAAATATTTTTTCCGAACTTGGCTAAATGGGTTAGAAACAGCGCAATACCAACCAAAGCATCGCGGCCGTTATGCAGTTCGGGATAAATGACGCCGCCATTCCCTTCGCCACCTATTACAGCATTGTGCGCTTTCATGGCTTCCACTACATTCACTTCGCCTACTGCCGAGGCAAAATACTGGCCACCCAATTTCTCTGTCACATCTTTTAATGCGCGGGTTGAAGAAAGATTCGAAACACTATTTCCAGGGCGTTGGCTTAGTACATAATCGGCCACTGCAACTAGGGTGTATTCTTCCCCAAACATGTGCCCATCTTCACATATAAAGCACAAGCGATCTACATCGGGATCTACGGCAATGCCCAAATCAAATTTTCCTTTTTCTATTTCTGCCGAAATTTGGGTAAGGTTTTCGGCCAATGGTTCTGGATTGTGGGGAAAGTGCCCAGTAGGTTCGCAGAAAAATTTACTCACATTTTTCACTCCCAATGCTTCCAAAAGCATTGGAACGGCTATTCCGCCAGTAGAATTTACAGCATCTACTGCTATTTTAAAATTACGTTTGCTTATCGCTTCTACATCTACCAGTTCCAATTTTAAAATAGAATTGATGTGTTTTTGCAAGTAACTATCATCTTGCTTGTAATGTCCATATTTTAGTGCTTCCGCAAAAGAATATGCCTCATTTTCGGCAATTTTCAGCATTTCTGCTCCATCTGAAGCCGAAATAAACTCTCCTTTCTCGTTCAAAAGTTTCAATGCATTCCACTGTATGGGGTTGTGGCTTGCTGTTATGATTATCCCTCCTGCAGCTTGTTCGGCCACTACAGCCATTTCTACCGTTGGGGTGGTGCTTAGCCCTAGGTCGACCACATCCAATCCTAATGCCATAAGCGTAGAGGAAACAATTCCTGATATGGCCGCACCTGTAGGCCGAGCATCTCGTCCGATTATGATGACTTTTTTGCCTATTTCTTTGTCCTTGACATAAGTGCCATAAGCAGCCGCAAATCTTGCCACGTCAATTGGAGAAAGAGATTCTCCCACTTTTCCGCCAATGGTACCACGAATGCCTGAGATTGATTTGATTAACGTCACAGTGTTAGTTTATGTAAGAGTTAAGGGCACAAATTTAACCTACAACGGGCGTATCTATTACACTAAAGACTTATTTATTTATAAATTGCTAACAGTGTTTCGATAATTTATGAAAGAAGATAAATCTATAAAGAATAAAAGACAAGACGCATTAGACCAATTTGGCCAGTTGCTGCAAATCATGGATGAATTGCGTGAGCAGTGTCCCTGGGACAAGAAGCAAACGATGGAAACCTTGCGCACTTTGACCATCGAAGAAACCTACGAATTGGCCGATGCCATTGCGAACCAAGACCTTCCCGAAATTAAGAAAGAGTTAGGCGATTTGCTATTGCATGTGGTTTTTTATGCCCGTATTGCCTCCGAAACAAATGATTTTGATATGGCAGATGTGATAGATTTTTTATGCAATAAACTCATTGTCAGGCATCCACATATTTATGGAAATGTAAAAGCCGAGACCGAAGAAGAGGTAAAAAGAAATTGGGAGAAAATAAAATTGAAGGAAGGGAGCAAGTCGGTTTTGTCGGGTGTTCCCAGTGCCTTGCCAGCCTTGGTAAAGTCGATGCGAATTCAGGAAAAAGCCAGGGCAGTAGGTTTCGATTGGGACAAAAAAGAACAAGTTTGGGGGAAAGTGCAGGAAGAAATGGATGAATTTTTGCAAGAAACCAATCCTCAAAAAGCAGAGGCCGAATTTGGAGATTTACTTTTTTCCCTAGTCAATTATGCTCGTTTTGTAGGAATAAATCCAGAAAATGCGCTAGAAATGACCAACAAGAAATTTATCAAGCGCTTCAATTACCTCGAAAAACAGTCGGCCATCGATGGTAAGATTTTAAATGAAATGAGCTTAGAAGAAATGGACAAATATTGGAACGAGGCAAAAAAACATTGAACTTCAACGCTGAATTTTATTTTTCATCTTGTAAACTAAATAATTTATGAAAAACTATTTAATAATACTTCTCTCTTTAGCCGTAATAGCATCCTGTCAAACAAGTAAAAAACCAACCTCTTTTGCTACTAATGAATTGAATGCTACGACTTTGCCTGTATATCCTTATTCGCCCAGCCGCACCTTGAAGCACGATTTGTTGCATACCAAATTGGAAGTTTCTTTCGACTGGCAAAAGCAAACCTTGAAAGGGAAAGCCACCCTTACGCTGAAACCTTACTTTTATTCGCAAAATGTATTGGAATTGGACGCAAAGGGTTTAGATATTCACTATGTAAAGCTGCTCCCTGCGGGATCTGAGTTGACTTTTCGGTACGACAAATCCAAACTGGTCGTGAGCCTTGACAAAACCTACGAAAGAGGAAAATCATATACTCTCGAAATTGACTACACGGCAAAACCCAACGAATTGCCCAAAGGAGGAAATGCCGCGATAAATTCCGACAAAGGCCTGTTTTTTATAAATGCCGACGGCAAAGACACCTTGAAACCACAACAAATTTGGACACAAGGCGAAATTGAGTCTAGCTCATGCTGGTTTCCCACTATCGACTCGCCCAACGAGAAAATGACGCAAGAACTATACATCACTGTAGATAACCGATTCAAGACGCTTTCTAATGGCACGCTTGTGTATGGGTTGCTAAATGCCGATGGAACACGCACCGACCTATGGAAACACGACAAGCCCCATTCGCCTTATTTGGTGATGATGGCTGTGGGCGATTTTGCAATCGTCAAAGACACCATGCCCAAAAGCAAAAATTTTAATTGGAACGGGCTGGAAGTAAGTTACTATGTAGAGCCCAAATACCAAAAACACGCCAAATCGGTATTTGGAAGAACCCCTGAAATGATAGAGTACTTTTCTAATTTGCTTCAATACAAATATCCTTGGGACAAATATTCCCAAGTGGTTGTGCGCGATTATGTGTCGGGCGCTATGGAAAACACAACAGCCACCGTGATGATGGAAGCGGTACAGTGCACCAACCGTGAAATGTTGGACAAAGATTGGGACAATATCATAGCACACGAACTATTCCATCATTGGTTTGGCGACTTGGTCACTGCCGAATCTTGGCCCAACTTGCCCTTGAACGAATCTTTTGCCAACTATTCTGAATTTCTGTGGCAGGAACATAAAAATGGACGCGATGCCGCCGACCACCATGCATTGGAAGAAATGGAGGGATACATGAAAGAAGCTATCGCCAAACAAGAACCTCTTGTCCGTTTT
>JBIKRJ010000211.1:0-4108 GCA_044349205.1 Cytophagales bacterium | reverse complement strand
ACAAATGAAACCAATGTCGGTGCTTTGCCTGGTGGTTTGCGTTACCCGGAAGGAATGTTCGTCAATTATGGTAAAAACGTGTACTGGTGGAGCAGCACCGCCGAAGATGCCACACGTGCATGGGCTCGTGGTGTAAGCTACGATTTTGGCTATGCCTACCGTTTTTCAGGCCCAATGAAAGATGGTTTTTGTGTGCGCTGTATCAAAAACTAAAAACACCCTTACTGGTAAGCAGGCATTTCGATATGGAATGCCTGCTTGTTTTTAAGACAAAATACCCAAGCCTTCTCTTACTATTTCCAAATTGCCATTCGTACAATCTACTATGGTAGAGGGTACATTGCCACTATTTCCCGATTCTATCACAATATCCACCACATTTTTGTATTTCTCGTAAATCAACTCTGGGTCGGTGGTGTACTCCAACACTTCGTCGTCGTCTTTTATGGAAGAAGAGATAAGCGGATGCCCCAATTCTTTCACTATTTGCAATGGGATTTGATGGTTTGGAATGCGAATGCCTACTGTCTTCTTTTTGGCAATCAATGTTTTGGGCACATTGTAGCTGGCTTCCAATATAAAGGTGAAAGGGCCTGGCAAATTTTTCTTCAACACTTTGAAAGTCGGTGTTTCCAAATTTTTTACATACTCTGAAATATGGCTCAAATCATAGCAAATAAACGAGAGATTGATTTTTTCAGGCTTTATTCCCTTTATTCGGCATAGCTTTTCAATGGCATTTTTGTTGAAAAGGTCGCAGCCTATACCATATACCGTATCGGTCGGGTACACCACAATACCGCCATCTTGGAGACATTCCACTACTTCGGCAATACGATTCGATTGCGGATTTAGCGGATGAATGGATAAAAATCGAGCCGACATTGCACTAACTACAAAATAAGATGGGTGATGAATTTAGAAAGAAAATAGCTTTTCTACTAATCACCACCCATGAATATTTATTTAAGTACTAACCTTATTGGAATGCTTGTTTAAGCTTGTCCACAAAGTCTAATTTTTCCCAACCAAAAAACTGTACCTTTTTTGTTGAAGAGGTACGAGTTTCAACAATCTGGTTGCCTTTTTCTTCAATATTCACATAGTGCAAAGTGACTTCTTTTTCGTAAGGTTCACGCCCCATGTGACCGTAAGCAGCTGTTTCTGAATAAATTGGATTTTTCAAGCCAAAACGCTCGATGATGGCTTTTGGTCTCATGTCGAACACTTGTGCGACTACTTCCGCAATTTCGGCATCGGTCTTTTTAACTTTGGCTGTGCCGTAAGTATTTACGTTTATGGAAACGGGCTTTGCAATACCAATGGCATAGGCCACTTGCACCAAAGCCTCATCGGCCACGCCCGCTGCCACCAAATTTTTCGCAATGTGACGAGCAGCATAGGCAGCACTTCTGTCGACTTTCGAAGGATCTTTTCCTGAAAATGCACCACCGCCATGGGCACCTTTTCCACCGTAAGTGTCTACTATGATTTTTCTTCCAGTCAATCCCGAATCACCATGAGGCCCACCAATCACAAAAACACCGGTTGGGTTTATAAAGTATTTGGTTTGGACATCCAATAGTTCTTTGGGTACACAATACGGAATAATTTGGGTCAATATGTCTTTTTTGATGACTTCCAACATTGCATTGTCGGCTGCTATTTTGGCTTCTTTGCTGCTATCCTTTGGTTTTACAAAATCGTCGTGCTGTGTAGAAACCACAATGGTATCTACGCGTTTCGCTTTGCCATTTTCATCGTATTCAATGGTTACCTGGCTTTTGGTATCGGGACGAAGATACGTCATCGTTTTACCCGCCTTGCGTACTTCCGACATATATTTCACAATTCGATGCGAGAAAGCCAAAGCCATAGGCATGTATTCGGGCGTTTCTTTGGTAGCATAGCCAAACATCATACCTTGGTCGCCAGCGCCTTGGTCTTTGTCCAAACCTTCGCCTTCGTTTACTCCTTGGGCAATGTCGGGAGACTGCGAATGCAGGGCATTGATAATACCGCAAGACTGCGCTTCAAACATATATTCAGCCTTGGTATAGCCAATTTTTTCAATCGTTTTACGAATGACTTCTTGCACGTCTACCGTGGCTTTAGTGGTGATTTCGCCAGCTACTACGGTCAAGCCGGTGGTAACCAAAGTTTCGCAAGCCACACGTGAATGGGGATCTTGTGTGAGCATGGCATCTAATACGGCATCTGAGATTTGGTCGGCCACTTTATCGGGGTGACCTTCTGAAACAGATTCGGAAGTGAATAGGAGAGACATTTTTTAAGAAAGTTTAGAAATGAAATAGGTAAATAGTTAGAAAACGAAGTACAAATTTATTGCACTATACTGAATTATTTAAAAAATTCTTTGAAAAAGGTCGATTTCGATATTTTATACTAAATCGAATTGTCCAATCAGAAATATCGTTGGTATTTTGTTGATATTCGGAATATTATTTTTCCAATCGACTACTTTTTTGGTCGAAACAAATTCATTGGATGAAGTTAGGTTGCTGGCAATGCACAAAAGGGTATTTGGTCTAAGCGTTTGTAACAAATCCTGAAATAACGATTGATTACGAAAGGGGGTTTCGATAAAAAGCTGGGTGATGCCTTTGGTTATCGCTTCTTCTTCCAGTTTGCGTATGGCCTTGATTCTTTCTTCTTGTTTAATAGGCAAATACCCATGAAAGAAGAATCTTTGTCCGTTGAATCCAGATGCCATTAAACCCAATAAAATAGAAGAAGGCCCCACAAGTGGCGCTACTTTCCAGCCCAACTGGTGGGCGATGGCTACCAATTTGGCCCCTGGGTCGGCTACGCCCGGGCAGCCCGCCTCAGACAAAACACCCACTTGCTCTACTTGGGCTGGAATTTCCAGTATTTTCTCTTTAATTAATTGATTTTCAGTATTTTTATCAAGTTCAAAGAATGTCAATTCATCTATTGTAATGCCCAGTTTCAGCGATGAAATAAACCTTCGCGCCGATCGTACATTTTCAACAAAATAATATTTTGTGTGTCTAATCACTTCCAAATTGGCCAAAGCAAAAGCATCTGACTTGCCGTCTTCCGCCAAATGACAAGGGATAAGGTAAAGTGTTTTCACCATGCTGAAAATCTAAAAACGGGCATACAAGCCCAAAGGGAGCTTTTTCAGGTCTTTATCTTCAAAATAAAATTCACCTATTTCAGCCTTCTTGTTTTTAAAAATGGACTTCAAAAGGGTTTCGGCTTGTAAGGCAGAATACCCCATGGAATAGAGGTTTAAAACCATAAATCCGTTTTCATCCAACAATTGGCTGCAATTTTTCAAAAGTTCGTTCAAACTGTCTTCCAACACCCATTTTTCACCCTCGGGCCCGCGACCATAGGCTGGCGGGTCTAAAATTATGCCTTGATAGGTGTTTCCCCTTTTTACCTCGCGTTTTACAAACTTAAAAGCATCTTCTACCATCCATCGGATATTTGCCAATTGGCTGGCTTCCATATTTTCTCTGGCCCACGAAATGCATTGTTTTACGGAATCGAGATGGGTAACATCGGCACCTGCGGCCTTGGCAGCCAAAGAAGCACCGCCTGTATAGGCAAAGAGGTTCAACACTTTGGGAGAGGTGAAACTTTTTACTTTTTGGCAAATAAAATTCCAGTTGTCGGCTTGCTCGGGAAAAATGCCTACATGCTTGAAAGAGGAAAGACCTAAACGAAATTTCAAACGCAAGTCATTGGCTTGGTAGGAGATATGCCATTGTTCTTTCATGCTGGGCTTCAATGTCCAGATACCTTTTTCAGGATTTTTTTCATCGCGCCGAAAGGTGGCATGGGCTATTTTTCCCCATTCTATTTCCGACATCGATTTGTCCCAAAGTGCCTGTGGTTCAGGTCTTGCCAATACAAAAGCGCCAAACCTTTCCAATTTTTCAAAATTGCCCGTGTCGAGCAACTCGTAGTCTTGCCAAAGGGGTGAAATATTTAGAAGGTTCAAAGGGGAAAAATTATAGCTCCAATTCCTTCAGTGCCAACCAGGCCATGAGTCCGCTGCCAATTTCCAACGAAGCCTCGTCCACATCGAAAGTGGGGGTATGCACACCCGACACAA
>JBIKRJ010000037.1:0-15461 GCA_044349205.1 Cytophagales bacterium | reverse complement strand
CTTGCTGTTTGGACAGGATGGTTTTTATACTCTTGGCCTGAAGTTAATCTAAAGGGAATCCCGTTGGGAGGTCTTGTTGTTTCATTCGCCACCGAAATACTACTATTTCATTTGAGCTACCTTTTCTTCATGCCCTATAGTTACCAGTCTGTTAGCATTAGCTTGTATTTTGCCTTATTGGTTTCAGCTGGTCATTTAATCCACGAACTAATAGACCAAAAAGCAGACCAAGAACAAAACATACGCACGACTGCAGTATGGCTGGGTCAAAGCAAAACAACAGGTGTAATTAAACTCATCTATCTTGTAGCCTTTTTACACCTTTTCGCTATATTCTTCGTTGGCTACGTATCCATGTCATGTGCACTTTGTTTGGGATTGGCGCAATTGGGTAGTGGATTGACCTATTGGAAAATTCAACCCCATAATTCACAAGGCTTTATAAAGCTAAGAAACCTGTACATGACATATTACATTTTGGGCATTATACTCTATGTTGGAATAGCGTTGATGTAAAAAGAAATAGTTTATCCAAGAAAGTCAGAGTATGACTTATGCTTGAATTTTATCTACTTTTCTTTCGAGCCACGTGGCGGGCATCGATTCCCATTCCCAAAGTCCGCTTGATTTCTTCGACTTCAGTAGCCAGTTTTTGATTTACCATCTGACTGGTTTTGAGAGAATTGGAAAGTGAATCAATTAAAAGTTGCTGCTCTTTCACGGCTTGTGTCAAAATAGGAATCATACCGTCGTAATTCACCACTTTGTATTTCAACTCTCTACCCGATTCTGTCACGTTTCCCTTAAATTCTTCAGGTAGCAAGGGCACAGGGTGAGTACTTTCTTTCACCAAATGAGGAAATTGCGTTTCCAAATTTTGTGCAATGAAACCTATCTGATTACCTGAAGGGAAGTTCATTCTTCCATAATCTTCATCATTGCGGTAGGTGTAGTTCATTACCTCTATTTGTTTTAAAGAATTGAGTGCGCCAGAAAATGGTGAGACATTATTTTTCAAGATTCTATCAGAACTTAGGTAGGAAACTGTGGTATACACACTTCCAGAAAAATAACCTGCATAATTTGTTGATGTAGCACCCGAGGCTACTCCATAAACTCCATAGGCGGTAGAACCTCCAAAGCCATACCCATACACTCCATAGTGTGTTCCTAAACCATACCAAGCATTGAACCTTCCTCCATACCGTGCACCAGAGGTCGCATTAGCCGAATTATAGGTGGTTTGACCAAACACTGCGGTGCCACCTGCTTCTGCATCATTTTCAAAATAACCTACAGTATTGTTTCCAGCATTGAAAGGGGCATATGCATGCAATCTTGCGCTAGGAGTAGAAAGTCCAATTCCTACTTTTTGAGATGGATCACTAATGGCCATGATGGCATTTCCATTCGAACCATCCATGTAAAATGCATGCTGGCCACCAAAACTGGAAATCGCAAAGGAGCCTACTGGCAAATCGGTGTGGGCCGAACCAGCAGACACCAACGCATAGGTAGAACCACCGGATGAAGTATTGCTAATTTGGATGGCAGTACCCCAAGTATTGCTACTAGTAACCAACAATGGAGCACTATTAGTGGCACCAGCATCCAGGTAAGTTTGTCCCGACACATGCAATTTATAGCTGGGAGCAATACCTATACCCACATTTCCATTTCCCTTTATCCTCATCAACTCGCTGGATGTTGTTGAACTTGCCCCCGAAAAGAATACATGGTCGGCGCCAGCTGCATCTGTTTGATAACGAAGTGTACCACCGTTTATACCAAAACCATAAAATTGGTGGTCGTTATTGGCTGTTTCGTATAAAACTATTTTCCTGTTTGTGATGTCATTGGAAAATTCCAAGGGTGCGTTGGGTGTGGTAGTTCCGATACCCACATTTCCCTGAACTAACAATCCGTTGGTTGGAGCGGAATTGACACCTGCATAGCTAGCTCCAACAACCACATTTCCAGCAATATCCAACTTGTTCTTGGGATTGTTGGTACCTATCCCTATGTTGTAGCTTTGGGTAGAATTGCCGATGTAAAATTTCTCCCCATTGTTATTCACGTATATAAAAAAGGGGTTGTCGGATTGTGTACCGATGGAAGCACCCAGTATAGAACTTCCTGTGTAACTATTTCCAATGTATGTACTTAATCTTACCGTGCTAAATTGATGATTCAAGCCAAAGGAGTTGGTACTTGCAGTCGTTGCGTTGACTTGTCCTGCCACATCAAGTGCATAAGAAGGTGAAATGTTACCAATGCCCACACTTCCATTTGCCAACGTAAGCGTTTGGGTAGTGGCAAAAGTATTTCCTGTACCAAGGAACAACCTATTGGCTCCTCCTTGACTGGAAATGTAAGCATCGCCAGCCCCACCTCCACTCGTTGCAATTCCCATTTTCAAACGATGTGTAGTGGTTCCAATGTTAAAATCACCCTCTGTCGAAAACAAATTCCAATTGTTTCCTGAAGAGCCAATATTCAGTGAAGCATTGGGTAATGATGTGCCAATTCCCAAACGAGCATTATTATTGTCCCAATGAAAGTTGGTATTGAAACTCAATGCAGAAGTGCCAGACCAAAAAGCCACCTTATTGGCAGAACCGGTGCCTGTGGTAGGATTTGACAATACAGAGAGAGTACCAGAAGCATCGGATTGCACTACCCCGGGCCCTACCAAGTCTGGAATGGTAACATTTCCTGCATTGTCTATGGTCATTAAGTTAGTTGGATTAGCGTTACTAATGCGAAGTGCAAAATTGGTAGAGGTAGCATCAGCTCCCCTCACTTCAAGTTTGGCAACAGGTGTCACCCCAATACCCACATTATTGGTTATGGTAGTGAGAACAACATTGGAACCTGCCTGTGTCCAAGAATTTGTAGCACTATTGGGCAGTGTAACCCATGACGTGCCATTGTAATACCATATCAAATTGTCGGTAGTGGAATAGCAAATTAATCCCGTAGGTGGGGTGGCAATAGCCAAGCGCTGTGCGTCTGTAATACGGGGTATCAGCATTCCTTGGTTTCCCGAAGCAACCACATCTAATGCCGCTTTGCTATTTGGGGTAGGGTTATTGATACCCGTGCTTTGGCCAAACGAAAGCAGTGTCGAACAAAAAAACAAGAAGAAAACTATTTTTAATTTCATTTTCGGAATTTCAGCTTGCTGTAAATGCAGCCATTACTATATGCTCTAAACATGAACTAAGAGTCCACCAAATGTACATTTATTTCTCTTAAACATCAAAAATTCTAAAGATTGGAAGGGTGCCAAATCATGGCGGCAAATGGAGTTTTTGCGCCTCTTATGTAGTTAAATGATGTATAATCCCTACTTTTACAAAGTTTTTCTGAAAACCTTCATTATTGTAACATGTTGAACATTATTCTTTTTGGTCCACCCGGTGCTGGCAAGGGAACTCAAAGCGAAAACATCATCAAAAAGTACCACTTAGTACATCTTTCCACTGGCGACATATTTCGTGCAAACATCAAGGGAGGTACTGAACTGGGGAATTTGGCAAAAAGCTACATAGACAATGGGCAATTGGTTCCTGACGAAGTAACCATTCAGATGCTACAATCGGAAGTAGAAAAAAATGCCAGTGCAAAAGGTTTTATTTTCGACGGATTTCCTCGTACGGCTGCGCAGGCCGAGGCATTGGACAAATTCCTATCCACAAAAAAATCTGCAATTTCCACGCTTGTTTCGCTCGAGGTGGAGGAAGAAGAACTAAAGCGCCGATTGCTTGAAAGAGGTAAAACATCGGGCAGAGCCGACGATGTAGACCCAAATGTTATTCAAAAAAGAATTCAGGTATATAAGTCGGAAACAACCCCCGTGAAAGAATATTACAGAAAGCAAAACAAGACTGCAGAAATAAATGGAATTGGGACTATTGAAAATATCTTCCAGGATATTTGCAAAAAAATAGACGCCGTGGCGTGATTTAAAACCCATTTCTCACAATTTCATCCTAATTTTACACACGTTTTTCAAATAAAAGATGAGACAAATACAATTCAGAGAAGCTTTGCGCGAAGCCATGAACGAGGAAATGCGCCGTGACCCTAGCATTTTCCTGATGGGCGAAGAAGTGGCCGAATACAATGGTGCCTACAAGGTAAGCCAAGGCATGTTGGAAGAATTTGGACCAGAACGCATCATCGACACCCCAATTGCCGAATTGGGTTTTACGGGTATTGGGATTGGTGCCGCCATGAATGGCCTACGCCCCATTATCGAATTCATGACCTTCAATTTCTCTTTGGTAGCCATCGACCAAATCATAAACAGTGCCGCCAAAATGATGAGTATGTCGGGTGGTCAATACTCGGTGCCTATCGTTTTTCGTGGCCCCACCGGAAATGCCGGACAACTTAGCTCCCAGCACTCCCAAAATTTTGAAAACTGGTACGCCAACACCCCTGGTTTGAAAGTGGTGGTCGCGTCTACGCCATACAATGCCAAAGGCCTTTTGAAATCGTCTATTCGCGATGAAGATCCTGTGATATTTATGGAATCGGAACTGATGTATGGCGACAAAGGCGAAGTGCCTGAAGGGGAATACACTCTTCCTTTGGGTGTGGCAAGCATCGACAGACAAGGTACCGATGTCACTTTGGTATCCTTTGGGAAATTCATGAAAATAGCCCACGCCGCTGCAACCGAATTGGCAAAAGAAAATATTTCGGTAGAAGTAATTGACTTGCTTACTGTTAGGCCAATTGATTACAAAACAATCGTGGACTCGGTGAAAAAAACCAACCGCCTAGTGTGTCTGGAAGAAGCATGGAATTTGAGCTGTATTTCGTCTGAAATTGCTTATCATGTTCAAAAATATGCATTCGATTACCTAGATGCCCCTGTGCACCGTGTGGCTAACAAAGATTTGCCACTACCCTACGCCCCTACTTTGATTGAAGAAATACTTCCCAATACCAAGCGCACTATCGATGCTATCAAAGCTGTGATGTACCGTTCTTAGATTTTCCTTTAATCAATAATAAAAAAGGCTCGTTTACACGAGCCTTTTTTATTATGCCTGAGCAACACAATTCCATTGCTATTCTGCTACTGGCAAGTATATCTTGAATTTGGTTCCCTGATTGGGAGTGCTTGTGATTTCCAAACGACCGCGGTTGGCTTCTATAAATTCCCTTACGATGACCAAGCCCAAACCTGTTCCCTTTTCGTTGGAAGTGCCCGAAGTGGTGCCAATGAGTTGGTTGTCCAACAGCTGGTCTATTTTGTCTTGGGTCATGCCTACACCAGTATCGGAAACGGTAATGAGCAGCTCGCCCTTTTCGGTATGCTCGCTAGAAATGGAAATGCTACCCCCTTCGGGAGTAAATTTCACTGCATTTCCTACCAAGTTGCGTAAAATGGTTTTCAACATATTGGGATCAGCAAAAACCAAATGCTCTTCCATGGTAATCAAATCAAATTGGATGCCTTTTCCTTCAGCATGCAACTTCAATAATTTGAAACATTCTTCGGCAGCTTTGGCCAAATCCACTTTTTTGGGTTGCGGTTCTACATGCTTGCTTTGTACCAATGCCCAGTCCAACAGATTGTTTACCAATAGTTTGAGCGAGGTAGAAGAGGTCTGAATGTGCCCCAGTATTTGGGTTATGTCATTTTCCGACAGACTTTTATACATTCCCTGCAACATATCGGTAAGTGAGGTAAGCGCCGAAACCGGATTGCGCAAATCGTGTCCTATTATCGAAATCAATTTGTCTTTGGTGGCATTTATTTGATTCAACTGATTGTTTTTGAGCTCCAATTCGTCTTTTTGCTCCAAAATTTCCTTCTTTTGCAACAAAATTTTTTCATTCATTTTCAGAATTTCGGAATTCTGTTTTTCCAATTGCTCGTTCGATAATCTAATTTCCTCGTTGCTGTTCGAAAGGTGTTCGTTGGCCTCTCTGAGTTCGGCAGTGCGTTCTTGAACAACCTTTTGGAGCAATATGTTTCTTGCACTTATCTGACGAACCCGCCACTTATAAAAACCGACCAATGCGGATAAGATGGCGATTGTAGCCAAAATTCTAAACCACCAAGTTTGCCACCAAGGCGGTGACACTATGATGATGAGCGAGCGGCCTTTTTCATTCCACACGCCATCGTTGTTGGCCGCTTTTACACGAAACACATATTGGCCTGGCGCCAAATTGGTGTAATTGGCGCTACGCCTGTTGGCATCCACGGTGTTCCAATCTTTTTCAAGACCTTCAAGCATGTAGGCAAACTTGTTTTTTTCGGGGCTGGTGTAGTCAATCCCCGTAAAGTCGATGGAAAGCACATAATCGGAGTAACTAAGCAATAGGGTATCGAGTAGATGTATTGGTTTGGTAAAATATACTTTGTCGTTGTAGGATTGTCTGGGCTCAATTGGCTTGTTGAAAAGCTTTATTCCCGAAATGTACACTTCGGGCGCGTGCACATTGTACACGATGCTATCGGGATGAAAACGATTGAAACCTTCGGGACCACCCAAGCAAATATGGCCACTGGCTTCCTTGTACACCGCTCCAATTTTAAACTCGAGCGACTGCAATCCGTCGCTTTCGTCAAAAGTCCTGAAAACACCCGTTTTGGGTTCGTATTTACACAATCCTTTGTCGGTCGTAATCCAAATATCTTTTTTGTGGTCTTCTACAACACTGAATACAGTATTACCTGGCAAGCCATTGCTAACGGTAAAATTCACAAACTTTTCGGCTTTAGAATTGGGCAACATAGAAAGGCCGCCCTGTTTGGTACCTATCCATATTCGGCCCTCAGAATCTTGGGTAATGACTTGAATATAATCAGAAACGATGCTTTTGGGGTCGTTGGGGCGATGTCTGAATGAAGTGGTTTTGTTGCCCATACCACTTATTTTGTAAGCACCCTCGGTTTGGGTGCCAACCCACAAGTTGTCATCCTTGTCGTTAAAAACCGTCATAAAATTGGGTGTCACCAACTTTTTGAGTTCGGGGATGAGGTGGTAATAATTTTTGAATTTCCCCTCTTCAAAATTGTAGTAATCGAGCCCACCATCTAACTCCCCAACCCACAAATTCCCGTTTTTAGCTTTAGACAGCGACCAAACATTGAAGCGTGAAATACTCTTCCCGTTGGTAAAATCGGAGGGAAGGAAATGCTTGAAATATTTCTTTTGAAAGTTGGCCACACACAAGCCACTTGCATACGTACCTACCCAAAGGTTCCCATCGTTGTCGTTGACCAAAGTCTTGATGACATTGGAACAAATAGATGAGTTTTCTTTGGTGTAATAGGTAAAGGTTTTTTTCAGTGGGTCGAACAAATTCAATCCTCCCCCATCGGTTCCCACCCATATTTGTCCATTTTCTGTTTCTGCAAAAGAGAGCACCGACTTGTTGTTGAGCGACTTGCCCACCAAACCTTTGTCGTTGTACAATTCAAAACGCTTTTTGTTTTTCTTCAGAATATTAAGCCCTGCCGAAAAAGCAGCTATCCACAAATGCCCTTCCTTTGTTTGGCAGACGGAATACACGGCATTGCTGCTTAGCGACGTAGGGTCTTTGGGGTCGAATCGGTGAATAATCGGTTTTTCTGAATTTGAGCCAAACTCCATAAGCCCGCCACCATCGGTTGCTACCCACACCGTACCCTCGCTGTCCTCTACAATTTGCATGATGACATTGCTCTTCAATTGGCTGTTCTGGGTATCGTACTTCACTATCTCGCCAGTCTTTTCATGGTATCGTATTAAACCTTCAAATTCAGTTCCAATCCACAAATAGCCCTTTCTGTCTAAACACAGCACCCCACCACGATTTATCCTGAGGTGAATATTAAGCGCTATAGTGATCGGTAAAAAACTGTAAGAACGACTTTGGGGATTGAAGCGAGCTATTTTGTTGCCCGAAACATACAAAAGCAATTGCCCGTCGGGCTCCTGCACTATGGAGGAGACCGCGGCTTTGCGGGAACTGTTTCCCTCTTTTATGTCATAATGTTCGAAAAGACCGCTTTTGGGGTCATACCTTTCCAAACCCATGTTTGTACCTATCCATATTATCCCTTTTGGGTCGGAATGCATAGCTATGACTTGGTCGTTGCGCAAGGAATTGGGATTGCGCGGATCGTGTCCAAATCGTTGAAATACACCTGTTTCGAGAGTATATATACTAAAACCATAGCCCTTGTGGCCTATCATCAAATCACCGTCTTTGGTTAGCCCAAGATAATCTATGAAATTGTTTTCAACAGAATTGGTGTCTTTAGGATCTTGCACGTACAGCTTGTAATCATAGCCATCGAAACGCACCAAACCATTTTGCGAGCCAAACCACAACATGCCATATTTGTCTTGCACTATGGCCGTTACCGTATTGGTGGGCAATCCCTGATTGCGGTTCAGGTGATCGAACTCCATTTTGCCTTGCGCATACGCACAGGCAAGCAAGCCAAATTGGAAAAAGCCCAAAAAAACACGCGATAAAAATAAAAAATTCATTTGGTTTGAACGTTTTAAAAAAACCGTACAACACTGCCTAAAAATCAAGTAGTTTGAACCTTCTGTCGAATATTTTCTAAAGTAGGCACATTGTTTTCACATTTCCAATATGGCTTTGTGCTTTATAGCATTTCAAAAATACCTGCTGCACCTTGTCCTGTACCCACACACATGGTTACCATGCCGTATTTTTGCTTTCTGCGTTTTAGTTCGTTGAACAACTGCACTGAAAGTTTTGCACCCGTACAACCAAGCGGATGCCCCAGCGCAATAGCGCCGCCGTTTACATTTATTTTATCTGGATTCAATCCCAATTCCCTGACCACGGCCAAAGATTGAGCGGCAAAAGCCTCGTTCAATTCTATAAGGTCTAAGTCATCTTGTTTCAAATTGGCCATTTTTAATGCTTTAGGAATGGCTGCCACAGGCCCTATGCCCATTATTCTGGGTTCGACACCTGCCACCGCATACGAAAGCATTCGGGCTATCGGTTTCAGATTCAGTTCTTTCACCCTTTTTTCCGACATCAATAGAACAAAAGCAGCGCCATCGGATGTTTGGCTCGAATTGCCCGCAGTAACCGTTCCTTTGTCCTGAAAAACTGGTTTCAATTTGGCCAACGCCTCTAAACTTGTTTCAGCTCTTGGCCCCTCGTCGGTATCGACCAAGTAGTCTCTTGTTTTCTTTTTTTCGTTGCTGTCCAAATAGGTTTCCACCACTTTGAAAGGCACAATATCGTCTTTGAAAAATCCGTTTTGTATGGCTTTCACTGCCTTCATATGTGACTGGTAAGAAAAAGCATCTTGGTCTTCACGATTCACTTTGTATTGGGCAGCCACTGCTTCGGCTGTGATACCCATTCCCCAGTAATAATCGGCATGTGCCTTGGCCAAATCGGCGCCTGGCGCAATTCGCCAACCGCCAAACGGAATATAACTCATGGTTTCAACTCCACCCGCTATGATACAATCGGCATAGCCAGCACGAATTTTGGCATCGGCAATGGCGATAGTTTCCAAACCCGAAGAACAATAGCGGTTTACCGTCATGCCAGGAACCTTGTAAGTATCCAAGCCAATCAGCGAAATAAAACGCCCTATATTCATGCCCTGTTCTGCCTCGGGCATTGCGTTGCCCACTATCACATCGTCTATCAGTTCACGATCTAAATTGGGAACCGATTCAACCAAATGCCTCACGACTTGCGCAGCCAAATCGTCGGGACGGGTAAAACGGAATGCGCCGCGAGGGGCTTTGCCAACAGCCGAACGAAATCCTGCCACTACATACACTTCCATGTCAGTATTTTTTGTCGATTTTACGAAAATATTTCGTGTTGGGATATTTTTCGGCAAAATTTATAGGAAAAAAAGGGCAAACAAGAAACAAAAGCTTAAAATTTTCGCATCTGTATTTCAAAAAATACACGATTTAACCTGTTCATTTACTCGGCAAAAAGCATCTTTTCAATAAATTTGGCTTGTTCTTTTTTTAAGCAGCATTTCAATCAAAAATAGTCCTAAATACATAAAAATATATTCCTATTTAAAGCACCATTCCATCACTTCACATCTTAAAACCGCCCAAATTGACTGAAAAAACATTGCTCAAAAACATCGGAATTGTAAACGAGGGAGCCATAACAAAAGCCGACATCCTGATTGAAAATGGGCTAATTGCCAAAATTGGCCACATAGAAAATCATACCGATGCCAAGATTATTGACGGCAGCGGAAAATATGTTTTCCCCGGCATTATCGACGGACAGGTGCATTTTCGTGAACCTGGACTAACGCACAAAGGCGACTTGTATTCGGAAAGCAAAGCGGCCGTTGCGGGCGGGGTCACCTCTTTTATCGACATGCCAAATACTGTCCCCAATGTGCTTTCAGTTGATATTTTGGAAGAAAAATACCGTTTGGCATCCGAAAAATCATTGGCCAACTTCGGTTTCTTTATGGGGGTAAATGGTGACAATTTGGACGAAGTACTGAAACTGGATACTTCCAAATTTCTTGCTGTGTCGGACGATGGGCTGTATTTCACCAAGAAAGGCAACTTGCTGGCCGACAATCCAGAAACACTGGAAAAACTATTTGCCAACTGCAAATCGATTATCGCCATCCACTCTGAAAAAGAAAAAATAGTAGAGGAAAATGAAAACCTGTTTCGTGAAAAATACGGCGAAGCGGTGCCTGCAGAATGTCACCCGTTGATACGAAGCGAAAAAGCGTGTTATGAAGCCACCAAGCAAGCCATCGAATTGGCCAACAAGTACAAAGCCAAACTCCACATTTTACATCTGAGCACCGAGGCCGAAACGCATTTGTTCAGAAACGACATTCCATTGGAAGAAAAAAACATCACCACCGAAGTGTCTGTACATCATTTGTGGTTTTCGGACAAAGACTATGCACGATTGGGGATTCTGATTAAATGGAACCCCGCCATAAAAACCGAAAAAGACAAAAAAGGTCTTCTGAAAGCGCTTATTGACGACAGAATAGACATTGTAACTACCGACCACGCACCCCACTGCCTTGAAGAAAAACAAAAACCGTATTTCCAGTCGATGTCGGGAGCGCCCATCGTGCAACACTCGCTCAACATCATGCTCGAGTTTTACAAACAAGGGCTTATATCGTTGGAAAAAATCGTGGAAAAAATGTGCCATAACCCTGCCAAATTGTACAAAATTGAAAAGAGAGGTTTTGTGCGCGAAGGGTATTTTGCCGACCTGGCCATTGTGGACTTGAACTCGACTTGGACAGTCGAAAAAAAGAATGTTTTGTATAAATGCGGTTGGTCTCCCCTAGAAGGCACCACTTTCCAAACCAAAGTGACGCATACTTTTGTAAATGGCCATTTGGTATTTGAAAATGGTCATTTTCACGAGGAAAATAAAGGCAAAGCATTGACCAAATCGACAAATTAAGTTTTTTGAAAAAAAATGGGCTGTTGGTCGTAAACGCCAACAGCCCATTTTTTAAAATTGTTTTTGGTTTCAGCTTTTGTTATTCTGTCTGCTGCTTTGTGAGGCTAAACCACCTTTTCGGCCCGCTTCTCTTGCCTCTGAGGAATTCCATTCATGTGCAACCCCCTGTTCGTGCGCTGCCTTGCCTCCCTTGCTTGCTATTTCGCGCTGTTCCTTGGCATCCATAGAAGCAAAACCTCGTTTACTTGTGTTGGCTTGGGTACGTCCTACATGGTTAATATCTTTTTCATGCTGAGCTTTCATATTGTTTGTATTTTTTAGTTTTAAAATCATTGAGACAAAGGTCAGAATACCAAATGCAGGGCATGTTATATCTACTCTAGATGAAGTTACAAAGATTACCACTTGAAGAAAACCTCAGATACGTGGCACTGTCAAGTAAAAAGAAAAGTGGATTTAAAAAAATGAATAAAACATGAATAGTAGTTTATGTTTTGGTGATTAAAAAACACCTATTCCACCACTTCAATGTCTACTTTGCGGTTCAGCTTGGGATCGGGAACACTGTATTTGTTTTTGAATTTCAACGATTTACCCAAAGGGTTTAGTTTCAAACGGTCGGCAGGAATACCTCTTTTTTGCAAATATTCCATCACGGCCTTGGCACGTTTTTGGGTCACTTCCATATTAGCTTCATCGGTACCTGTTGCATCGCCGTAGGCATTTAGTTTTATCATTTTCATGTTGGGGTGCTCTTTAAAGAAGCGGACAAATTTTTCCAATTCCACTTTGTCGGCTTCGGTAATATTGGTTTGATTGTGATTGTAGTACAAGGTATTGGCAATTTTGCCTCCTTGCTCGGTCACGGCAGGGTCATTGTCTTTGTACATTTGCATCACAGGGGTCACCCTTTTTTGACCCGATTCGTAGGCCACTTGATAGTCTTTGGCTTGGATGCCAGCAAATTTGAACACGCCAAACTTGTCGGAAGTCACCTCCTTCACCACTTTGCCCTCGTTGTCGAGCAAGAGTACCGACCTGTTTTCGGCACCCATGAAATCTTCTGAACGAATAGCCCCCGTAATGATGACATTGTCTTGCTCGGTCAGTTTCTCCATTTGCTTGCTAATGGGGTTGAATTTCATGACATCTTTGGTCGAAATTTTCATTTCGGGATCTTTCACAATAGCCGACAGACTGGTTTTGAACGCAGGGTCGGGCTCTTCCATTACTATCTGATAGTTGTCAATTTTTAGACCATGAAAAGTAAATGAGCCATTTTTGCCCACTACCGTTTTTCCCACTACATTTCCGTTTCCATCAAGCAACAACACATTTTTGCCAACGGCCGTTTTTCCATTCACAATACTGTTGACCTTGCCCACCACCATTTTGTCGGCGAGTTGAGGTGTGGCATCGGCGCCATGCTTGGAAAACTCTTGCGACGAAAGTTTGGCTGCATTGTCGGTATTGGCCACATTCATTGTCACTTTTTTGTAATCTTGGCCTTCCACAACTGCCTGATAATTTCCAGCTTTCACATTTTGGAAAGCAAAGTTTCCATTCTTGTCGGCAGTGGCGCGTTCTACCGCATTGCCAGCTTCGTCAATCAGCATCACATTCACCCCGTCTTCGGGAAGGAATTGCCCACCCACATCTATTTTGCCCACCACTAGGTTTTGAAACGAACCATCGGCATTCAACTTGCTAAAATTGTATTTACTAAAAGCTGTGGCCGAAAGACTGGAGTTTGCCGCATCGTTTTTGCCCACATCAAACACCATTTTTTCATAATCGGCACCTTCTACCACCACTTGGTAGTTTGCCGCCCTTACATTGCGAATCACAAAATTACCTTGTTCACCTACCTTGGCACTTTCCACCACATTGCCTTTGTCGTCGAGCAATAGCACCGAAGCATTGGGCGCAGCAAGCGAGCTGGTTGGCATAGTGACACTTCCCGTAATAAACTTGCCTGGTGCACCCGGACTGCCAATTGTACCAAATTTAGAAAAAGCGCTTTCGGGCATTACGAGCGATGGATCGGTAGTACTCAAAAAGGTTTTAGCTACAATGTTGGGGTCATTGCCCATCACCACGGTTTGATACCCATCAGGCTTCAAACCTTTAAAGGCAAAACGGCCTTCTTTGCTAGCCTTTGTTTGCGCCACCACAGTGCCATTTTTATCCAAAAGCAACACAGTTTGGTCGCTCATGTCTTTCACTACGCCCATAGTGGAAATTTTTCCTGTCACCACGCCCTCGGGTTTTTGCCCATTTGCCAACTTCCTAAAAGGATATTTCATGAAAAGCGCTTCGTCAACCCTCATATTGGGGTCGGCCGAACCTGCCATTGAGTTTATTTTCACGTTGGGATTATTGGCCGAGACCACTTGGTAGGAATCTGTTTTTAAGTTTCGGAAAGCATATTTCCCGTCTTTGTTGGTTTGCGTACTGCCCACCAAATTTCCTTTGCTATCCAGTAGCAACATGGTTTCGTCGGCGGCCACCACCCCATCTGCGTTTTGTTTCACCTCGCCCATCACAATACCGTGATGCTTGCCTGTGGCTAGACGGTTGTAATGAAATTTGTGCATCGATGCTGCATCTACCATGCCACTCGCATCTTCCGCCGACATACTAGCATTTGCTTTCAATTGAGGGTCGCTTGTTCTAAGTGAGATGCTGTAATTGTCGGCTTTCAGGCCTTTGTAGGCATATCGACCATTCTTGTCTGTTTTGGCTGTAGCCACCACATTGCCTTTTTCATCCATTATTAGCACCGAAAGATCGCTCACATTTTGGCCTTCCGCACCTTTCACATCACCATTTACCGTGTATTTTTTGTTGGGATCGAGACCTTCTTTCGAAAGGGTTTTAAACTTCATGGTTGCCGTCTTGTTGGCTGCCTGCGCATTGATAGATGGCATTTTTTGTGTCACATATTTTTGGGCGGCGGCAGCAGCAACTTTGTTTTTTGCCTCTTGTTTTTTCTGGCCTGACTCTTGCGCCTGCAAATTGTTGATGTTTTTCTTGGTCTTGGCATCTTTAGTAAGTTTGAAACTGATGCCCGCTTGGGCAGTTATAAATCCCAAATTGGTTTGTTTACCTGGATAATTGTCTTTCAACATGGGATTGCTTTTGGTAAGCTGGTAGGTGTAAGTACCCATCGCAAACATTTTCCACCTTCTAGTTATCCAAAAATCGAAACCTATTCCAGCCATAGGCGCGGCGCTTGGCAAAGCAAATTCAGAATACCCAAAGCGTAGGTTAACATTTTGGACTTCTACTTGTTTAGTTTCTGAGAAACTGGGTTGCTCGGACAAGTTGTACTCCGAACGACTTAGAAAAGTATAGCCCAGTTTCAATCCCACAATAGCAAAAGGGGAAAAAAGGGCTGTGGTGGGCATGATGTTGTATTTCGCAATAGGGCCCACAGCGGTATTGTGCAGTGCATAATTGCTTTTGGTGGCAAGGAAATACTGGGCGTCCAAACCATAGGCCAGGTGATAGTTTTTGTAGTAGTACACACAAAAATTGAGAGAAAGCCCTGGCTGAAAGCCTCCGAAGGCATTTTGCGGTATGTTGTAGTTTCCCAATTCTTCTTTTTGAGGAATGGTGACCAAACCAGGGGCAAGATAAACCCCCATTTTATCTACCAATCGCTGGGCAAAAATGCCCTGGCAGAAAAAAAGTAAAAGATATAAAAGAGAATATTTCCTTTTAAAGAGCATTAAATGCGATACAAACACAAAAACTTGCTAATGACAAATTAAACGTAATTTTGCCAACCTTAAAAGCATCCTAACAATTTAAGATGCTTAAATTAAAACTCATACACTTTCCAAAAAATTCTCCTGAACAAATTACGCTTCGCTTCTCCCCACATTAAAGTAAAACTTAAGATTGAATGACCGTAGTTCCCTACAAAGAAAAAAGCACGAGTAAAAGAGTGCAAGTGGAAGAAATGTTCGACCACATTGCCCCCAAATACGATTTTCTTAACCGTTTTTTAA
>JBIKRJ010000210.1:0-4135 GCA_044349205.1 Cytophagales bacterium | reverse complement strand
TGTGGCTATTCAGTTAAAATTTACTGAATGTGGTAGTGTCGAAGAAGGTCAATCGTAGTTATTAAACTAGCTGGAAATCTATAAAAAACTTAGAGCTTTCTTTTGATTTCTTTTTGTTCGAAACATTCGATAATGTCGCCAATTTCAATGTCGTTGTACCCTTTCAGGCTAATACCACATTCAAAACCGTTTTTCACTTCAGAAGCATCATCCTTGAAGCGTTTCAATGCTTCGACTTGTCCGGTAAAGATTACGATACCATCGCGCACAAGGCGTACTTGTTGGTTACGTTTTATCACACCTTCCGAAACCATACAACCTGCAATAGTTCCTATTTTGCTTATTTTGAACACTTCACGTACTTCGGCTGAACCTGTGACAACTTCTTCCAAAGTAGGTGCCAACATGCCTTCCATGGCATCTTTCACTTCGTTTATAGCATCGTAAATGATTGAATACAAACGAATTTCTATTTGCTCTTGCTCGGCTATTTTTCTAGCACTAGGCGAAGGCCTAACTTGGAAGCCCACAACAATGGCATCGGAAGCCGAGGCTAGCAACACATCCGATTCGGATATTTGACCAACTGCCTTGTGTATGATAGCCACTTGTACTTCGGGAGTAGAAAGTTTCAAAAGTGAGTCAGAAAGGGCTTCAACCGAGCCATCAAAGTCGGCTTTTACAATGATATTCAGTTGCTTGAAGTTTCCAATGGCCAATCGTCTGCCAATTTCGTCCAAAGTAATGTGTTTGCGTGTGCGTATGGCCTGTTCGCGTAGCAATTGACCTCGTTTGGTAGCAATCTCACGGGCTTCGCGATCAGAATCCATGATATTGAACTTGTCGCCGGCCTGAGGAGCACCATCCAATCCTAGTACCAAAGCAGGTGTAGATGGGCCAGCAGTTATAAGCTTATTGCCCAGGTGGTCGAACATGGCTTTAACCTTGCCAAAATGCTGACCAGCCAACATCACATCGCCAATATGTAGCGTACCCGTTTGTACCAATACGGTAGTGACAAAACCACGTCCTTTATCCAAAGAAGCTTCGATAATGGTACCAACCGCTTTTTTGTCTGAGTTGGCTTTCAATTCCAAGATATCGGCTTCAAGCAATACTTTTTCCAACAAATTTTCGATACCAATACCAGTTTTGGCCGAAATATGCTCGCACTGGTACTTACCACCCCAATCTTCAACCAAAATGTTTAGTTGAGAAAGTTCTTCTTTGATTTTATCGGGATTTGCAGCAGGCTTGTCTATTTTATTTAGTGCAATAATGATAGGAACACCAGCCAACTGGGCATGGTTTATCGCCTCTTTTGTTTGAGGCATCACGCTATCGTCGGCTGCCACCACTATGATGACGATGTCGGTCACTTTTGCACCACGTGCACGCATGGCGGTAAACGCTTCGTGACCTGGCGTATCTAGAAAAGTGATTTTTCGACCATTGGAAGTAGTAACATCGTACGCACCAATGTGTTGAGTTATTCCACCCGCTTCACCTGCTGTTACTTTAGTTCTACGTATGTAGTCCAACAAGGAAGTCTTTCCGTGATCGACGTGTCCCATGATGGTGACAATAGGCGCTCTTTCTGTTAAAGTATCGACTGCATCTACCTCTTCTTCAATGGTCACTTCATCATCGGCCGTGGTAAATTGTACATCATATCCAAATTCATGGGCTATGAGGGTAATCATTTCAGCATCCAAACGTTGGTTGATGGAGACAAACATGCCCAAACTCATACATGCCGAAATAATTTCATTGATATGCACATCCATCATCGAAGACAAATCGTTGGCCGACACAAATTCGGTCACGCGCAGTATTTTGGCTTCTTCCTGTTCTTGCAACAAACGTTCTTCTTCTCCTTCTGCAATCGCTTGACGCTTGTCTTTACGGTATTTGGTTCTGTTGGCAAATTGGCTTTTGGTATTGCCAAGCTTTGCAAGCGTATTTTTTAAGTTGCCTTGAATTTCCTTATTGCTGATGGCTTCTTTGCCTTTTTTACCATCTCTTGTATTGCCTGCGTTTCCAAAACCAGTCGAAGATGTGGAAGGAGCGCCACTGCCAGATGGCTTGTTTTCGACATTGGCTTTGTGGCCAGTAATGCGTTTACGTTTCTTTTTATCCCTGTCTTCTTTGTGAAAGCCAGGTTTACCTCCTTTTTCCTTGTCAACAGGCAATTCGATTTTGCCCAAAACAGAAAGTCCTTTTAAGGTATCTGCTTTGGCTTTTACCAATTCTACTGGCAATTCTTCTTCTGACTCGACAGCAGTTGGAGTTGGTTCTTGGATACTTGGTGCTTTGAGACTTTTCTCTTCTTTGGAAGTTTTCGGTTTTTCGACTGGTTTTTCAGTTTCTACCGATTTGGGAGCCAATTTTTCTTTCGGCGGTTCTGCCTTGGGAGCAGCAGATTTGGCAGGTGTCAAGTCTATTTTGCCCAACACATTCAACCCTTGCAATTTCGGTTTTTCAGGGGCAGCCAATTCTGGCTCAGCTTCTACAGGCTTTTCTTCGAAAGAAGTTTTAACAGGAGGTACGAAATCTCTTTTGCCCCCTATTACCAGTTCAGATGCTTCTTTCTTGTCTTGAAATGAAGACTGAAACTCTCTCATCAAGAGTTGGTAATGCTCTTCAGTAATTCGAGCATTGGGGTTGTGATCTACCTTTTGGCCTTTCGAAGCTAAGTAATCTGTGATCGTGTTCAAACCCACGTTCAACTTTCTGGCCACCTGGCCCAAACGGTATCCTTTTTCTTCCGTCATGCCTTATCAGCAATAAATTTTACTATTCTATAAAACCAACTATTTCATTACAAGAACTTTAGAACAATAGTTCCTACTATTCAAATTCTTGTTTCAATACACTTAGCACTTCCTCTACTGTTTCTACCTCTAGTTCAGTCCTACGCGAAAGCTCTTCTACCGTAAGTGCAAGAACCGATTTGGCAGTATCTAAACCTATTTTCTTGAATTCGTCGATTATCCAACCATCGATTTCGTCCGAAAACTCGTCCAAATCTACGTCTTCTTCTTCGCCCGATTCCAATTCGCGATATACATCGATTTCGTAACCAACCAATTTGCTTGCCAATTTGATATTCAAACCACCTTTGCCAATGGCCATCGACACTTGGTCGGGTTTTAAGTATACCGATGCTCTTTTACCTACTGAATCCAATTTTACCGAGGTGATTTTGGCAGGGCTCAGTGAGCGCGAAATGAACAAGTCGGTGTTTTCAGTAAAGTTGATTACGTCGATGTTTTCATTTTGCAATTCGCGCACAATGGCGTGAATACGCGAACCTTTCAATCCTACGCAAGCGCCAACAGGGTCAATGCGATCGTCGTACGATTCTACGGCAACTTTGGCACGCTCGCCTGGCTCACGTACCACTCGTTTTATAGAAATAAGACCATCGTACACCTCGGGAACTTCTTGTTCGAAAAGCCTCTCTAAAAATACTGGAGAAGTGCGTGAAAGAATAATTTTCGGGTTGCCATTGTTCATGTCCACTTTGTGCACTACGGCGCGTACAGTTTCGCCTTTACGGAAACGGTCTTTGCCAATTTGTTCTGATTTGGGAAGCGTTAGTTCATTTCCGTCACCATCTATGAGCAACACTTCTTTACCCAATACTTGATACACTTCGGCTGAAATCAATTCGCCTACAATGTCTTTGTATTTTTGGTAAAGCAAATCTTTTTCAAGGTCTTTTACCTTTTGGATAAGGGTTTGGCGGGCTGTAAGTACAGTTCTTCGACCAAAATCTTCCAATTTCACTTCCTCAGCAAACTCTTCTCCTATTTCAAAGTCCTTCTCTACTTTACGCGCATCGACAAGGGCGATGTGCTTGTTTGGGTCGAAATCGAAACTGTCCTCTGCAAATTCGTCGTCCACAATTTCGCGGAAACGCCAAATCTCAAGGTCACCTTTGTCGGTGTTGATGATGATGTCAAAGTTCTCGTCAGACTCGAATTTCTTGCGAATCATGGCACGAAACACATCTTCCAAAATTTTGATCATCGTAGGACGATCGATATTTTTCTGCTTTGCAAATTCTGAAAACGACTCAATTAAGCTCGCTGCTTCCATTATACTCTAATTAAATGAAACTTGGACTTTA
>JBIKRJ010000209.1:0-4167 GCA_044349205.1 Cytophagales bacterium | reverse complement strand
TAAATCCAAAGCCACGGTTTACATACAAATGTTGTGACCCTTCGGTATATAATCCTGCCCATTGCTTGTACACATATTGCATAGGACTCCACTTCAAATATTTGTTTTCCACACCAAACTGCATACCGTGGGTATGGCCTGCAAACATCACATCAATATCGGAGTATTCTGGCCTAACTTGGTAGTCCCAATGACTTGGATCGTGCGAAAGAAGCAGTTTTACGGGCGCTTCTTCGGTTCCAGCATAGGCCATGTCAAGTTTGCCATATTTTGGAAAACGGCCTTTGGCACCAAAATTTTCAATACCTATAATCGCCAATTTTTCACCGCCCTCCTCTATGTAAGTATGTTCATTCATTAGCAATTGCCATCCCAGTTGGCCGTGAACATCTACGATGTTTTCAAAATTTTTCTGTTTTGCTTTTAGGCTTGGCCACTGCATATAGTCACCATAATCGTGATTTCCCAAAACAGAATATACACCAAGCGGTGCCTTTACGTGTCTGAAAATGGGGATATAATCTGTACTTTCTTCGGCAGTATTGTTCACTAAATCGCCAGTGAAAAATATCAAGTCGGGCTTTTCACTCAAAAGCATTTCTACGCCACCTTTTACAGCTTTACTATTGTAAAAACTGCCTGAATGTATGTCGGAAAGCTGGCCGATTTTAATTCCATGAAATTTTTTTGGTAGATTAGGTAGGGTTAGTTTGATTCGCCTCACTCTGTAATCGTAGGCACCTGAAATTATACCATACGTAAGGGCGACCACTGGGGTGGAGGATACTGCCAAGGCAGTTATACTCAAGAACTCATTTCGGTTCATTAATGTCAGTCCTTGAAGAGGTTTATCTGTCGAAGTTTTTTCAGGTATTGCAGCGTCGTATCCAAGTTTCAGCACTCGTACTATGTCTTCTAGTAATAGAAAAATAGTCATCAACAACTTGAATATCAGGTTTGCAAAAACCGCAAACAGTATAAAGTTGCGAACTGCAGCACTCGTTTTTTCAAGAAAACCAGTAGCGAAAAGGAGCAATATTCCCACAGAAAAAAAAGTGTAAAACCAATAAAATCCAAAAATGAATTTTCTGACAATAACATTTTGGGTAGGCGCCAGTAGCTTTATCGCTTGAAAAACATAAAAATCCAAAAGCAAAAAAATGCCTGTGACAATTAGTAAAACACTAAAACGATTCATAAGAAATGAAGAGAAAGAAAGCGAATCTGCAATTTAAGGAACTCAACTTTTTTTCTTTAGAGAAAGTTTCACTTACTTTTGCTTGTGATGAAAAAACTATCTGTTCTCTTATTTTTTTCAATTGCATTCGTGTTTTTTTGTTCAGCACAGGCACCTGATTCCGTTTCGGCCCAAAAATTAATTTCAGTCGATGCGTTGTTGGCCAAAGTAAAGCCAGATACATCTAGTATTCCAGCCGACAGTATAAACGTAGATACCGTGTACATCGACAATCCGATGAATGTGGTGAAAATAGGGGCTGACTTTGCTTCTGCTTACAGTTTAGCGAGTATCACATACGAAAGAGTAATCCATTTTGTAGGCAGTGTGCAACTAAAGTTGGAATTGCTGGGGACTATGAATCCGATGACTAATTTTGCATACATCAAAGACACCTATTTAAATAGTAATAAAGTAATGGGTGTTGGAATTGTGCCGGAAGTAAGATATTATGGTTCAGAGAAATACGCACCCAAGGGACTTTTTGTGGGAGCCTATGTGCCACTTCGCTTTGCCAATGTAGAAGTGCCTACTTCCATAGTGAAAGATGGTTTGAAATATACTCTTGAAGAGGGCGATTTAACACAAAAAACGTCTGATCTGAGCTATAATTTGGTGGGTATTGGAGCAAATATTGGATATCATTTTATTTACAAAAAATCATTTTCTGTTGAACTAGTAACGGGTGTAAGCATTGCCAAAGGCACATTTTCGGTAGAAGAGTATGTAAACAATTATTCTATAAGAGGTGTACAGTTTACAAACAAATTGCCATTGAAAGATGGCATGGTGGGGAATGCTTTTTATCCTCGTGCTGAGTTATGTTTGGGTTGGTCTTTTTAATTTGTGTGCTAAAATATTCTGAATGAATTTTGTTGGTTCGATTTAATGATTATATTTGCCCTCAGGAATGACTTTGACATTTAGAAGATTCGCAAGAATCTTTAAAGATAATAGGCAGCAAAGCTGTCGAACGACTGTTAGTTAGATTATATCACCAAAAAACCTATTTGATATTCAAATAGGTTTTTTTTTGCCCTTATCGCAAAATCTATCGTGTTGTCGCCCGAACAATTTCCCTAATTTTACAGTTAGCTTTCTAAAATTTTGAATAAAAGTGGATGCAAACACTCACTGAAATTTTTCCTGTAGAAACTTTGCGAGACGATTTTCCTATCCTGCATCAGGAGGTAAACGGAAAACCGCTTGTGTATTTCGACAATGCGGCTACTACCCAGAAACCATTGTCGGTAATAGAGGCAATTGGTAGTTATTATTTGGACATCAATGCCAACATACATCGGGGCATTCACACGCTGGCCGAACGTGCTACCGCCGAATATGAGGCAACTCGCAAAGAAGTAGCTGATTTTATACAAGCCGCTTCAACCGAGGAAATCATTTTTACCAAAGGGGTAACAGATGGCATTAATCTAGTAGCGAATGGATTTGCCAAAAGTATCTTAAAACAAGGTGATGAAGTCTTGATTTCCACCATGGAACATCATTCCAATATTGTTCCTTGGCAAATGGCTTGTGAAGCAACTGGTGCGTTACTAAAAGTCATACCCATAAACGACGAAGGTGAAATTATTTTCGACGAGTATGTCAAACTTCTCAATAAAAACACCAAAATAGTTTCATTGGTTCACGCGTCCAACGCGCTGGGTACGATAAATCCGGCAAAAGAAATGATTGAAAAAGCGCACGCACTACACATTCCGGTGTTGCTTGATGGTGCACAGTCTACCTCTCACCTCGACATAGCCGTGCAAGATTTGGATTGTGATTTTTTTGCTTTTTCGGCACACAAGGTGTACGGGCCTACAGGAGTTGGGGTTTTGTATGGGAAAAAAGAATGGTTGGAAAAACTTCCCCCTTACCAAGGTGGTGGCGAGATGATAAAAGAAGTTGCGTTTTCAAAAACTACTTACAACGAACTGCCTTACAAATTTGAGGCCGGTACACCCAATATAGAAGGTGTGGTGGCTTTTAAACATGCTTTACGTTATGTGCAACAAGTGGGCAAAGCCAACATTAGGATGTATGAAAATGAATTGTTGGATTACGCCACTACTCAGCTTTTACAGTTCGACGGATTGAAAATTATTGGCAGGGCAAAACAAAAGGTTAGTGTGGTTTCTTTTGTTTTTGACGGCGTTCATCACCAAGACTTGGGGGTTATTCTCGACCAGCAAGGAATTGCGGTGCGCACAGGCCACCATTGTACGCAACCTTTAATGCATCGCTTTGGCATTCTTGGAACTACCCGTGCTTCTTTTGCATTATACAATACAAAAGAGGAAATTGATATGTTTGTCGGGGCTTTGAAAAAAGCTTTAAAAATGCTGAGATAAAATTTTCACTAACCCAAAATGACCATTAACGACATACAAGACCAGATTATAGATGAGTTTTCTTTGTTTGACGATTGGACCGACAAGTACGAATACATTATTGAATTGGGTAAAAAACTTCCTGCTTTGGATGAGAAATTCAAAATTGAAGAAAACAAAATCAAAGGTTGCCAGTCGAATGTGTGGCTGATTTCGGTACTCGAAGATAATAAATTGCGTTTTTACGCCGACAGCGACGCGGTTATTGTCAAAGGGCTTGTAAGTATGCTTATCCGAGTTTTATCGGGGCACATGCCCCAGGCAATCTTAGATGCCGATTTGTATTTTATCGAAAAAATAGGAATGACTCAGCATTTGGCTCAAACGCGCTCCAACGGATTGCTGTCAATGCTAAAGCAAATGAAATTTTACGCACTGGCTTATCAAGCAAAACTTGCCAAATAATATTGTTATGACCGAACAAGAACTGAAAGAAAGAGCTTTAGAAGAAATAAAAAAGGTATTTGACCCAGAAATACCTGTCAATGTATTTGATTTGGGTTTGATATACGAAGTGAGTGTGTACCCCATAAA
>JBIKRJ010000036.1:0-15636 GCA_044349205.1 Cytophagales bacterium | reverse complement strand
GTTTAGCGCCCACACATTGTTTTTGTGCCGAAAAGCAGGAATCTGACGGTCGGTGAAAAAAGAATGGATAAGCGTGGCGGTTTTGTCTTCTTGTCTGGAAAAGGATTCGATGCTAATAAGTCCTTTTAGCAACTCGATGGCGTCTTGTTGAAGTATTTCGAGGTTCATCAAAGAGAAAATAACAAATTTATTTCAGCAGTACTTGACACTGTGTTCCTGTGGTGTTGGTAAGGTATATTCCAATGGAACATTCGGTTGAAGGATTAGAAATAGAAGCGGCAAGCCCAGCAGTACCCGAGGTGGTACAATGTTGCCCGATGGAACCAGATGAACTGTTCACAGTAGCAACCCCCGCAACTGCTACTCTGCAAGTAGCCCCTATGGCGCAATTTTCAACCAAAACACCAATCGCAGTAGTATTCTGGGGAATGGTGGTAACGGTAAAGGAATTTGCAGAGGTTGTGGATGCTACTACGATATCTCCACTGTTTCTGGAATTTCCCGAGTCATTTTTTAAAAACACCGTCAATGCTTTATTAGCTCCATTGGCAGCCGTTCCACTTCCTAGTGCCATATCGCCATTCACATGCAGGGTAGAAAGTGGGTTTGGAATACCGATGCCTACAGTATTAGATTGACTAACAGTTAGTCCCCTTTGGGCCAAGGCAGTATATTCAATATGAAAATTGCCATCTCCCATGTCATCCATATACAAATTATACCCTAATCCTTGGGCGTCACCCGATATGATCAATTGGGGATTCACATTATCCGCTCTTTGAATAGAAATATTTCCATCCTGAACAACAAATTTTTCCTGTGGTGAAGAATTTCCAATGCCTACTTTCCCATTTCCCTTTATTCTCATCAACTCAGTAGAGACAGTAGCACCGGCTCCAGAAAAAAAGACATGGTCGGCGGCAGTTGCATCCGTTTGGTAACGTAGTGTACCTCCGTTGATTCCAAAGCCGTAATATTGGTGGTCATTGTTGCCAGACTCGTATAAAACTATTTTCCTGTTTGTAATATTATTGCCAAACTGCAATGGTGCATTTGGAGTTGTCGTTCCAATCCCGATGTTTCCGTTGCCAAGCGTGATGGTCATATACTTTGTGCCGTTTCCCACAAAGTGAAATTTGTCGTCCGAATCGGTGTATTGGAGGCCCCAATTCGAAAAGGCACTTGAGTGTCCAATTACCATCCTGTCGGCATTGGCCGTGCCAGAGGCAAACATGTACATCATGGGAGTAGGTGTTCCAGTGACGGCGGGAAATTGTATGTTGCCAGTTGCGTCGGTAAAATTTAGTTGCCCCGTAGTGCCGTCTACCAAAAATTTTTCACCTACTGACAAAGAAGCGGTGGGCAAAACTGTGCCAATTCCCAACCTGCCGTTGGTGTTGTCCCAGTGAAGATTGGTGTTGAAACCTAATGTTGAGGCACCGGACCAAAAGGCCAACTTGTTTGCTGCGCCAGCTCCCGATGTTGAGTTGGGCAGGGAAACCCAAACGGTGCCGTTGTAGTACCATATTGTGTTGTTGGTTGTAGAATAACATATAAGTCCAATGGGTGGGTTTGTAATAGCCAATCGTTGTGCGTCGGTAATACGCGGAATCAGCATACCTTGGTTTCCCGAAGCCACTACATCAAGTGCCGCATTGCTGTTGGGAGTAGGGTTGTTGATGCCTGTACTTTGGCCAAAAGCCACAAAAGCAAAGCACATGAAAAAGAAGATTACAATTGGGGATTTCATTTATGCTTTTTTACTATTCCTTATTTAATGTCCAAAACTACAAAATGTTACCCGATATATACATAAAATTATTTTTACCTATATAGTTTGTGAATCATATCGGAAACCAAGGCTGTCCAGCCAGTTTGGTGGGGTGCGCCCAAACCACCGCCATTGTCTCCATGAAAATACTCGTAGAAAAGAATGTTTTCGGAAAAATGGGGATCGGCCTGCAATTTGGGATGAAGGTTATACACGGGGCGCAATCCGTTTTCGTCTTTTTGAAATATCTTGATGAGTCTTTTCCCAATTTCATAAGCTACTTCTTTGATAGTCATAAATTTGCCCGAAGACTGAGGGTATTCCAGTTTATACTCATCGCCATAGTAGTGGTGGAATTTCAAAAGTGATTCTATCAGCAAATAATTGACTGGAAACCAAACAGGGCCGCGCCAGTTGCTGTTGCCACCAAAAAGGAAGGTGTCAGATTCACCTGGCGTGTATGCTACAGTAAATGTGGCATCGTGAGTGTGGTAGTTGTAGGGATACTCCAAGTGAAATTTAGACATAGAACGCACGCCGTAGTCAGAAAGAAATTCAGTTTCGTCAAGCACTCTTTGCAGTACTTTTTTCATACGAAATCCTCGCCACAAAGACAGCAATCGGCGACCTTCGTTCCCTTGCACTTGAAAGTGTGAAACCAAGTCGCACAGCTCGGGTTTTTCACGCATCAAGTGATCAAGTCTTTGGCTGAATCGGGGAAGTTTTTTGAAGATGGATTCCTTCATCGTTTCTACAGCAAAAAGGGGTATAATGCCTACCATCGACCGTATTTTCAAGGGAAAAGAATAGCCGTTTGGCAGATGCAACACATCGTAGAAAAAGCCGTCTTCATCGTCCCAAAGGTGTACATTTTCTTCCCCTATATTGTTCAGGGCGGTAGCTATCTGTAAAAAGTGTTCCAGGAATTTAATGGCCATGTCTTCATAAATGGGGCGTTGCTCTGCCAAATCGATGGCGATACGTACCATGTTCAGAGCATACATGGCCATCCAAGCGGTGCCATCGGCTTGTTCTATAAAACCACCTGTAGGCAAGGGCTTGCTACGGTCAAATACCCCGATATTGTCCAGACCAAGGAACCCTCCCTCGAAAATATTGTTGCCACCCGAGTCTTTTTGGTTGACCCACCAAGTAAAATTCAACAATAGCTTGTGGTAAGCCCTTTCTAAAAAATCGATGTCACCGCTGTCGCCTCTTTTCGATTTGTCGATATGGAACACGCGCAAGACAGCCCATGCGTGCACGGGTGGGTTTACATCGCTAAAATGCCATTCATAAGCAGGAATTTGTCCGTTGGGGTGCAGGTATCTTTCCGACAAAAGCAATAACAACTGTTCTTTGGCAAAATCCACATCTATGCGCGCAATTGGAATACAGTGAAAGGCCCAATCCCAAGCCGCATACCAGGGGTATTCCCATTTGTCGGGCATCGAGATGATGTCAGCATTTTCCAAATGCCGCCAATGTGAATTTCGCCCAGTTTTTCTTGTTACAGGTGGTGTTGGCGCACCTGGGTCGCCTTCCATCCATTTGTTTAGGTCGTAATAATAAAACTGTTTGGTCCACATCAAACCAGCAAATCCTTGCCTTTGTATCATGCGGTGCTCGTCATCGGGTATAGTCGACTGCAGGTCGTGGTAAAATTCATCTGCATCCTTTTTGCGCTGCTCGAAAAGCGAATCGAAATCAGCAAATGGCTCTTTCAGGTTGGGCATACACAAGCGTAAGCGAATTGTTTTTTTTTCGCCTCCTTTTATTTTGAAACAATAATGTGCCGAAGCCTTGGTGCCAACCATGTCTTCGTTAATCGCCGTTTTGTCACCATCAACTACATAATTGTTTATGCCGTCTTTGTGGAATCTGTGGTTGGACGGATAGTCATAAAGTCTTTCGGTGTTGGTTTCGTTATTGCAAAAAAGCATTTTCGGTTTCCCGTCGCAATAAAAGTTGAAATCGGGCATATGTGGGTGTGCCGTCTTCAGTAAATTGTTGGTAACATGATAAAGTTTTGGTTTTAGTTTGTCGTCTGCAAACCAAATGTTGCGAAACCAAATAGTAGGCAAAACATGCAGTGGGACTTCCTCTTCTCCCATATTGACGATAGTCGCTTTTATCAAAATATCTTCTTCCGATGCTTTGGCATATTCCAACGAGATGTCGAAATAGCGGTTGCCATCCATTACCCCTGTATCAATCAATTCATATTCAGGGTCTTTGCGCCCACGCTTATTGTTTTCGTCACGTAGCAATTCGTATGGAAACGCCGCTTGGGGGTATTTGTACAGCATGCGCATATACGAATGTGTAGGTGTACTGTCCAAATAATAATAATACTCTTTGGGATCTTCGCCGTGGTTTCCCTCATTGCCGTCCAAACCAAAAATGCGTTCCTTCAAAATGGTGTCTTGGCCGTTCCAAAATGTCCAAGCAAAGCAAATGTTTTGTTTGTTGTCGCTAATGCCTCCTATGCCATCTTCACCCCAGCGGTAAGCTTTGCTGCGGGCGTGGTCGTGGGGTAAATAGTTCCAAGCCGAACCGTCGGCACTGTAATCTTCACGAACGGTCCCCCATTGACGTTCGCTCAAATAAGGTCCCCATTTTTTCCAATTGGAGTTCTCGGGGCTTTGACTAAGTCGTATCGATTCGGTGTTGGGCATAGTTTTTTATATTTAAGCGATTTACAATGCTAAGTCAAAAATAGCAAGAGGCCAACCAACTCAATGAAGGTTTTTAATATTTGCCACAAGTCAGGGAATAAAATTTTTTCTTTTTTTTTGTTTGCTTGCCATTTTGCCTATCTTTGCACTCCCAATTTTGAAGGGTATTCTAAAAACTTGACATAAATGCCTACTATTCAGCAGTTAGTAAGGAATGGCAGAGAAAAAATGACTTGGAAATCCAAGTCTCCTGCATTGGACTCATGTCCTCAACGCCGTGGTGTTTGCACTCGTGTGTACACTACTACTCCTAAAAAACCCAACTCTGCCATGCGCAAAGTGGCTAGGGTGCGTCTTTCCAACGGTAAAGAAGTAAATGCCTACATTCCTGGCGAAGGCCACAACCTACAAGAGCACTCTATCGTGCTGATTCGTGGTGGTAGGGTAAAAGACCTTCCAGGTGTTCGTTACCACATCATTCGTGGTTCTTTGGATACTTCTGGCGTAAACGGCAGAAAACAAGGTAGGTCTAAATATGGCGCAAAACGTCCTAAACCAGGACAAGCAGCCGCTCCAACCAAAGGCAAAAAATAAAAAGAAATAGCATTATAACATAGCGATGAGAAAAGCTAAGCCTAAAAAAAGATATCTTCTTCCTGACCCCAAGTTCAAAGATACTTTGGTAACCAAGTTTGTGAACAACTTGATGATGGAAGGTAAAAAAAGCCTTGCTTACAACATTTTTTACGATGCGATTGAAATCGTAGAGAAAAAGACCAGCGAAAACGGTCTTGAAGTTTGGAAGCGTGGTCTTACGAACGTAACGCCTTCTGTAGAAGTGAAAAGTCGCAGGGTGGGTGGTGCCAACTTTCAAGTACCTACCGAGGTACGTCCCGAGCGTAAGCTTTCATTGGGTATCAAATGGATGATAACCTATGCTCGCAGACGTAATGAGAAATCTATGAAAGAAAAATTGGCTGGAGAAATAATCGCGGCATCAAAAGGCGAGGGTGCTGCAGTAAAAAAGAAAGATGACACACATCGCATGGCCGAAGCAAACAAAGCATTCTCCCACTTCCGATTCTAAGAAATGGCACGCGATCTTACATATACCAGAAATATTGGCATTGCTGCGCACATCGATGCTGGCAAAACCACAACTACCGAGCGTATTTTATACTATTCGGGGGTTAGCCACAAAATAGGCGAAGTGCACGAGGGTGCTGCCACTATGGACTGGATGGCACAAGAGCAGGAAAGGGGTATCACCATTACTTCTGCCGCTACTACAGTCGATTGGAAATACAGAAACAACAATTATCACGTCAATATTATCGATACACCTGGTCACGTTGATTTTACCGTTGAGGTAAATCGTTCCTTGCGTGTGTTAGATGGTTTGGTGTTCTTATTTAGTTCGGTCGACGGTGTAGAACCACAGTCCGAAACCAACTGGCGTTTGGCTGACAATTATAATGTAGCCCGTTTAGGTTTTGTAAACAAAATGGATCGTTCGGGTGCCGACTTCTTGAACGTGGTGAAACAAGTTAAAGAAATGTTGGGTAGCAATGCGGTTGCTTTGCAATTGCCCATCGGTGCCGAGGATAATTTCAAAGGAGTTGTCGATTTGGTAAACTTCCGCGGAATTGAATGGAATGAGCATGACAAAGGCATGACATTCAAAGAAGTGCCAATTCCTCAAGACATGATGGAAGAAGCGCTTGAGTACAGAGAAAAGTTGTTGGAGGCCGTGGCCGAATATGACGAATCCTTAATGGAAAAGTTCTTCGAAGACCCTAATTCCATCACAGAAGACGAAATCTTGACTGCTTTGCGCAAGGCTACTATCGACATGAAAATTGTCCCAATGCTTTGTGGTTCCTCTTTCAAAAACAAAGGGGTGCAGACCATGCTGGATTATGTGATGGCATTGCTTCCTTCTCCGTTGGACAAAAAAGACATTGTGGGTACAGACCCTGATACCGATAAAGAAGTAATTCGTAAGGCAAACGAAAAAGAACCTTTTGCAGGATTAGCTTTTAAAATTGCCACCGACCCATTCGTAGGCCGTTTGTGTTTCGTAAGAGCATATTCTGGTGTGCTTGAGTCTGGTTCTTATGTATTTAATTCACGTTCAGGCAATAAAGAACGTATATCTCGTATATTCCAAATGCATGCCAACAAGCAAAACCAAATTGAAAGATTGGCTGCTGGAGATATTGGCGCTGTAGTTGGTTTTAAAGACATTAAAACAGGCGACACTCTTTGCGATGAAAAAGCGAAAATCGTATTGGAGTCTATGGAGTTCCCCGACCCAGTAATTGGGTATGCGATAGAACCCAAAAAACAAGCCGATGTGGATAAGCTAGGATTGGCTATATCCAAACTGGTGGAAGAAGACCCAACGCTTCGCGTACATACTGATCAAGAAACAGGTCAGACCATTTTGAGAGGTATGGGTGAACTTCACCTTGAAATCATCATCGACCGTTTGAAACGCGAGTTTCAAGTTGAAATCAATCAAGGCGCTCCTCAAGTAGCCTATAAGGAACAGCTTACCAAAAGTATCGAGCACCGTGAAGTGTATAAAAAACAAACCGGTGGTCGTGGTAAATTTGCCGACATTGTATTTGAAATTGGCCCTCGTTCCGATGGAAAAGAAGGCTTGGAGTTTGTGAACGAGATTGTAGGTGGTGTTATTCCACGCGAGTTTATACCGGCTATCCAAAAAGGTTTTGAAGAGTGTTTGAAAAACGGGCCTTTGGCTAGTTTCCCAATGGACTCATTCAGAGTAAGATTGTTCCACGGGTCCTTCCACGACGTCGATTCAGATTCATTATCATTCGAATTGGCCGCGCGTACTGGATTCAGAGAGTCCGCAAAACAATGCGGCCCTCAATTGTTGGAGCCCATCATGAGCGTGGATGTTGTAACACCCGACGACTATACAGGTTCTGTAACTGGCGATTTGAACCGCAGAAGAGGTTTGATGAAAGGAATGGATTCCAAAGGCAACGCAACCGTTGTAAAAGCCAATGTTCCTTTGTCCGAATTATTTGGATACATAACCGATTTGCGCACTCTTACTTCTGGTCGCGCCACCGCTTCTTTGACCTTTTCTCATTACGAACCAGTTCCAACTAACTTGGCCGAAGGTATTATATCGAAAGCCAAAGGAGTAGTTAAAGCATAATTATCATGAGCCAAAAGATTAGAATTAAACTTAGATCCTTCGACCATAACTTGGTAGACAAGTCTTCGGAGAAAATCGTAAGGGCAGTAAAAGCTACTGGTGCTATTGTCAGCGGGCCTATACCATTGCCTACAGAGAAAGAAAAATTCACTGTACTTCGTTCTCCCCACGTCAACAAAAAAGCAAGGGAACAATTCCAGCTTTGCACCTACAAAAGACTAGTTGATATTTATTCGACTAGTGCCAAAACAGTTGATGCCTTGATGAAATTGGAGCTTCCTAGCGGTGTCGATGTTGAAATCAAAGTCTAGTTCAAACTATGGCGGAAATGTAATTTTTATATTCCCGCTATTTGTTGCCTATTGTAAATCTTTTGCTACCTTTGCACTCCCTTTTTCAGGGGGGTCTTTTAAAAACTAAAAACCTAATCTTTACACGATCATGTTAGGTCTTATTGGGAAAAAAATTGGGATGACAAGAATCTTCGAAACCGAAGGTAAAGTTGTTCCATGTACATTATTAGAACTTGGCCCTTGTGTGGTTTCTCAAATCAAAACTTTAGAAACAGACGGGTACGAAGCTATCCAATTGGGATACGATAATGCAAAAGAAAAAAATGTGACTGCATCAATGATGGGGCACTTTAAAAAAGCCAAATCAGAGCCAAAGCGCAAATTGGTTGAATTTAAATCTTTTGAAAAGAGTGTCAATTTGGGCGATAGTTTATCGGCCGCCGACCTATTCGAAGAAGGAGATTTTGTAGACGCCATTGGCACTTCTAAAGGAAAAGGTTTTCAAGGCGTAGTAAAAAGACACGGTTTTGCAGGTGTTGGTGGTCAAACACACGGCCAACATAACAGAGGTCGCCATCCTGGTTCTATTGGACAATGTTCATACCCTTCACGCGTATTCAAAGGTGTGAGAATGGCAGGAAGAATGGGAGGAAATAGAGTTACAGTACAGAATTTGAGAGTTCTCAAAATTATGGCTGACAAAAATTTGGTTTTAGTAAGTGGCTCAGTGCCAGGTGCTATAAATAGTTACGTCATTCTCGAGAAATAAGATGGATTTCGCAATTGTAAATATTCAAGGTAAAGAAACAGGTAAGAAGATTTCTGTTCCTACACTTCTTTCAGAGGCTGAGCCAAACAACCACACTATATGGTTGGATGTAAAACATTACTTAGCAGCACAAAGACAAGGTACTCACAAGGCTAAAGAAAAGGCTGAGGTAAGCTATTCTACCAAAAAAATCAAAAAACAAAAAGGTACTGGTGGCGCCCGAGCTGGTAGCATAAAATCTGGTGTGTTTGTTGGTGGTGGTCGTATTTTCGGACCTCGCCCTCGCAACTACGATTTCAAGCTAAACAAGAAGGTGAAACACTTGGCCAGAAGATCGGCTGTGGCACACAAGCTCAAAGATAACGCCCTCATTTTCTTAGAAGATTTTTCTTTGAATACACCCAAGACAAAAGAATTTATCAGTATTCTAAAAAATCTAAAAGTAGAAGATAGCAAAACATTGTTTTTGTTGTCCGAAAACGAGCACCTCAATAACATCAATTTATCTTCAAGAAATATTCCAAATGCCAAAGTGCTTCCTGTTTCAGAGGCAAACACCTATGAAATTATGAACGCCCAAAAACTTGTGGTAGGTGCCAATGCTCTTGATACACTCATTAACTTAATTAGCTAATAATATGTCTGTTATCATAAAGCCTGTTATTACTGAAAAGTTTGCTAAACTCAACGAGAAGGGCAGATATACTTTTGTAGTAGATAAGTCTGCCAACAAAATTGAGATACGTAATGCTGTAGAGAAGGAATACGGAGTTAACGTGGAAAGCGTTAATACGTATGTTACTGCTGGCAAGACTAAAACTAAAATGACGAAAACTAAAGCACTTACTGGCAGAGTGTCTTCTGTGAAAAGAGCTGTAGTTACCCTTACGAAAGGAGAGGTCATTGACATTTATTCCAATATTTAATAAGCAAGAGAATGGCTGCTATTAAAAAACTGAAACCGACCACACCTGGACAAAGACATAGGATTGCTCCTACGTTCGAGGACATCACTACGTCTACTCCTGAGAAAAGTCTACTAACGTTTGTTGGTAAATCGGGTGGTAGGGACAACAGTGGTAAGCGTGCAATGCGTTACATAGGTGGCGGGCACAAGAAAATGTACCGCATCATCGATTTCAAAAGAGACAAAGATGGAGTGCCTGCAAAAGTAGCAACAGTGGAATATGACCCAAACCGCTCAGCACGCATTGCGCTTCTTCACTATGTAGATGGTGAGAAAAGATATATCATTTGCCCTAATGGTTTAAAAGTTGGACAAACAGTAATTTCTGGAAAAGGTGTTTCTCCCGATTTAGGAAATTCTCTTTTTCTTTCTGAAATACCATTGGGTACTTTCATTCACAATGTTGAATTAAAGCCTGGTAGAGGTGGTTCACTAGCACGCAGTGCTGGTGGTTATGCCCAGTTGGTAGGTCGCGACGAGAAATACGCTAGCATCAAATTACCTTCTGGCGAAATTCGCTTGGTGTTGACAACATGCCGTGCTACTGTAGGTACTGTTTCCAACGCCGACCACATTAACGTGACTCTTGGAAAAGCTGGTAGAAGTCGTTGGTTAGGACGTACCCCTCGAGTTAGAGCCGTTGTGATGAACCCTGTAGATCACCCTATGGGCGGTGGCGAGGGAAGAGCCTCAGGTGGTCACCCTAGGTCTAGAAAAGGCTTGTACACTAAGGGTCTTAAAACTAGGAAACCAAATAAATATTCAGATTCATTAATTATTTCTAAGAGGAAGTAATGGGACGTTCGATAAAGAAAGGGCCTTACATTGATTTTAGGCTAGAAAATAAAGTATTTGCGCTGAATGATTCAGGCAAGAAATCGGTTATTAAGACTTGGTCACGCAGATCTACAATCTCACCCGATTTCATTGGACACACTTTTGCTGTGCATAACGGAAACAAGTTTATTCCTGTTTTTGTAACAGATAACATGGTTGGCCACAAACTTGGTGAGTTTTCTCCAACCAGGAACTTTAGAGGTCACGCTGCCAAGAAAGACAAAACTGGCAAAAAATAAGAAAGATGGAAGCCAAAGCAATACTTAAAAATGTACCTACTTCACCTCGTAAAATGAGGTTGGTAGCAGATATGATCAGAGGCAAAAAAGTAAACATTGCCCTAGGTCTTTTGAAGTACGAACCTAAAGTTGGGGCTGAAAAAGTTGAAAAACTATTGATTTCCGCTGTTTCCAATTGGCAACAAAAAAATGATGGCGAACGTCTTGACGAATCAAGCCTATATGTGAAAACTATTTATGTGGATGGTGGAAGAATTCTGAAAAGATTCAGGCCTGCTCCTCAAGGTAGGGCTTACCGAATCAGGAAGCGTTCAAATCATGTAACCATAGTAGTTGACACCATTAATACTTCTATAAATTAATTAGGATGGGACAAAAGATCAATCCTGTAAGTTTTCGTTTAGGCATTATCAGAGGATGGGAGTCCAACTGGTACGGTGGAAAAACTTTTGATGCCAAACTCATCGAAGACGAAAAAATACGCAAGTATATCTATGCTAGGATTCCAAAAGGAGGCATAGCTAAAATTGTGATTGAAAGAACATTAAAAAGGATAATTCTTACCATCAATACTGCTCGTCCGGGAGTTGTAATTGGAAAAGGTGGTGGAGAGGTTGATAAAATCAAAGAAGAGTTAAAGAAACTTACCAACAAGGAAGTTCAAATCAACATTTTCGAGATTAAAAGACCAGAGCTTGATGCCAAATTGGTAGGCGAGTCCATTGCTCAACAATTGGAAGGAAGGATTTCTTATCGTAGGGCTATGAAACAATCCATTGCTAGTACAATCAGAGTTGGTGCTTTGGGTATCAAAGTAAAGCTATCTGGTCGTTTGGCTGGTGCCGAAATGGCGCGTACCGAACAATACAAGGAAGGTCGTATCCCGCTTCACACGCTCAGAGCCGACATAGATTATGCAGTTTCTGAAGCACAAACGGTTTATGGTAAAATTGGTATAAAGGTTTGGATATTCAAAGGTGAAGTGTATGGCAAACGCGACCTATCGCCGAATGTAGGAGTAGTTAGTGCTTCTGGCCAACAATCTTCAAGCAATCAACCAGCAGGCAAAAGAAGACCTGAAGGTGCATTCAAGAAAAGAACCAAAAAGTAATTAGCATTTAGGTCATGTTACAGCCCAAAAGGACATTATACAGAAAAGCACAGAAAGGCAGAAACCGCGGCAACGCAACTAGAGGTTTTGAAATTTCTTTTGGAAGTTACGCGATAAAAGCATTAGAAGCTGGCTGGATAACTAGCCGTCAGATTGAAGCTGCTCGTATTGCCATCTCTCGTGCCATGAAAAGAGAAGGCCAAATGTGGATTCGTATTTTCCCTGACAAGCCTATAACCAAAAAACCTGCCGAAGTGCGTATGGGTAAAGGTAAAGGTGCACCTGAATATTGGGTGGCAGTGGTAAAACCGGGTACTATCCTTTTCGAATCATCAGGAGTTGATTTGGATGTGGCGCAAGAATCTTTGCGTTTGGCAGCGATGAAACTTCCACTAAAGACCAAGTTTGTAGTTAAAAGAGAATTGCAAGGCTCATGAAATCTGATATTAAAGACATAAAATCCCTAAGCAATAATCAAATTGTTGCAAAGGTGAAAGAAGACAAAGAAGTATTGGCGAAGTTGAAGTTTGCTCATGCAATCTCTCCAATCGAAAACCCCATGAGAATGAAGTTTTTGAGAAAAGACATTGCCAGATTGCTTACTGAACTCAATACTAGAAAATAAATATCCTATTCAAAATGGAAAGGAACGCAAGAAAAGAAAGAATTGGTAAGGTGGTGAGCAACAAGATGGAGAAATCCATCACTGTTTCTATCGAAAGAAAGGTAATGGATTCCATGTATGGAAAATTCATGAAAAAAACAACCAAACTTATGGCGCATGACGAGAAAAACGAATGCAACATAGGTGATACTGTAAAAATAAGTGAAACCCGGCCACTCAGTAAAAACAAAAGGTGGAGACTGGTTGAAATCATCGAAAAAGCGAAATAATCATGATCCAACAAGAATCAAGACTAGCTGTTGCAGATAATAGCGGTGCTAAAGAAGTACTTTGCATCAGAGTGTTGGGAGGTACCGGTAAGCGTTATGCTTCAGTAGGTGACAAAATTGTTGTAGCCATCAAATCGGCTATCAGCTCTGGAAACGTTAAAAAAGGCACTGTTTCAAAAGCAGTGGTTGTTAGAACTAAAAAAGAAATCAGAAGACCAGATGGTTCGTACATTCGTTTCGACGACAATGCAGCTGTTCTTTTAAACAACAATGATGAACCTAGAGGTACTCGTATTTTTGGCCCCGTGGCCAGAGAACTTCGCGAGAAGCAGTTCATGAAAATAGTATCGCTAGCTCCTGAAGTTTTATAATCATTACAAAGATGAAATTCCACGTTAAAAAAGGTGATTTGGTTAAAGTGATTTCTGGAAATTCTAAAGGAAAAGAAGGAAAGATTACTTTAATGATGCCAGACAAACAAAGAGCAATCGTAGAAGGAGTGAATATGGTTACCAAGCACTTGAAACCTACTGCTCAAAATCCTAACGGAAGCATTGAGAAAAAAGAAGCATCCATTCACATCAGCAATTTGATGGTCATAGATCCCTCAAATGGACAACCCACTAGAATTGGTCGTAAGCTGAATAATAACGGTAAGCTTCAAAGATTTTCTAAGAAGACAAATACATTCTTATCCTAATTATGGCAACTCCTAGGCTTAAAGAAACATACTTAAAAGAGATAGTACCTTCTTTAAAAGAGAAGTTCAACTATAAATCTATTATGCAAGTGCCTAAAATCACGAAGGTCTGCATAAATAAAGGCATTGGTATAGCGGTTACCGACAAAAAATTGGTTGATGTGGGTGTAGAAGAACTTACCACTATCACTGGCCAAAAAGCTGTCGCAACCAAATCCAAAAAGGCGGTTTCTAACTTCAAGTTAAGAGAAAATATGCCAATTGGTGCCAAAGTTACTTTGCGTGGCGACAGGATGTACGAATTTCTTGACAGGTTGATGGCTGTTGCCTTGCCTCGAGTGCGCGACTTCAAAGGCGTAAGCGAAAAAGGTTTCGATGGCAGAGGCAATTATACTTTGGGCATCAAAGAACAAATAATTTTTCCGGAAATAAGTATCGACAAGGTAAACAAGATAACAGGTATGGACATTACCATCGTTACTTCCGCCAATTCAGACGAGGAAAGTTTAGAGTTATTGAAATCATTTGGAATGCCCTTCGCCAATCAAAAAAAATAAGTTATGGCAAAAGAATCAGTAAAAGTTAGGGAATTGAAAAGGCAGAAAATGGTAGCCAAGTACGCTACTAAAAGAGCCGAGTTAAAAGCCAAAGGTGATTATGCTGCTTTGGATAAGCTTCCTAAGAATGCTTCTCCCGTTAGGTTGCACAACAGATGCAAATTGACTGGAAGACCAAAAGGTTATATGAGAAAGTTTGGCGTTTGTCGTAACGTTTTCCGTGAAATGGCTTCAACTGGAAAAATTCCAGGAATAACGAAAGCAAGCTGGTAGTGCTTGTTTTTTAAACTAAACTCACTATCTTTGCAGCCCTTTTGAAAATTTGAAAGATTTACAAGATGTTAACAGATCCAATAGCAGACTATTTAACTAGAATTAGGAACGCTTCGAAAGCTCGTCATAGAGTGGTCGAAATCCCTGCTTCTAACTTAAAAAAGGAGATTACCAAAGTACTTTACGACAAGGGTTATATCTTCAGTTACAAATTTGAAGACAATGCTGTTCAAGGAGTAATCAAAATTGCTCTTAAATATGATTCAGTTACCAAAAAGCCTGCTATTTTGAATCTTGAAAGAGTAAGTAAACCTGGTTTGCGTAAGTATGTTCACAACGAGGAGCTTCCTCGTGTTTTGAATGGCTTAGGTATAGCCATTTTATCTACGTCAAAAGGTGTACTTAGCGATAAAGAAGCACGCCAAATGAATGTAGGTGGAGAAGTTTTATGCTATGTATATTAAAAATTTTTCATGTCACGTATAGGCAAAAAAATAATTGAACTTCCTTCTAAAGTTGAAATCGCTTTAGATAGTGAAAACATGGTGTCGGTAAAAGGTCCTAAAGGTTCTTTAAGCCAAAAAATACACCCTAGTTTCAAGCTAAATGTTGAAGGAGCAAAGGTTACTTTAGAAAGACCTTCAGAAGATAAAGTAGACAGATCCTTGCACGGTTTATATCGCTCTCTTATCAATAATATGGTAGTTGGTGTTAGTCAAGGATACAAAGTTGATTTAGAGTTGGTGGGTGTTGGTTTTAAAGCTTCATCTACCGGTAATGTTCTAGAGCTTGCATTGGGATACTCACACGGTATATTCTTTGTGTTACCCAAAGAAGTGACTGTTAGTACACTTACCGAAAAGGGTAAGAATCCTACAGTAACTTTAGAAAGTATCGACAAACAACTTATTGGACACATTGCTGCTAAAATACGTTCACTAAGAAAAGTTGAACCATACAAAGGAAAAGGTGTAAGGTTTGTAGGTGAGCAAGTAAGAAGAAAAGCAGGTAAGACATCAGCTAAATAGTTTTATCATGGCAATCACTAGGGAAGACCGAAGAACAAGAATTAAAAGACGCATCAGGAAGAAAGTGAAGGGTACATCTGAAAGACCTAGGTTATCAGTCTTTCGTAGCAATTCTTCCATTCATGCGCAATTGATTGACGATACTAAAGGAATCACATTAGCAAGCACTTCCTCTAAAAAAGAAAAGGTAGCCAAAGGTTCCACCAAAGTAGAGCAATCAAAAGTTGTAGGCATCAATATTGCCAAAAAAGCGCTAGAAAAAGGAGTGAAAGAAATAGTATTCGACCGCAGTGGATACTTATACCATGGCAGAGTAAAATCTTTGG
>JBIKRJ010000035.1:0-15762 GCA_044349205.1 Cytophagales bacterium | reverse complement strand
CATAGTATTGTCTATCAGTATTTTTATTGGCATTTCGCGTTTGGCTTACGAACTTTTAGGCAAAAATTGGACACAGGCCATTGTGCGCTATTATCTTCCTTCTTCGGGACTTTTTCTGCTTGGTGCGCTTTGGGTTGATGTACATTTGGGCTTGGCTGTTGTGCTTCTGCACCTTGTTTTTTTTGGGTTTTCATGGGTGCTTACACTTCCACCTACCAAACATTCATTCGATTATGCGGCGCTCGTTTTTTTTACGGTCGGGTCGCTTGTGGCTACAGTTCTTTGTGCATATGCTTTGCTTACATTTTCCCCAAAACGCGATTTGGAACTGAAGCGCAATTACATAAACCAGCAATTGGTTGAAAATAATTTGTTGGGAGAGCGCTTGTTGAATGAGATTTCTGAACAGGTTAAGGCTGATTTGTACATAGCCAACGCTTTTTCCAATCCGATGTTTTCGGTCAAGGACATGGAAGAAAAAGTACGCCGATTTTATTTGGGTAACTATTTGAATCGTTACGACATAGCGGTCATGGCATTCGACGAAAATGGCCAATCGTTGAATGAGGACGATTACCGAAGTTTTGCCGAGATGCGTGCCCGCTTTCCTTACAGATTGTACAAGACCAACTATCCTGAAGTGTTGTACTACATTACCCAACAAAACCAAATTCTTAAAAACTACCTTGGCATTGTGCCCATATTCAAAAACGGTTTGAAAACAGGTATGGTGTTGATAGATATTCAGCCTAAGAAGTTCATTCCTAATAGCATATTGCCTGTTTTATTGGTCGATAAGAAAGCCGACATTCAGACAAACGCAAATTTGTACAGCTATGCTGTTTTCAGCGATGGTAATTTGACTAATAGCTACGGAAACTTCAACTTTAGTTCAGATATTGTGAGGGTTGTGCTTGCCGATAGTATGAATTATAACACCAATTTGGAGTTGAAAGGGTCTTATTTTTTGGTTTCCGATTTGGGTAAGGGACGAAAGATTATTGTACAATCCGATAAACAATCTTCATGGGTGTTCATTTCCAATGCCACTTTTCTTTTTGTGTTGATGGAAATGATGGTCTCGCTGTTTTTTATCGGTAATTTATTGTTTTTTAACTTCGATAGGTTTTACAACAGTCTTACTTTCAAGATTCAGTTTTACTCGGTATTGGCCTTTTTTATTCCCATTTTTTTGGTGAGTGGTGGGGTGCTTACTGCCGTTATTTCTACCTATAATCAGGAATTGCAGAATCATTTCAAAGACAATGCCACCAATATAGCCTATACCCTTAGCGACGATTTGGAAAGATTTTATTCGCAGGGTACTAACATCGATAAGCTACACGAAAATATTTTGCGAACGGCACGATTATACAACACCGATGTGAACATTTACCGCAAAAACGGCCACCTATTGGCTAGTAGTAGCCCTGTTGTGTTTAAGGCTGGATTGATGTCGCCTTTGGTAGATCCGAGAGCCTATTTTGCCATTCGGCAAGAGAAAAACAAGTTATTTTTGCAAGAGGAAAAAATTGGGAAACTACACTACAACCACGTGTATATTCAAGTGCGCAGCAGCGAAACGGGCGAAGAGCTGGGCATCATCAGTATTCCCTTTTTTGCTTCTGGCAGGGAGCTTTCGACCCGTATAACCAATGCTCTAAAAATTATTGTAAATGTGGCGACACTCACGTTCATGGTCTTTCTCTTTTTCTCGTTTACAGCAAGTAATTTTATTACGTACCCACTCAAGCTCATTACCAATCGCATTAAAAAAACCACACTCGATACTAGCAACCGACCTTTGCAATGGAAATCGAAAGACGAGTTGGGGCTGCTTATACGTGAATATAATCTAATGATTCAGAAGTTAGAGCAGAACAAGCGCAGTTTGGCCATCAGCCAAAAAGAAAGTGCTTGGCGAGAAGTAGCTCAGCAGGTGGCGCATGAAATAAAAAATCCACTTACGCCTATCAAACTTTCGCTTCAGCACTTGCGCAGGGTGCTGCAACATGGTGCACCAAGCGAGCCCTCCAAAATGGACAAAACCATTGAAAACCTCATAGGTCAGGTAGAAACTTTGGATGGCATCGCCTCTTCCTTTTCTATTTATGCCAAAATGCCGGCTTTCCATCTTCAAATGGTGGATTTGAAAAGGGTAGTGGCCCAAGTAATCGATGTGTATGCCCAAGACAAGCGCAAATTTGTTCGTTTGGAAATGCCAGAGGCAGAATGCTGTGCAGTGGCCGACGACCGAATGTTGGGAAGAATTTTGGCCAACCTTCTGTTGAATGCTTTTCAAGCAGTGCCAAACGACAAAACACCCGAAATTGTCATGGCTATAAAAGACGAGGAGGAACAATTGTTGCTATCGGTTTCCGACAACGGCACGGGCATTCCCGAAGAGGTGGCCTTCAAGGTGTTTGACCCGCATTTCAGTACCAAATTTTCGGGTTCAGGCATTGGGCTTTACATAGCCAAGAAAGGGATTGAACAAATGGGCGGTGCTATTTCTTTTGAAACTTCACCTTCGGCGGGCACTTGTTTTCTTATTTCCTTGAAGAAGGCGTAGGTTCAGCTTATTTCCTCCTTAAAGTCTAATTTTCTGGAATATCGCCAAAAACGATACGTGTTAAGTGCGGCAGAAATAGACAACCCTATCACCAGTCCAAACCATATTCCGCTGGCACCGTACCCGCAATAGAAACCTAGAAAATAGCCTAAGGGAAGGCACACTACCAAATATGCAAAAACCACAATGTAAGTAGGCACTTGCACGTCGAGCAAACCACGCAAAGCGCCAAGCCACACCACTTGTATGCCATCAGGCAGTTGAAATAGCCCCATGAGCACCATCAAAGTAGGGGCTATTAGCATCACAGCGGCATCGTGGGTGAATAGTGCCGCCAAATACTCTTTGCCAAGAACAAACCCGCCAAAAGTCAGGCATTCGTACACCACCACCAAGCCCAGCCCCACATAGGCCGACAGCAGAATGCGTTCCTTGCTTTTGGCACCCAGTCCCGCGCCCACCCGTATCGAAACGGCTATCGAAATGCCCGACGAAATCATGTAGCTAAGGCCAGCCCACGAAAGCACTATTTGGTGTGCTGCAAGTTCGGCGGTGCCTATCCAACCTACCATAATGGCGGCAATAGAAAAGGCGCTGCATTCGGCCAGCATTTGCATGCCCGTAGGAATTCCTTTGCGCAACAATTGCAAACAGTCGCTTTTTAATTGTGCAATAGGTACGGTAAATCCTTTCATTTCTTTCAGAAATGATGAAGATTTTTTAACGTATATAAACAAGGAAATGAGCATAATGATACGTGTAGCGGTAGTCGCAATGCCAGCACCATTCAGTCCAAGGGCAGGGAGTCCAAAATGCCCATAAATGAGCAAATAACACAACACTACATTTACAACGAGTCCAATCAAACTTACGTACATGCCTATTTTGGTGTTCTCGAGCCCATCGGTAAATTGTTTGACCGCAATGAAAAGCATCATGGGAGGTACCGAAACGATGAGAATGGCCAAATATTGCTTCGATAGCCGCGCCACATCGGGCATTTGCCCCAGTAAGTCGAAAAAATAGACAAACAAACCCAATATGACCATGATGAAGATGCTGTAGAAAATCGAAACAAGCATGCCAGCCTTCAGGTACTTACCACAGTGCTCGTCCAACTTTTCTTCTTTGGCTTTGGAAATAAGTGGTGCCAATACCGATAAACCGCCTATGCCAATGATGAAAAACATGAAAAAGATAGAGTTGGAAACGCCACATGCGGCCAAAGCAGTTGCCCCTACGCTACCTACCATCACATTGTCTGAAAAACCCATGAGCATGTATCCTACTTGGGCCACTATAATGGGCAGACTGAGTTCCAAGATGTCTCGAAGCTCGGTCCAAATATGGGTGCGGGAAGTACGGAGGTGCATGCTTTAAAAAGTGGGAGTAAAATAAGGTAGTTTATCTCTATAAATAAGGCCAATGGCAAAGCCATATTTTTTAATTGGTCCCTTAGAGGGAAATTTTGCTCGTGGCTACTTGTTAATTCGCATGGCTTTGCTACTTTTGCAGTCCTTTTTAGAAAGGCCCAGGTGGCGGAATTGGTAGACGCGCTGGTCTCAAACACCTGTGTTCGCAAGGACATGCCGGTTCGACTCCGGCCCTGGGTACTGAAGCGGATTTGTTCAAGATTTGTTCTGAATAGTCCGCTTTTTTCTTTGTGTAACTGCTTGATATAATGTTGATTAGGTGGAGTAATGAGTTCTTTCCAAAAGTTAGATATTTGTTATTTTCCTTGTTAAAAACTATTCCGTCTGGGTAGGCTATTTTTTGAATTTTACGTTTAATCTCCAAGTCTCCTTTCTCCCACATTACCAATGAGTTGCGGAAGAATTCTGTTGTGATTTTAGCGGTGTATTCAGAGTTAGATATTGGGTGTACAAAGATGTTAGAAATGATATTTAGGTATCATGGCAAAGGTACCAAACAAAATAAAGACTTTACATTTTGGCAAAAAGATAGTCATCCAACACCATTATGGTCAGCAGAGGTAATAAAGCAAAAAGTAAATTATATACATCAAAACCCAGTTAGAGCCGGTTTTGTAGCGGAACCCCATGAGTGGATTTTGAGTAGCGCAAGTCCATATAGCCCAATAAAAGTGCTAGATTTACTTTAAAAACGGCAAGATGCCTTAAAGATAACTGTCACTCGGCAGGAGCCGAGCGACTGCGGGAGCAACGGGAACTGGGATCGAATCGACGATGAAGATCTCCTCGTGCTCGTTCATCCTGCCCGAAAGGTTGTGTGCCAACTGGGAGATATAGGGAGAGAGCTTTCTCCTCCTGCGGTTGTAGTTGCACCTTTGCGGCAAAGAAGGGAAATCGGACAAATGGTCTGCGTTGAGCTTGCCGAAAAGGTAACTTTCGGAGTCGACCCCGATGGCCTCGGCAGACAAAGACAAGGCAATAATCTCACAATCAGACAATTTTGGCTTCCTTGGGTAAAAGGAGAAGTTGCCATCGGCAGTGGCCACGTTCTTGAAGCTGGATTTGGTAATGCTGAGAAACTTGTCGAAATTAGATTTTAGGTTGTGCATAAAAGGAGAAGTTATGTGGTAGTAATTATTCCTTAATAAATGAAATTCAGTATTATGCACAACTTTTTACCCCAATATATTATCCCTAATTCCAATCGCACAACACGTAAAGGTTAGTTAGTGTACAATTAAATACCTTACTTTGTTTAAATTCCTAAACCCTTAGCATGATATTTAAAAACAGATTACTTGTTACGTTTTTTCTAATTTCATTTGTTTTAATCAATTCTTGCAAAAAAAAGGGTGGAGACTTAGAAAATCCTCAGCCTTCAAAAGAAGTTATAGCGAATAACACAAATATTAAAACAGATTACTCGTCTTATTCTTCTTATGAAATGATTACTGTAAAGGCGGTTGGGTTTTTACTCCCATCTTCTAACCTCAATTGTTATTTAGGAAACACTAAAGTAGTGGTGATTCAAGGTAACTCTGAACAATGTTATATAATTGTGCCGGGAACCATTTCGCCAGGTAATCAAGAATTGAGAATAGAAGGTGATGATGTTAATGCAAAAACGTCGGTTTCTATTAACACACAAACCAATCCTGAGGATGGCATGGTATATCTTAAGAACTATATAAATACGATAATAGCAGATTTAAAAACTCTTGTTAATAAAGAAACCGATCAGGTAACTAAAGATTCTTTATTGCTTTCAATCACTAAATTAGAACTAGCTATTCCAAAGGTTGACATAATCACCGAAAATGAGGCAGAACTCTTGTCCAACTATTTTTATGCTAACAGACGCACTATACAAGAATTTGAAAATAATTTAGCCGGCATTGACAAAAACTTGTTGACTTCCCCCAATCAGAGACTTAGCGCAGCCGCTTTTTCTACTATTGATAAATACAAAAAATGTATGGAAGGAATAGGAATTTTATTGAATCAGGGAAAATACAGAAAAGTAGGACAGGCTACCATATTAACCGCCCTTATGGGGGTAGGAGATATTGGTGAAAGTTTAATCGATTTGACTAAAGCAATTTTAAATGGCGAAGGGAGCTCTTATATTCAGAAGGCAAAAGGAATGTTTGTTGAGTTGAAGAATTGGTGTTATTGGGCACCTGTTGCTGCTTATGGAGTTGTTATTGACAATTTCAAGCAAAGTATTAGTCACAGGCTAAATACTAATACTATCGAAATTAAAAATAACACCAAACTTACTTTTGAAAACTATAAAATAACTTATAGAAACTTTCAGGAAGATGACAAGAACAGTTCTTTTACTGATCTAGCAGAATTAGTAAAAGCTTTTATAGTAATGAGAGGTATTTGGAATGGTTTTTCGAATAATATTTTCGATATAGGAGTCATAAATTTTACCAATGTGAAAACAGTAGATAAATTTATTAATAACCTTAATAACCTAAGCATTACCTCCTCAAATCCAGACATCAACATAGGTGAAAAAAAAGGGGTTGCTAGTAATTTTAATGTTACTATTTCTACTTCCGACAATACTTCTAAAAGCGGATATTTGATAGTGAAATATACGGATGAAATAGAGCAAGTTTCAGAAACCAAATATGACCTTTCTGTAATACCCTTTAATGGTTTAGAGGTCGGTCAAATTTATCAAGGAGGTATTATTGCTTGCATTTTTAATGAAGGTACCCCTGGTTATATTGAAGGTGAAACTCATGGTTTAATTGCAGCACCAAGTGATCAAGGGGGCACTGCTGTATTGTGGGGTTGTGAAATAACGAATATAATGGGTGGTGATATGGGATTGCCTGGTTTTGAAATAGGCACTGGTAATCAAAATACTATTCACATACTGCAAGAATGTACTTCTGCACCAGCTGCTAAATTATGTTATGATTTAGACTTGGGTGGGTATGCCGACTGGTATTTGCCAAGTAAGGATGAGTTATCTATTCTTTACAATAATAGAAGTATAATTGGAGGTTTTGTCGCGGACTGTTATTGGACTTCAAGCTGGGATAATTCGGATAGGGCTTGGTATCAATTTTTCAAAGCAGGAACATTAGATGGTTATCAAAGCCGTGGAGTAAGGTCTTGGCCTGCAGACTTCACCACTTCAGTTCGTGCTGTTCGATCATTTTAATTAACAATTTTTCTGCATTGTGAGGATTTTTCAACTGCACCCCTTTAACAGGTGCAAGCAATCGCTTTTTCCTTTTCTTTATTAGGCGTATTCTGAATTTTAGCTTTATGCAAAGGATTTCCCACAAGCCCCCACATCGCTCAAGTTTGAGATTAGCGGTAATGAAAGCGAAAGTAATTGGCTATATCTAAATCTAGCCATTATTTAAAAATAACTCACCAATATTCAGGGCAGGTAGAAAGCGCTGTTTGTAACAGCTATTATACACTGTAAACCTGCACCCTGAGCTTTTCGAAGGGTGCTTCGACAAGCTGAATTATTTTAAAAGTTGTGGAAAGCGTTCTAAACGCGGTGCTCACTCGCCCTCGTTGCAAACGATGGCGATAGAAGGATAACACCTGTCAAGGCAAAAAACTCAGAAAACGCTTCGACAAGCTAAGCGACCATATTTCGGCAGGTTGCGTGAGCAAACTACGAACTATGAACTGAGAACTTTACAATTTCAAGAAAGTTTGCCGTTTATCAAGTCATACACCCGTGGCCAATATCTTTCAATCAGCAAAATGGGAATCAAAATCAATGCAAATGCCCAAATGGGTCCCATCCATTTCAGAAATACCATGTTTTTCGGAATCATGGCATAATATTGCGGCGACCACATCAGTACCAATGGGTGGTAAAGGTAAATCAACAATGAATATTTTCTCCCCCATTCCGACATCCAGTTGGGTTTTGGCATTTCCAATTTCAAAGAAAGGCATAAGAAGCTCGTTGCCATGAAGGTCGTGCTGATGTAAAATTGTAGTTTACCAATAGGTACTTTATGATAAAAATAGAGCCACAAGGTTTCGCCCATGTGAATGGCCAATCCAAGCACGGCAAGCAAAAAGAAGAAAATCAAGTTGCCCCTTTTTTCTACTTCGTATTTAGACAGTTGCATGCCTAAATACAGCAAGGGAATGGAAAGAAAAGTCCTAGCAAGTTCCATATTGTAGCGAAAACCCAAAAAAGAATAGGCTTCAGACAAAAGCATAAGGGCAAAAAATACAATGGAGAAATAGGGGAGTAGCTTTTGAAGGCGATGTGTGAAAATGACCCATAAAAATAGATAACCCACTATCATGGCGCCCATAAACCACAGATGCATCCACGTGCCGAGCAAGAGATTGGAGAGGTTCAATGTGATTTCTTTCCCATTCATGATTGCCGTGCCTAGGTTCACAGGCAAATACAAAAGATTGGCCACCAAGTAAATAGAGAGTAAGTTCAAGATGGTAGAAGTAAAGGCGTTGTTGCCGTCGGTTTTCCATTTTTTTTCGAAGAAATAACCGCTTACCATGAAGAAAAAGGGGACGGCAAAGCGCGCCAATAGCCTGATTTGAGCCTCCCAAGGGGCACGCGTAAAACCAATGTGTATGACGATGACGGCAAAGGCTCCAATCAACCTTAGCACATCTACAGAGTAGTTGCGTTTCATCACTAAAAAGGTTTGGCCAGCAGGTGCTTTTGCCCTACTTCAGCATTAAAAATTATATATAAATGTAGAGATAAAAATCTATTCTATACAACTCTGAACTCCGAACTAGAAACTCTAAACTCTGAACTAGAAACTCACCTCAAGGCTTCGTACAAAATTTCGATAGGATGTTTGGCAGTACGCCCGGTTCCGTCTTTGATTTGATGTCGGCAGCTAGTGCCAGGCGCAGCTACCTCGCAATCAGGGGCTTGTCTTACGGCTGGGAAAAGCACCAATTCGCCTACTTTCATCGAAATGTCGTAGTGTTCGGCTTCGTAGCCGAAAGAACCCGCCATGCCGCAGCAACCCGAGGGTATGGTGTCCAATGAATAATTTTTCGGCAAAGTGAGTATTTTTTGGCTGTGGCCAATTCCCGACAATGCTTTTTGGTGGCAGTGGCCGTGTAGTTTTATTTTCTTCGATGCGTCGGTAAACTGATCGGAAGTGATGTGGCCTTTGAACATTTCTTTGGCCAAAAACTCGTCGATAGTGAAACAATTTTTAGCCAATTTTTCCGCTTGGGGCAATAGGTCGGGGCTAACCAAACTCAGGTATTCGTCGCGAAAACTTAAAATGCCCGAAGGTTCAAGCCCTACAAGTGGCGCATTGTCCGAGATGGTATCTTTTAGCAATTTCACATTTTTTTGTGCCAATTTTTGCGCATCGCGCACCAATCCTTTCGACAAATAGGCACGCCCACTTTCCGCATGTTTTGGCATTTGCACTTGGTAGCCAAGCCGCACGAGCAGTTTCACCATTGTGATGCCAATTTCTACGTCGTTGAAATTGGTGAATTCGTCGCAGAAGATGTTGACAGTTGACGGTTGACGGTTGACGGTTGACGGTTCCGAGTTCCGAGTTCCGTGTTCAGGGTTCAGAGTTGCGGGTTGTGAGTTGTGTGTTGTGAGTTCGGCTTGTCCAAACTTTGAACTTTGAACTTTGAACTCTGAGCGATTCTTTTCAAACCAGCTTCTGAAAGTCGTCTTGTAAATGTTTGGCAAGCTTCGTTTGGGTGCTACACCAAGCATTTTCTTCAGTAAACCACCTGTGAGCGGATTGTTCATGAAGAAATTGGTAATGGAAGGCGTGAGGGACCCAATAGCGTTCAGTTTACTGATGTTGCCTATGGCCCAAGCACGAAGTGGCACGCCGTTGGCGTCGTAATAGTGTTGCAGAAATTCGGCCTTCAGTTTGGCTACGTCCACATTAGAGGGGCACTCCGATTTGCAGCCTTTGCAACTCAGGCACAAATCCATGACTTGTTTTATTTCTTCGTGGTCAAACTTGTTCAGTTTGTCCGAATTGGTCAAAAACTCCCTCAAAATATTGGCCCTTGCCCTTGTGGTGTCTTTTTCGTCGTGGGTGGCCTGATAGCTGGGGCACATGGTGCCGCCTATGACGTGCGACTTGCGGCAGTCGCCCGAACCGTTACACTTTTCTGCCAAGCGTAATATTCCTTGCGATTCGTCGAATCGGAATACTGTATCGGGTTGAATGGTGGCTTGGTTGCGTTTGTAGCGCAGGTACTCATTCATTTTGGGAGTATGTACAATTTTTCCTGGGTTCAGGATATTGTCGGGGTCCCAAGTGGCTTTCAGTTCGCAAAGTAGGTCGTAATTTTTTGCCCCAATCATTTTAGGGATAAATTCGCCGCGTACTCGTCCGTCTCCATGTTCGCCACTAAGCGAGCCACGGTATTTTTTTACCAAGGTCGCCACGTCGTTGGTAATGTCGAAAAACATCTGTTGCCCCTCGGCCGTTTTCAAGTCCAGTACCGGACGCAAATGCAATTCGCCATCGCCTATGTGGGCATAGTACACGCAGTCCATCCCATATTTTTTCATGATTTGCTCAAATTCGAGCACATATTCGGGTTGGTCATGCACGTCCACAGCCGTATCTTCTATACAGGGTACGGCTTTCATATCGCCAGGAATGTTGGCCAGTAGTCCGAGGCCTGCCTTGCGCAAATCCCAAACAGCCTTAACTTGTTCGTTAAACAGTATGGGAAAATGGTAACCATAGCCGTTGGCACGCATTTCGGCTTCCATCTCTTTGGCCAGTTGGTCAATTTCTTCTTTGCTTTCTCTGGCAAATTCCACACAGAGCAAGGCTACGGGGTCTCCTTGAACAAAAAACAGGTTTTTTTGTTGTTCGATGTTCTTTTTGGCACACTGCAGGACTATGTCGTCCATCAGTTCCACTGCGCCTGGCTTGTATTTTAGGGCGATGAGGTTGGCTTTGCAGGCTTCGTAAATAGAATTTAGATGCACGGCAATGACGGCAGTCACTGGTTTTGGCGCATCGACCAAGTTTAGTTTTATTTCAGTAGTAAAAGCCAAAGTACCTTCCGAACCACACAGCAGTTTGCTCATGTTGAAAAGGCGCTTTCCGCTACGGTCGGCATAGGTAACGGGAAAAAGTGGTTGGTCGGTAAAGATTTCAGTTTCCAACAGTTCGTCGAGCGCGTAGCCCGTATTGCGACGACGCACGGTGGGTTTTGGAAATTCTTTTCTTATTTCCTCTTGGTTTTCGGGCTTTGAGAGTATATCGTACACATGGCGATATAGTTTGCCTTCCAAGTTGTGTTGCTTGCATTTTTCCGAAAACTCCTCTTTAGAAACGGCTTTGAACTCGGCCTCGTTGCCGTCCGACAAAATCGTTTTTAGCGATATGACGTGGTCGCGTGTAGTGCCATAAATGACCGAGTGCGAACCGCATGAATTGTTGCCCACCATGCCGCCTATCATGCAGCGGTTGCTGGTAGAGGTTTCAGGACCAAAGAACAATTTATATGGTTTCAAAAACTTGTTCAGTTCGTCCAAATTCACACCTGGCTGCACGCGCACCCATTTTTCGGCCACGTTTAGCTCCAAAATATTGCGCCAGTGCTTGGAAACATCCACAATGATGCCATTGCCTACGACTTGACCGCCTAGCGATGTGCCTGCTGTGCGCGGAATGACAGAAACCTTGTGTTGCCTTGCAAAACGGATAATTTTCTTTAAATCTTCTTCCGATTTTGGAATAGCCACGGCCAACGGCATTTCTTTATAGGCCGAAGCATCGGTGGCGTAAAGCGTGCGGATGGTTTGGTCGGTGAAAAATTCACCTTCCAAATGTTGGGCAAGGGACTGGAGTTCGTCTTTTAACATGTACTCTTAGAATGATTTTGGGCTATTTCCCAAAAACAATTGGCAATTTACGAAATGTAAAATTGCGAGACCAATTGAAAAAAATTAGTTTGAAACGACTGAGTTGTAAACTTATTCAATCACAAACCTTTGACCTTTGCCTATGCCTTTCAAAAAATAGATACCATGTTCCAGTCCTTTAAGGGAGATGCTGGTTTCAAAACCCTCATTTGGGGCGTTCATCACGTTAAGGCCTTCTGAATTGTAAATGCGGTATTCACTGTGATTGTTTCCAACCAACATGCACCGTACATTCAATACATCTTTGGTCGGATTGGGATAAAGCTGCATCATATTTTGAGATTGTAAACCTGCGTCTTCAAATCCTGCCACGCCATTGCCTTTTTGTACCACCACCACTTTTTTAGTATAATTTCCATTGCTCAGTGTAACGCTGCCTATGCGTTTGGAACTAAGATTAGGGTTTGGATACAATAAAAGGTCTTTTATTTTGTTGCCACCCACACCCGAAGCGTTACTTTTATACAAGTTTAACCAACTATTATCTAAGGTCAATTGCCAGTTTTCATAGGAAGTAAACGACAGATATTGCGCCTCTATTTGATAATTGTCGAAACTATTGAAAAACATGGTGTCTGTTTTTGTTTCGATGCTTTTTTCTATCCTAGGTTTGATGTTGTAAACCAATCTCATAGGGTAAAAATCAGTACTCAAACTCTTGCTGTAAATGGTGGAAAGGGCAAAATAGCCATTGTCTCTTCCGCCCCATCCCCAGTTTAAGTGAAACTCTACAGGATTTGTGGCTTTGTAACCGTCAATCACCAAGCCGTGAGGGAAGTTGCCCGAAGTAGAATTGATTTCCAATAAAACTGGTCGCCCATTGTCAATTTCCTTTTTTATGATGGCTGAAACAGAATCAAAATTTCTAGGAAAAGGATACATGGCTTTGGCCATGATGGAATAACCTAGATAGGTTGCGATAGTATCGGAAGTAAAATTTCCCGCTGTACTTTCTGGCCCAAATCTACTTCGCGTCACATAGGCACAATTCTTCATTAAATGTTGAAGGGCGAAATCGCTTTTTCCCACCTGACCAATAGAATCGCCTATTTTCGTCCAGTTGAAGTAGACAGTGTCAAGGTTCACAGTTATTTGTTTGTTTGTCACGTCATTCAAATAGGAAATGGTGCCCATTCCTTTGTTGGGGTGTTGCCAGTATTTGGCAATTTGAGACAAAGCCACTCCCGAACACCCTACTACCGTTTTGTTGCAATAGGTATTGTTGGTGCTTGCAGGCAACAAGGCATTATAGCCACAGCCTTGATCCCATTTTGTTTTCAATAATGGGCCTACTTGGGCTTGGGAAATAGCCGAAAGGTAAATGGTGAAAATGAAAATACAGATGCTTTTTGTGAAAGAAAGAGGCATGAGAAAAAGGGTTTAAAACGATGGAAAAAATTTTGCTCTATACATTTCACACTGCAATAAAAAGCAAGGAAGTGTTTGATTATAATTTATTTAGCTTTTCAAACGTACTCTTTTTTGTTCAGACCATCTCAATATTTTCTCTATAAAAAATGGAAGTGTAAACATCATAAGCGGGTAAACCATTAGCTTGAAACGGGCAAAACTAAAAAGGCCAGTGGCCGCGCACAAATACACCAACGAAACCAAGATAAAAAGGCGATAGTAGGCGTTTTGATTTTTATCGGTAAGAAAACTGATGGTGCTTACCAAGAGGAAGAGGTTCATCAAAAAAATAAAGCCAAGTAAGACGTAAAGGCCCAACGGTATTTGCGAGGTGTAAATCTCTAAAGCATTCCATCCCTTTTGTGTCATGCCTTCCACAAGTCCGATCTTGGTGTTGGGTCTGTAATTAAAAAACATGTTCATTTCGAATCGACCTGCGGTGAGAAACATATTAATATTGCCACGAGCAAAAAGTTTAAGGTATAGCGGGAAGTTTTTGGCTATGACCTCTTTTCCTTTTCTATTTATAAATTCTGTTTTTTCTTTCAGGTCGGTATATTGACTTGCTTCTGCCTTCATGGAATCATGCATCATTTGTCCACCTTCTATACCCAAAATAGTGGTGTAAATGCCCTGCACATTGGCTTCTATCATAGCTTGATTGGTGATAGAAGAATAGTGAAAATAACCAGTATGTACTTTGTTCCGCCAGCTCCATCCAAAAGCAACTATCGGAACAATAAGAGCGTAAACCAACACTCTTTTTTGCTTCATCTTCACAAAAAGATACAACGAAAAAAGTATTGTTGGTACCCAAAAAAACAGCAAGGTGGGTTTGCACAACAAGCCAAGTGCAAGAAAAAGATTTAAAAAAAAGATTCTTTTCGTTTCGTTGGTTTGCACAAAACGCACAAACTGATAAAATGCGCCAAAGAAAAAGAGTTCCATCCATACATCGGCCATAATTTGGTTGGCGAGCACAAATTGGCAGGGGAAAAACAACAAGGCAATGAACAGGGCTGGATTAGTAATGCGCGGGTTACACCCAAGCGATTCCAATAATTTGCCTAAATACCACCATATGCCAATGCTAATTAAGTTTTGCACAAACAGCACGGCCAAAAAAGAATGAGTAAAAGTGTAGATAGCCAAAATGATGATTCCGTAAAGAGGCGGTCTTAAGGAAAAAAATTCTGGCAGAAGCGGTGGTACCAAGGCTCCACTATAAACCAAGTTTCGGTATTTAACATTTGTGGCAATGTAAATATACTCCATCGAATCGGGGGTGAACCAGTTGCCAACGCCAACTACCACAAGCAAAAAATACACAAGGTGCAAAACCACAACTCCCCATAAGAAGGGGTTTTTTAAAATAGATTGTGCTTTAGAAGCGACAGATAGGTTTTTCATTTTTTATTAAAATATATCCAACAAACTTTTTTCACTTAAGTCGAGGTGTAAGCCTGTAATGCCGACCCTATTGGCAGCTAGGGCATTTTCTTTAATGTCGTCGATAAAGACCGATTCTTTTGGGTTGATATTGGTACATGACAGCAAGTGGGCATAAATCTCGCGATTGGGCTTTCGCAGTTGAATTTCATTGGAAAGAAAAACCTGCTCGAAAAGATCTTCTAACCTGAGCGAATAATGTTGAACCAAATAGGATTGAATAGCTTCTGCGTGCAGCGAGTTGGTGTTACTTAGCAAAAAAGTACGGTGTTTTTGTTTCAACGACAGCAGCAGTTCGATTCGCTCTTGGGGGATATCCAAAAGCAACGCATTCCAACAATTCAAAAGTTGGGAGGTAGATAAGCCAGTATGTTGGGAAAAGGTGTGCAAGAAATCATCGCCCGAAATTTTTCCTTCTTCCAAAAGAGCAAAAATGGCCAAGTCGCCATAGGCAATTTTGGCTTCCAAAACCGTTTTGCCAGTAAGTTGGGCAATCGACTGCCAAGTTCTTTCAGGGGCGATGTTGATAATGACACCACCCAAATCAAAAATGATGTTCTGAAAATCTGAAGGCCGCATCTCACTATATTACAAGTCAAATATGCACAGAAAGACTGAAAATCAAATAGGGAACCACGAATTTTGCCAATACATTGAACTTATGCAATAGAGCCTCTCTTTTGCATAAAATAAATTACATGTCATTCTTCAAACTTGCCATACATGTCTTCCAGCTTTTTGAAACGATAGGCAAATATTTTTTCGAGCTGGGGTTTTACGAGTAATCCTTGGGCAATGTCGCCTAGAAACCCAAAAGGTATTTTGTAGTGAATGATGTCGGTCATAAGTACACCATTTTCAATGGGTTGCAAAAAGTGTTTGTGATGCCACAAAGCGTATGGCCCAAATCTTTGTTCGTCCACAAAATAATGCTTGTCTTGTACGTGGGTTATTTCGGTGACCCATTCCATTTTAATACCCAA
>JBIKRJ010000208.1:0-4210 GCA_044349205.1 Cytophagales bacterium | reverse complement strand
TTCAATCAAAAATAGACTTTACCTTTGTGTTAAGTTTTGATTTAGCTTAAAAAAAGCGCAAACGACTTTGTTAGTTGCTTGATTAAAAAACAGTATAGCTCATATGAAAAAACTTATTCCTATTTATCTTTACGGTGCCGTCATAATTATGGAAGGTATTTTTATGTTATTTTCTAAAAATACTTCCTTCAATGTGATTAAATTATCGTTAGGCATCGGTTTGACTTTTGGTGCAATACTCGCTTTTATTGCTGCTCTATCTCGCCAAAGGAAACAGGTTCAATTTGCATACCACGAAATGCATGCATTGACCATGATTGTATATGGTGTCTCAATATTATTGTTTTGTAATACATTTGATAAACTAATATCATTCACTGCATTTCTTTTATTATTCTATATGTTTTCAGAAATAATCTTTTGCAATTGGCTTTTCAATTTAAGACAAAAAGTTGTCTATAAAATTCTATTTGTACGCTTAATACTTGGATTATGCGTAGGAATAGGAACTGTCGTATCAATGAATCTTTATAACTCCACATTGGAAGGATTTGGAGTATTGTTCATTATGATTGGTATTAACATTATCTTATATGTACCAATAATGAAGGAGAAAGAATTTATTGAAAGATAAACCTATTTTTAAAGCACCTTCATAATAAAACTTTTATCAATAAAACCTTTATTGCAATCTTAAACCGTTCAGCAAACTCAAAAATCAACCTGAATAATATTAGAATAGCCTACAAGACAATCAAGACAACACAAAATGTCATATCAGACCTTGAACCAAAGCGAACCACTACCGCTAACAACTAAGGCTTCGTTGGGTTTGCAAAGCCAACAATGAAGCCTCTGTTGAATGGAACCTTTGGTAGCGGTGTTGCACGCAGGATTTACTTATGGAGATATCGAACCTTATGTGTAGGTTCTGAAGTGGCTTCAATAGTTTCGGAACTTATGTATGTTAAATAAAATCAAACAAACACACTCGCATCAACTTTTGTGGTATGTTCGAGCTGTTAAGCATGTTCGGTTGCTGGTCAAGATGTTAGCATAGCGCATCTTGACCTACAGATAAATAAGGATTTGAATCCAACACCGCTAACAGCACCAACAAGAAATTGGCGGTTCAGTGCTCCGCAGACAGTTTTGTGGTAGGTTCAAGTGTAGTTCTTCGATTGAACATTTGTGCTAAAAATCACGCCACTACGCCAACCCGCAAAACGTTGGAGCAAGGCGTACGCAGAATCAACAACACGACATCCGCACAACTGAAAACAATGACATTTTTCGTATCATAATCAAATCTAAACGTATCAAAACGTATCATTTATTATTTACGGTTTCAAATCTTAATCGTATCTTTGCGTATCAAATCGTATCAAAATGGACAATGAAGTATATAATTTAAAACTGAAAATTGATTGGAAGCTGATTAAATTAATCAGTGAAATAGACCGTTTTGATGCAAATTGGACTGCTATTGAACGCAGAGAAGGACAAACCCTCAAAGAGTTGAAAAGCATTGCTACCGTGCGAAGCGTAGGGGCTTCAAACCGTATTGAAGGCAACAGAATGAGCGATGAAGAAGTTGATGTGTTGCTTCAAAAAATTGATATTACCAACCTTACTGACAGAGATTCGCAGGAAGTAGTCGGTTATTTTGAAGTACTGGACTTGATTTCGGAATCTTATGAAAACATTAGCGTTACCGAAAGCCATATCAAAAGTTTACATAATAGTTTGATGAAATACAGTGCCAAAGACGAATGGCATAAAGGAAATTATAAGTTGCATAGTAATGCGGTTGAAGCCTCAATTCCTGACGGCACAAGACAAGTCATTTTTCAAACCACCGAAGCGGGATTTGCCACTGAAGATGCCATAAGGGCTTTGCTCAATTGGTATAATTCCGAAACGGAAGTACACACGTTAATCAAAGTAGCTTCTTTTGTCTATGATTTTTTGAGCGTTCACCCATTTCAAGACGGAAACGGCAGGTTAAGCCGTTTGATTTCAACGCTTTTGCTTCTAAAAAATGGATATAACTGGATACAATACGTGAGTTTTGAACACGAAATAGAAAACCGAAAAAACGAATATTATCAGGTGCTTAGAAGTTGTCAGGCACAACGCCCAAACGAAGATGTAACCGTTTGGATACAGTTTTTTTTGAATTGTTTGTCAAATATCCAATCCCAACTGCTGACTAAATTGCAAAAAAGTGGAATGGAAACACAGCTTTCGCCCAAAGAGAAATCAATTTATTCTATTATTCAAAACCGTCCGAACATCCAGTCGGGAGAAATTGCCGAAAAGTTGGCGATACCTGCACCAACTGTAAAACGCATTTTGTCAGAGTTGCTCAAAAAAGGATTAATTGAAAAACAAGGAAGCGGACGCAATGTGAGTTACACGATAAAATAACAATGAAAATTAATAGAACCAATGACCCAATAAATATTAAAATCGCCAAGCTACTAACAACTAAGTTTTCGTGGTGGCTGCAAGCCAAGCCATGAAAACGCTGTTGAATTTAACCTTCGGTAGCGGTGTTGCACGCAGGATTTACTTATGGAGATATCGAACCTAATGTGCAGCTTCTGAAGTGGCTTCAATAGTTTCGGAACTTATGTATGTTAAATAAAATCAAACAAACACAATTGTATGAAATTTGGCTTCAGAGTGCCTTCCATAAAAAAGCGAATTGCGGCTCGCACCTCGCTAAAACGGATGGTACGCCACAATCTTGGCTTCAAAGCACCAAGAGGAATGGGATGGCTAACCGACCCTAAAAAAGCTGCTTACAACCGTGTGTACAATCGCACTACCAGAGGTTGCATGCTCACCCTTGTAGGCGCATTAAGTGCTCCTTTTCTTTTTGCAGTGCTATTGTTTGTGCTCTTGTAGGGTTGTAAAGGTTATTGCAAAAACCTTTTCAAGCACCCCGCATTACCTAAAATTAAAAAAGCTATGCCTTTTTATTCATTCCACTTCTCTCCTTTTCGTAATTTCGTACTTGATTTTGAAACCAGGTAACAAATTTTAAAAATGGAAATACCCAAAATACAAATTTTAGAAAGTGCCATAATCTTGCTCATCTATGTGACGGCTTATTTCACCATCAAGAATATCATTAATAGCCGTTTAAAAGATGTGCAACTACAAAGAGCCCGAAGAAAAATCATCATCAAAATATTGCACATTCTCACCACAATTATTTCGGCCATATTTCTAGCCGGTGTTTGGGGATTTAGTCAAAATCAAATATTTGCCTTTGTAGGTTCAGTGCTAACTGTTTTAGGCATTGCTCTTTTTGCCCAGTGGTCGCTGCTTTCCAACATAACCTCTAGCGTCATTTTATTTATCAATCACCCTTTGAAATTGGGTGATACCATACAGATATTGGACAAAGACTATCCTATTGAAGGAGAAGTAACCGAATTAACTTATTTTTTTGTACACATACGCACTGAAAAAGGAGAAATCATTACCATTCCCAACTCCCTGTTTTTGCAAAAATCGATTTCGCTGAAAAAGTAATTGGGCTGTTGTGAAGCTGAACTTTCGACTTGTTTTATCGACTTTGTTAATTTCCTTTCAGACAGGTTTTGCCCAAAATTTCGACCTTGGCAGTTGGAACATCCTACATGTAAAATATGAAGCCAATGAAAAATGGAGCTTCTTTGGCGAAACACAATTACGTTCGTTAAAATTTTATGACAACTTTCACTATTACGAATACAAGGGTGGGGTAAACTCTAAAATTCATAAAAATGTAAAGCTCACATTTGGACTAGGCAGTTATCAAACTTTTAAGGAAGGTGGCAATTTTATGCTTCCAAAAAACAACAATGAATTAAGATTATGGCCTCAAATTGTCTTTTTTCAACCAATTGGTAAGTTGAAAATTGAACAACGATATCGAGCTGAATTTAGATATACCAATACTGGTTACAGAAACCGTTTTAGGTATAGAATAGGAGTTTCTATTCCTTTTGGCAAAGAAAAAAACGAATTCAAACCCTTTCAGTTTGGCGTAAGCAATGAATTGTTTTTTACAGACAACGAGCCTTATTTTGAAAGAAACAGGTTACAATTCACTTTAAATTACAAACCTGCGAAAAACACAACCCTACAAATTGGTTATTTGCACCAATTCGATTACAAAATAAATGACGAAACAGGGAGAGATTTTTTAGTCATT
>JBIKRJ010000034.1:0-15888 GCA_044349205.1 Cytophagales bacterium | reverse complement strand
CCAGTACATCGTCGTTTCGCAATTGGGTGTTCAAACTTATGTAGCCCAACTGTTTGTTTATCCGAAAATCACGTCCTTCTTCCAATTTTCGGGCACTTCTTATAATTTCAAAATCGTTGCTAGTGCGAAGGCTCAAACCCAAACTGCTTCCTGTAATGGTGGTATCGCCCACACGAGAACTAGGATTGTCGACAAGTCTTTTGAAAAGGTCGTTGTTGTTGTTGTCGGCAGCCGAATCTCTTGGAAGCAAAGTACCACTTGGGCCTGCAACGGTTGGTTGATAAGTGGACTGTACATTGGGATTGTGAGGCCTAGCTTCGCCTAAATCTAAAAAACAAGACATGTTGCGTAGGTTTTCGGTCGTGTTGTTTCGGTTGGTTACATACACTTCCACCCTGTTTATTTGTATTCCCGAGGTGATAAAAGGCGACGAAGACATCCATTTGTCGTAATTGTTCCTGAAAAATTGAGCCAACCAGAAATGGCGGTTTTCGTCATACTTGTTTGCCGCTATCTCATAGTCTCTTCCTGGCCCTGAAGAGCCTCCTGGAATCACGATTTCTTGTGTTTTGCTGCGTTGTTGCGAGCCCACTGCCGTTACCGAAAGTCTTCCGAATTGCATTTGGGCTTTGATACCAAAAAGGTTTTGTGCACCTGGTATTAGGGTGCTATTGGTGGCAAAACTGATGTTTCCCAATTCAATTCTTTTAATGATGTCTTGCTCTAAGGCTTTGTATTCTATTTTGATATTGTTGTCGAAATCGAAGGTGGCTTTGGTGTCCCAGTTGGCGCGTATGGTCAGTCTTTCGCCTACATTGCCTACCATGTTGAAATTTATTTGCTGGTCGAAACGGAAACCGCCCGTTTTTTGCTGCCGAATGGGAATGGCAGGGTTGCTGGTGCGTTGAAATTGGCCGCCAAAATCGAGCAGCACCATACCGTTGGGTTTTATGTCGATGTAGTTTCCACCAAAAATGCGGTCAAAAACCGGTGGCATTTGTATTCTGGGATTCAAGCCTTTGGGCTTGGCACTAATGGCCGTATTTACACCGCCCGTATTCGACTCCGATTTGTCGCGCCAATAGCTTTTCGACATCTGCTTGTTTCGCCAGTCTGCATAGTCTTTAAATTTCAATTCCGTGGGTGGACGATAATCCAATTCCCCCGCTTTTTCGGTAATTTGATAGGTGTCTTGGGTGGTGTCTAGCTCGGTTTTAGTCTTGATGTTTTCTGGAGTTTTCAATTCCATGGGCGATCTAGAACCCTTGTTAGTCAAAGGGTCTCCTACTCGGTCTTTGGGCTTGTAGGTAGGGCGGCGCGAAGGTTTGTACTTTTCTTTTGCTTTGGCAGAATCGGAGGGAGCATTTTGATGTGGAAACCTGAAATGGGTTTTTTGATCGTGTTTTTCGGCAAAAGAAAGCCAAGTGGCCACCAAAAGGACAGCAACACCCAGAAAAGAAACTATTTTTTGTGCTTTTGGCAAATGGTGGATACTATACGAAATACATCAAATTCCTCTCAACACCTTTTTGATTACTTGCTCCAAGGAGAGTTCCTCTTGGGCTGTTTTTAGAATATTGTCCACCGTTTTTTCCGCCACTTGTTTTGTATAACCCAATGTAATCAAGGCTTGTAACGCCTCATCTCGCAATTTATTGTCTTGTGTTTTGCCCAAACTAAGTTGTGGCAAACTTGGGTTCTCTTTCAGCACTTTGTCTTTCAATTGCAAAACCACCAATTGTGCGGTTTTGGCTCCTATTCCTTTCACACTTTGAATGGCTCTCACATCTTCTTGCGCAATGGCTTTTTGAAGTTCGGCAGGATTGAGCGAAGAAAGCAAGATGAGGGCTGTACCTGGCCCTATACCATTTACCGAAATCAAATCGAGAAAAAGCTTTTTCTCTAATTTGTCGGCAAAACCAAAAAGGGTGTGGGCGTCTTCTTTTATGTGCAAGTGCGTGTGAACCAATGCTTTTTTCAACGACTTTAGTGCCGAAAAAGTGTTGAGCGAGATTTTGATTTGGTAGCCCAAACCACCTGCTTCCAGCACCACAAAAGTGGGGTCCAATTCCTTTATTTCTCCTTCTACGTAGGCAATCATCTTCTTAGTTCTTGTGGTTTGATTTCTGCAATTGCAGCAGTGCAGTGTTATCCTAATCTAAGTAATATGCAAAACTAATAATTATAGGTCGATTGCCAACCTTCAGCAAGAAGAGGGCTTATGCGCTTGATAAGTCTCAGTAGGTAGGTAAAAGGCCTTTTATACTTGCGAATTAAGCTTGTTTGCTCGTTTATACAAGAAAATATTTTCCTTTGTTAGGCAGTGGTATGGTAATTACACCAGCTTCTTAAGTCTTTCAAGCACAGGCGGATGTGAATAATGGAAAAAAACGTAGAGGGGGTGTGGTGTCAGGTTACTCAAGTTATCAACTGAAAGTTTCTTGAGGGCCTTGGCCAATTCAGCTCCTGAATAGGTTTGGGCTGCAAAAGCGTCGGCTTCAAATTCGTTCTTTCGCGAAACGATGTGCATCACTAAACCACTCAACATCGACACAGGAGAGAAAAGCAACGCAAACGCAATCAAGTTCAAATGGATAGCAAGTTCGTTGCTGCCCATTGCTTTAGAAAGGACAGGGTTGAAAACAAACAAAGAAAGGGTGAAAAGCAATAGCCCTGTTTGCAATATGCCTGCCACAAAGCCTTGTACAATGTGGTTTTTCTTGTAATGCCCTACTTCATGAGCCAAAACGGCTACCAATTCTTCGGTGCTATGGTTTTTGATGAGGGTGTCGTACAGCACTACTTTTTTCTGAGCCCCAAGTCCAGAAAAAAACGCATTGGCCTTGGTGCTGCGTTTCGAACCGTCTATTACATATACTTTTGTACCTGGAAATCCTTCTTTGGCGCAGTAGTGCGAAATAGCTGCTTTCAGTTCGCCTTCTTCCAATGGCATAAGTTTGTTGAAAATTGGCAGAATGAGACTTGTGTAAAACATGTTCAGTCCTAACATGAGCACGGTGGCGATAATCCAAAAAACTATCCAAAAATTTTGACTCAAGTTTAGCACCAGGGACAGAAGAAGAGATACCAATGCCCCGCCTATCAAAGCGCCCAACAGGTAACCTTTTATTTTGTCCAAAATAAAGGTTTTGAGAGTGGTTTTGTTGAAACCATGTTTTGCCTCAATTACAAAAGTTCCATAGTACTGAAAGGGTAAACTGAGTATATCTAAGGCAACAAACAGCAAGCCAAAAAAAGCCAAAGCCAACAAAATAGGATGGGTAATGTACTGCGAAAGAAAGTGGTGAAGCCAACCAAAACCACCAGCTACCAACATGTAGCCCGACAACACAAAACTGAAGGCTGAGCTTATGAAACCAAACTTGGCTGTATCTTTTTGGTAGACCACCGAAGCTTTGTAGCGTTCTTTGGTATAAATGCCTGCTGCTTGGCTGGGAAGTTCGGATCGCATGGTTTTCAGGTTCAAATAATCGAGTACTTGTTCGAACAGGTAGTCGAATACAAACAAGGCAACTAAAATAAGGAAAAGGGTATGTGGACTCATGAAATTAAATTAAGAGTTTAGTTTGCGGTGGCGAAATAGTTTCACCAGCTTGGGTACAAAATCTTCGTGGGTAAGTATTTGCGTGTAGCTCGATTGGGTTCTTCTACACACTTCTTGTAGTGTTTTTCGGTTTTCTATAAAACTACTGTTTATTTTTTGACGAAAGGTTCTGGAAGAAGTGTTCATCCAAACGGTTTTATTCCCTTCCTTATCGAAAACGGGAATTATACCTAGCATGGGGAATCGCATTTCGCGCAGTTCGGCAAGTTGTATGGCCACCACATCGTGTTTGTTGCACATCAGTTTGAAGTTTTCCAAGTAACCCTCGTCGATAAAGTCGGAAATAAGGATAATAACTGCTTTTTTCTTCATCAAGCCCAACGTGTACCGTATGGCTTCGTTCAGGTTTGTCTTGCGCGAGTTGGGCTTCAGTTTGTATAGGGTTGAAATAAGTTGGTAGCCGTGGCGTAAACCTTTGTCTGGTTTCAAGTATTTTTCTTTGCTATCGGTAAAACATAAAAGCCCTACTTGGCTGCTTTCGCGCAAGGCAGAAAGTGCCAAAACACCGCATATCTCTTTTGCGATGTCTATTTTTTTGAGACCCGAACGACCTATTTCTTGGGAAGCACTTACGTCTAGGACGAAAAAAACGATTTGTTCTTTCTCTTCTTTAAACGTTTTTACATAAGTGTCGTGGCCTTTTGCGCTCACGTTCCAGTCGATGCTGCGAATGTCGTCGCCATATTGGTAAATGCGAACATCGTCAAATTCGATGCCCGAACCTTTGAATACAGAGTGGAAGTCGCCCTGCATTTGGTTGTTGACGGCTTTCCGAATCTGAATCTCGTATTTTCTAAGCTTCTTTAGCAGCTCTTTCATGGCGGCGTAAAAATAAGCAAAGTTTCGGGTTGTGTTTTTGGGAAATGATACGCTTGAATTTCGTCATTCGTAGCCCGAATATTTTTGGAGATCCAATTCCAAAGTTCCGATTTTTACTTTGGCGCGCAATTTCAAAGGTATTTTTTCGCTGTCGGCGCTTATCCAGCAAATGATGGCCTCTTTTTTGCTGAAAACCGAATTTTCGGGCATAATGGGCGATATTTTGAAACTATCCTTTTTGCCGTATTTCGTTTTGATTTGCTCCCTGCCTAAATACATGATAGAAAATTGATAGGTTGAATCGTCGAGAAACACATTCATGCGCACTATTTCATTTAGTTGTAATTGGTGCAAAGGAGCTGCATTCAGTGCCAAATAGGCACTGAGCATGTCGTGCACATTGGGAGGGGTGTTGTAAGTGGCCACCTTGTATTCGTCTTGGTTGGTTTTGGTCGATACCACTGCCAAATTGTTTTCACGATCAAATTCGGTGAGTTCCTCTTTAGTGTATTTGTTTTCGCGCAATTCGCGAATAAAACGAAAGGGTAGTCCGATGCTAGTATCAACGTAGCTCATCCATCGGTCTTGTATTTTGGCAAAAGCGGCAAAAGAACCAGCTGTTTTGCCCATCACTTCCAATTTGTAGCACTTTTTGTTTTCTATCATGTGTGCATTGGTTTGCGATATGCATTCCATGGTGCCAGCTTTCAGAAAACCAAATCGAATAGAGTAGGCCATATTTCGATTGGTGGAAAAAAAAGGCTTTACCTCGTTTTGGGCATACAATGTGAATTGTGCCGAAACAAAAAGTGAGATAGTTATCCAATTTATCATGGAGATTGATTAGTTCAGCAACATTATCAATGCTAAAAAAAGAATTTTCATTCAAATACGTATGGTGTCTTCAAGTTGAAGTTTTGTAAAAAGTTTTCAATTGAGCATTAAAATTTAGAGTGTTTGGTTAAAAAAGTAGTAAAAAATAAAATATTGCATTAAAAAATGAGGCAGTTAGTCATAAAAAGTATAAAAAATGTAAAAAATGCCTTAAAAAATTAAGCAATATTTTGGAAATTTATTTTTTCGCTTGTAAGTTTGGATTTCCTAAAGTTGAAAGTGCTGATAAAAAACCTTGACAATCTCTTTTATCAAAACATCAATTTTTGGAAAAACTTAAATCATCACTAACCTAAATCTTAAAAAAATGAAAAAAAGTTTGTCAATTGTGCCCTTTATCGCGCTAGTAGCGATAACACTAGTTGCCCTTTTTGATCCTAGTTTGCCCGACCCCACCAAAATGGCGGAAGCATTGAAAGGTATCAATGGTGCCGATACTGCTTGGTTACTTACATCAGCTGCCTTTGTGTTGCTGATGACTCCTGGTTTGGCTTACTTTTACGGAGGTATGGTGAATGCCAAAAATATCGTTTCTACGATGTTGCAAAGTGTCATTGCCATGGCTGTAATAAGTGTATTGTGGGTTGTGGTAGGCTTCAGCTTGGCTTTTGGCACTGATATAGGTGGTTTCATTGGCGACCCCTCCACATTCTTTATGTTTAAAAATGTATTGGATGGTAATCCATGGTCACTAGCTCCAACTATTCCTTTAGCATTGTTTGCATTTTTCCAATTGAAGTTTGCAATTATAACACCTGCTCTAATTACGGGCGCTTTTGCTGAAAGAATAAAATTTACCTCGTATGTATTGTTCATTTGCATGTTTAGTCTGTTTATCTACGCTCCATTGGCGCACTGGACTTGGCATCCCGATGGCTTTTTATTTCAAATGGGTGTTTTGGACTTTGCTGGTGGTACGGTGGTACACATGTCCGCCGGATGGGCTGCTTTGGCTTCTGCCATTTATTTGAAAGGTCGTTCGAATGCTGAACACAAGCCTGCTAATATTCCTTTTGTGTTATTGGGTACAGGTTTGCTCTGGTTTGGTTGGTTTGGCTTCAATGCTGGTTCTGCTCTTGGTGCAAATGGGTTGGCAGTGTCTGCCTTTGCCACTACCAACACTGCTTCTGCTGCTGCCGCGTTAGCTTGGGTCTTTTTTGATAGTATCAAGGGAAAAAAACCTACCGCTTTGGGTGCTTGTATTGGTGCAGTAGTTGGTTTGGTGGCCATCACGCCTGCAGCTGGTTTTGTAACCATTCCTCACTCAATCGTAATTGGTGTTGTGGCTAGTTTAGTAAGCAATCTAGTAGTGGGTTGGAGAGCCAACACTTCATTGGACGATACTTTGGATGTGTTTCCTTGCCACGGTGTAGGGGGTATTGTAGGTATGATTTTGACAGGTGTATTTGCTCATCAAGCGGTAAACGCAGCCAACACAACTGGAAACGGTATTTTCTTTGGAGATACCACTTTATTCTTTGCCCACATGAAAGCGCTGGTTATCGTGTCTGCATTTGCTTTCGGTGGTTCATTTATTCTACTGAAACTTACCGATATTATTTCTCCTTTGAGAGTAACTGTAGATGAAGAAGAGTTAGGTTTGGATGTGAGCCAACACGGCGAGTCAATTTGATAAAGATGTATCTCTCACTTAAAAGCTACCAAGTTTTCTTGGTAGCTTTTTTTTTTAATAAGGGTCTAACTATTTTTTGTCGGCTTCTATATCCAAATAACTGGCCACGTGTTCCAGCAAATTGTTGTGCCCCACTTTCATAATTTCCAAATGTGCATGTGATATTTTTTTAGCAAAATTGGCGATGTGTTTAAGTGGGATTACTCTGTCGTAACTACCAGCAAATAGGGTAATGGGGGTTTTATTTTGATTGACATATTCGAGTATCGAAGGCAAGTTGGGCGACATTTTTTTTAGGGTAGTCCAAGTGTAATACAGCCTTCTGCGTTTTTCACGGCTGTTCATTTGAATGCTGCAAAAACGAATGGTGCTTCTGTCCAAAAGTTTAAAAGTTCCCAATAGTTTGATGCATTTGAAAAATAAATGGGGTCGCATGATGGTTTGCCTAAATAGGTTGCGCATGATGGGGGCAGTGGCTATTTGGTACCAAAAATTTGTTTTTATGCCATCGGGCGCAATCAGGTACAAACTCTCGGTTCGGTTTGGAAACATTTCAAGAGTTGCAAGTGCAATTTTTGCCCCAAGGCTAAATCCTAAAAGGCTAAAATTTTCTATTTGATTTTCTTCAAGAAAAACAGAAAGAATTTTTTGCCAGTATTCGGGGGTGAGTGGTTGGTCGCCATTGTTCCACTCGCTGAAACCGTGAAAAAACAAATCGAAATTGTAAATCTTGTACTGCGAAACTAGCGCCTTTTCGATCGGGCGCATGTCTTTGTGCGTGTGGCCAAAGCCATGAAACATAAGCAAGACTTTTTCGCCATGGCCGTAAATTGAATAATGAAGTTTGGTGTTTTCAAAAATGGTTTTGGAATAGGTACGGTACATTTAGAAAAATGAATTAGATCGTCTTGACAAAAAATAAGGCTCACAAAAAAAACATAAAATTGTCAACTTAGAAACATAATTCTGTTTTGTGCTCATTACTTCTTCGTTTTCTAGTAAAAAAACGTGAACTTGTGGCTTCGTTTTTTAACTAATTACCCAAAAATCATCACTAATGAAAACTATTTCTTCGTTCAATTTTGCTGGCAAAAAAGCAGTAATACGTGTCGATTTCAATGTTCCTTTGAACGATAAATTTGAGATTACCGATGAAACTAGGATAAAAGCGACCATTCCTACCATCACGAAAATTTTGAAAGATGGAGGTAGTTGCGTGTTGATGTCCCACTTGGGCAGACCAAAAGAAGGTCCAACCGAAAAATATTCTTTGAAACACCTCTTAAAAAGGCTTTCAAAGGTTTTTGGCACAAATGTAAAATTTGCTTCAGATTGTATTGGGGACGAAGCGCTTGCTCTTGCTTCAAGCTTGCAAGCAGGCGAAATTTTGTTGCTCGAAAATTTACGTTTTTACAAAGAGGAAGAAAAAGGTGATGTTGAATTTGCCAAAAAGCTTGCGCGATACGGCAATGTGTGGGTAAATGATGCCTTTGGCACTGCCCATCGTGCCCATGCCTCAACAGCTGTTATGGGTCAGTTTTTTACCGACAAGGTTTGTGGAATGGTGATGCAAGCCGAACTAGACAATGCCGAAAAAGTTCTTGGCAACCCCGACCGACCATTTACGGCTATTATGGGTGGTGCCAAAATTTCTGACAAGATTTTAGTCATCGAAAAATTACTCGAAAAAGTAGACAATTTGATAATTGGCGGAGGCATGAGCTACACTTTTGCCAAAGCATTCGGAGGAAGTATCGGAAAGTCCATTTGTGAAAATGACAAGCTCGAGCTGGCCAAAGAGATTGTGGCAAAAGCCGAGATAAAAGGTGTTAAACTTTATTTGCCTACAGATACTGTAATTGCCGACGATTTCAACAACAATGCCAACCGCCAAACAGTCGATTCGAACAGTATTCCAGACGGCTGGGAGGGATTGGACATAGGGCCTAAAACAGTCGAAATATTTTCGAAAGTGATAGAATCCTCTAAAACCGTAATGTGGAACGGCCCTATGGGCGTTTTTGAATTTCCCAATTTTGCAATCGGCACCGAATCGGTGGCAAAAGCAGTGGTTTCAGCGACCAACAAAGGGGGTTACTCACTAATAGGCGGTGGCGATTCCGCTTCAGCTATCAACAATTTGGGTTTTGGCGACAAAGTGTCCTACGTTTCCACTGGTGGCGGGGCTCTGTTAGAATATTTGGAGGGCAAAGAACTTCCCGGCGTTACGGCGTTGAAAGCCTAATGTAACCCAAATCAATTTTCAATTTGTTAAAAAAAAGCCAGATTCTTTCTGGCTTTTTTCTTTGTTGGGCAAAAGCGTAATTTGGTCTTTTAATTATGATGAAAAAACAATTTAACCAAATAGCAAGCATACTGCTTTTAACTATACTCGGTCTTTTTTTTCCTACTCATATGAATGCGGAAACCAAAATTCAATACACACTTTCTTTCCCTGAACCACACACACATTATGTAGAAGTGGAGCTGAAGATTTCGGGACATTGTAAAAAGCCTTTAGACTTGAAAATGCCTGTTTGGACACCTGGTTCCTATTTGGTCAGAGAGTTTTCGCGCCACGTAGAAAGTGTGCGTTGCGAGGGGGGGCAAGTGGATAAAAAAGCCAAAAATCATTGGAGAATAATCCCCGATTCGAAAAATGAAACAAAGGTTTACTACAAGGTGTATGCGTTCGAGCTTAGCGTTCGCACCTCTTTCATTGATGAAGACATGGCTTTGTTGAACGGGGCTTCCATCTTTATGAGGCTAGATTCCAAAGAAAAAACGGAATACTGGATAGATCTGCTACCAACAAAAGCATGGAAAAAAGTGAACACGACTTTGGCCGTTGTGGACGAAAATATTTGGCGGCGAAAAGCCAATGATTACGATGAGCTAGTCGATTCGCCCATTTTATTGGGCAAACAAGCCATTTTTTCTTTTGATGTAGCGTCTGTGCCACACAAATTGGTTATGGCTGGTCAAGCCAACTACGATGCAAATCGATTGACATCAGACATCCAAAAAATATGCACAGAAGCTACCAAAGTAATAGGGGAGCACCCTTGCCTGGAGTATGCTTTTTTAGTAATCAACGCCAATAGTAGCAGTGGCGGTTTGGAGCATGCCAATTGTTGTGTATTGCATGCCAACAGAGGCTTGTACAAGAACGAAATTCAGTACGGCAATTTTTTGGGATTGGTGGCGCACGAGTACTTCCATTTGTGGAACGTAAAACGCATTCGCCCTATAGAATTGGGACCTTTTGATTACGATAACGAAAATTACACCACCATGTTGTGGATAAGCGAGGGTTTCACCAGCTATTATGACGACTATATATGCCAGCGTGCTGGTATCATTTCTCCCGATAGATTTCTGGATTTGATGGTTTCCAATATCAGCTCAATTGAAAATATGCAAGGAAATAAAATTCAGTCGGTTAGCGAGGCTAGTTTCGACGCATGGATAAAATATTATCGTACCAACGAAAACACGCTCAATACCAATACAAACTACTATTCAAAGGGAGCCATATTGGCCATGTTAATTGATTTGGAAATCATTTCAGCCAGCAAGGGCAATACATGTCTCGATGATTTGATGCGTGCGCTTTACCAGAAATACTACAAAAAACTTGGGCGCGGATTTACCGAGGCGGAATTTCAAAAAGAAGTTGAAAATGTAGCTGGCAAAAAAATGGATGTGTTTTTCCAGCAATATGTGCATGGTACTGAACCGCTAGACTACAATACTTATTTTGAAAAAGCTGGATACAAACTAAGCAACATGAATGTTGGCAAAATGGATGTCGGGCTCGGTATTAGCACCACCGTAAAAGAAGGGAAAACGGTAATTACTTCAGTTTTGCGTAACGGGCCTGCTTGGAAGTTTGGGTTGAATGTGAACGATGAAATAGAAGCCATAGAGGGTTACAGGGTTGCCAATGACATAAGCCAGTTTTTGAATACCAAACAAGCGGGCGATACTCTTAAGATATTGGTAAACAGAGATGGTTTGTTGCGCGATATCACTTTGAAATTGGAACCATACTCTACTTTTAATTACAGATTGGAAAGAATTCAAAATCCAACAGAGGAACAATTGGTGGCGAGGAGGAAGTGGCTTGGAAACTAATGTAAATACAACAGCCTTTTCTAAATTGTGTAGAGTCCGTAAATTCGGTTATCAAGTTTGCCCACTTTCCAGAACGAGATGTTTTGGTCAAAAAACATGAAATTTCTCTAATATAATTTTGCTCTTGTCCTCCAAAATTTCCTCATTGTTCATGCCCGCAGCCAAACACATCATACACCGTAATTCGAGTAATGCGCTCAAACTTTTGCAAAACGAATTTCGGGATTTATGCTTATGCTATCCTTAAAGTTTATCAAGTTTCGTGTGGTTATGTAGTCACTTCCATTGTATTCAAGTCATAGATGCTACATAATATTCATATTTTAGCAATCAAATTGGATGTCTTAAATCAAACGTAAATCTTTAGTTGAAATTTTTCTTGTCCAATCTCCGCTTTCATATCGTCTTTCATCGCCTCGACCTCAAATACACTTGGGCTATTTCGCGCAATGCCACCGATTTTAAGGTGAACGGTTTTGTGATTATTAGCGATGGAACTTATACGGGTGTGGGGGAGGCTGCCCCCAATGTGCGATACGGTGAAAGTGTTGAAAAATTTCAAAAGGTATTCGATTCTTTAGAACTTTCTGGTTTTCATGCACTTCTGGAACTTGCCGAATATTTGAAAAAGCAAAACATACCAAATGCCCTTCGTTTTGGTATCGAATCGGCGTGGTTGCACTATATATGTGCCAAAGAAAATAAAAGTGTGTCAAGTTTTTTTGGTTTGCCCGAACCAAGTATGCACGTAACTTCATATACAGTTCCGATTATGCCTATAAACGATTTGGCTAACTATTTTTCAACCTATGCGCTTGGTAGGTTTCGTCTTATCAAACTGAAAGTAAATCAGGACAACATGTTGGATTTTGTAAAGGAAGCTAGGAAATACACTTCGGCACGATTTATTGTGGATGCCAACGAAGCCTATTCTAACCCCGACATTTTGCTTGGCGACTTGAAAAAATTAGCTAGTCAGAACATCGAGTTTATTGAACAACCTTTTCCAGCAACATATTTTGAAGAATATAAATACTTGAAAAATAAATCACCCTTTTCTGTCTTTGCCGACGAAAGTATTACCGACGAGGCCGATTTCGATTATTTGGCTGAAAGTTTTCATGGCATAAACGTGAAGCTGATGAAAGCTGGTGGTTATTTGAATGCTATTCGCCTACTAAAAGAAGCACGAAAAAGGGGATTGAAAACCATGATTGGCTGCATGGTCGAGACAGGTTTGGGCATTTCGTCGGGCTTACATTTGGCTTCTTTGGCCCATTATTTGGATTTAGATAGCTTTTTATTTCTAAAAAAAGACCCGTATCCCTTGGTGGTAGAAAAGGACGGGCTCCTGTTTTTGGACAATAAGCAACGCCCTGTCTAATTTTGCTTAAATTTGCCTTGTCCCTTCTTAAATTTGGGCAATGTTGCATTCAAAATATTAATACCCTTGACTGAACAATCTTCAAAGCCTCTTTTAGTCCATTTGAGCATCATATTGCTTCTGAGCGTAGGTATCATTTTGGGCTTCTTCTACCTGTATTTACCAAGTACTACCAACCACGGCGAAACTATTGAAGTACCCAACTTGGAGGGTATGAACTTGGAAGAAATAGAAGATTATCTAGACGAAAAAAACTTGCGTTTTCAGGTGAGCGATTGCACTTATGTGAACGATAAAAAACCGCTCACCATTTTGTCGCAATACCCAAAACCGGGTGCTAAAGTGAAGGAAAACCGACGCATATACATAAGTATTGCCGCTTTGAGTCCGCCGAAAGTGAAAATGCCCAACTTGCTCGATGCGTCTTTGAAAAATGCCCAACTGGTATTGCAAAGCTACGATTTGGTATTGGACAAAGTGAGTTTTGTACCCCATTACGCCAAAAATGCAGTACTAAAGCAATTTTGGGGCGACAGGGAAATAAAACCAGGTACTTACTTGCCAAAAGGTTCAAAAATAAATGTGATAGTAGGCGATGGCTTAAGCAATTCTAAAGTGCTGATGCCCAATTTGGTAGGAATTAATTTTTCGGAGGCAGGCGGTATTTTGGAAGAATTGCAGTTGCAGTTAGGTTCCGTTTCGTGGGATAATACTTCGGAAGAAGAACCAGGCACAATACTGAGGCAGAAACCCACGTTTGTAATGGGCGACAGTATACAGCGGGGCAATATCATCGATATTTGGGTGGCTGGTTCAGACCCCAAGCAAAACACCGTACAAGATTCAATCGAATAAAAATGTGGAAACATGGGCTGGCAATGTTCTTTTGGTGCTGGTGCTTCGCGGCACTTGCGCAGCCCATTCGTGTTACATTGACCGATTTTCCAGATAGGGCCTCAGTTCATTCGTCAAAGCCGGTGAAAAAAAGCAATTTTCGCTTGCAAGCCGCGCCGCTTACTTTGCCCTTTTGGTACGATTTCAGCCAAACTTCTGCTTTTTCTACCCATTTTAAAGACAGCACTGGCATATATGTGAACAACAATTTATGTATAAACCAGCCCAGCGTCAATGTGGCAACTTTCGATGGTTTGGACAACAAGGGAAAGCCCTATTATGTTTCCAATGTGTTCGAGTCTGGTTTGGCCGACAGTCTTGTGTCGCGCGACCTCGATTTGTCATCTTTAGCGCCTAAAGATTCCCTTTATTTCAGCTTCTTGTATCAAATGGCGGGCTATGGCGAAGCACCTGAAGCCGTCGAAGGCGATTCGCTTATCCTACAATTTTATACCAAACAGGGTTTTTGGAAATCGGTGTGGCAGTCGTCCTTCAAGACAGCAGCCGACACGGGCATTTTTTACCCAGTTTTGTTCAAAGTCACAGATAGTACCTATTTCCACGACCGTTTTAAGTTCAAGTTTATGAATTATTCCCGCCTATCGGGTATGTTCGACCTTTGGCATGTGGACTATATTGTGATGGACACCATCAAACAAGGCAACGACTACAGGCGCATAAAAGACGGTCGCTTGTATTTTTCAGACCAAGCTATTTCCAAATCGCCCACGTCTATTGTGGCGCCCTATCAAGCTATTCCCGTACATCATCTTTCCAGTTTTCCTTTTGTTGACGCTTTCCAGTTCAATGTGTACAACCTCAGTTTAAATGCCAATTCCTTTTCTTCTGAGTATGTGCTACAATTGCGCAGCAATTCCAACCCTACCCAAGAAGTGCAGAGCACGGGTATTGGTTCCAGCGCCGACCCCGGAATTTTCAAAGTAAACCAACCTTTTTCAGCTACTGGCATAGCGCCTGTGGCAGAAAATTTCCAATTGGTAAACAAAGTGTTTCTATCCAAAACATTTGTAGACACGCTCAACTATAAATTTACTCAAAACGATACGGTTACGTCCTTTTTCCCCTACAAGGATTACTATGCCTACGACGACGGCACCTATGAATATGGGGTAATGTTTGAACAAGAAAATACAATGCAAGCGGTGGCATACGATGCCTACCAGTCCGATACCCTTACCCATATCGACATTTGTATTCCGCAATTGGGCTATGCTTTGAGCGGCTCTCCCGATATGTTGGTGAAAGTGTGGGCCGACAATGGTGGAAAGCCCGGCGAGGAACTTTACAGCCGTTTGGAACAAGCAAGGTACAACGACAACACCAATGCCAACGGCGGATTGAATCCTTTCACGCGTTACAGCATCAACAATAAAACTTTGGTACTGAATGGTAGGTTTTACATAGGTTTTCAGCAGCTTTTTGGTTTCAAAAGAGCTATCCGCATGGGTTTCGATGTGAACAACAACCGAAAAGACAAGTTTTGGTACGACAATAACCGCGGAAACGGTTGGTCGCAGTTTCGTAACCTAGATGGCGCCATGATGATACGGCCTGTATTTCAGAACAACGCTTTGAACATAGTGCAGGCCAATGCTCGAGACGAAGACGGTTTTGCGTTGCAATTGTTCCCAAACCCCAACCAAACCGGTGTTTTGTCTTTGAATGCCGTTTTTGACCAAATACAAATTAGCGATACCAAAGGGCAAGTACGCTTGAAAGCCCAACAAACCGACCGTGTAATGTTGCAAGACCTCGATTCGGGGGTGTATATCGTAAAGGCATTTTTGAACGGTAAAAGTTGGGTAAAAAGGTTAATCTGTCAGCAAAATTTATAACAACATGGACATTACAGTAGAAGAATTGAAAGAGCGCATTGAAAAGGGAGAAAAGATAAACTTGGTCGATGTGCGCGAGCAATGGGAATATGACGAGGCCAACCTTGGGGGAATACTTATACCCCTTCAAACTTTACCTCATCGTTTGGCCGAATTGGAGCCTTTGAAAGAACAAGAAATTCTCATACATTGTCGTTCGGGCAAAAGGAGCGACAATGCCAAGAAATTTTTAGAACAAAATGGCTTTACAAACGTGCGCAATGTGTTGGGCGGTATATTGGCTTATTTGGAGTTGGAATAATCAAGATACTAGTTCTCAGTTCACAGTTCAGAGTTCTTAGTTCAGAGTTCAGAGTTGGGTGTTTTCGCCTTTGTTGGTGTTCTTCACCAACAAACAATTTTCTAGTTTTGCCAAATGACGGAACATTACCCCGAGTTTTTCACGGCTACCATCTTGGAGTGGAAGCCCTTGTTGAAACCATGCAAGTATAAGGAAGTGGTGGTGGAAAGCCTAAGCTACTTGGCGAAGGAAAAACGGGCGATAATATATTCTGCTTCGTTTTATGAGAAACAGGATAGCCGATGGGGTTTCTTATCTCATTATTTAGGCGAGTGAATGGGTTTGTTGGTGAAGAACACCAACAAA
>JBIKRJ010000207.1:0-4241 GCA_044349205.1 Cytophagales bacterium | reverse complement strand
TCACCCTATCAATTTGATTTTTTTTGTATGACCTCTATTTTTGTTGTATTCTATACTCAAATTATTTGATGACTATGAAAAAACTACTACTCTTTCACATTTGCATTTTCAACTTTATAAGCCTTTCGGCCCAAACATGGGTCACAGAAGGGGCTCCCAACACGCAAGGAATAAAACGCCTTTTTGCCAATAGCAAGGGGGTATTGTATTCCCGACCCGACAACTATTATTTCAGAAAACCTGTGGGCGGAACATGGACAGAAATGAGAGTCGAAAACGAACAAATGGGCAGTGGAAATTGCATCATCGACAACGATACGCTATACTATTTGAAAATAGAAGGCTATAGTGGCGATGTTTCCGTTCACATGTCCACCAACGATGGCGAAACATGGAGCAAGCTAAGTGCCTCTCCGCTATTTCCGAGTTATATTTCCGAGCCAGGATTTTTTCGCATCAAAGGTGTGTGTTTCGCTTCCGAAAATAGAAATGTGTACCGTTCATCTGACAACGGAAATACTTGGCATAAAGTGTACACCCTTCCCTTTTCTGAAGTGCAAAGTTTTGTCTTTTTCGACAACCGCATCCTTTTCGGTACTGGAAGCAACTTTGTCTTCGCTTCTTCCGATTTAGGCCTCACCTGGACTCAAATCAAAAACCAAATGCCAAGTGGTTTTACATACGGTCTTGTAAACAGCGGAACTTATGCCGCAGTTTCTACCTACAACGGAATTGCCATTCTTGCCCCCGGTTCCACTACCTGGGAAAAAAGAAGTAACGGACTTCCCAATGTTACAGCCGACTTGTGCATAGCGGCAAGTGGCGACACCATGTTTGCTTCATTCGATCGTAAAACATACGCAAGCTACGATGCAGGCAAAAACTGGACAATGCTGAATGTACCAGGGCAGCCCAATTCCACTCTTGTACGTTCGCTGTTGCTGCAAGGTCGTTCGCTGTGGGTAGGTGGTGGTTCGGGTGTACACCTTTCCGACCGAAGTACACTACAATTCAAGTCGGAAAACAAAGGTTTTCCCGCATCAAAAAACGGTATCTACAATGTGGCCATGTACAACGACTCGCTGTTTCTTGGCACGGCAGCTGGTCTTTTCAAAAGACAGAAATCGCAAGTGATGGACTGGTACTACACTGGCAAAGACATTTCAGACCAATGTTTTGGCATTTACAATTTCAACCAAACGCTTTTTGCCATTAGCCCCGATGGTATTCTAAAATCGAACAACGGCGGAGCTTCTTGGTTTACAGAATCACTTGGATTTGTTTCGGCAAGCAGATTGGTTTACAACGGCCAAACGATTTTTGCCGGCACCAATAACGGTGTTTTGCGTTCTACCAACATGGGACAAACCTGGACAGAAGCCAATGGAGGAAAAGCCCACAGCAATTCAGCTTTGCATGTTAGCGGAAACAATCTGTACGCCCTAGACAATCTTGGCTCTGCCAATCCGGGTGTGTGGTATTCCAACGACAATGGCACTACCTACACCAACATCAAAGGCAACCTGCCCGAAACCAAATACCTAAACATTACCGAATTAGGCGGCAAAGCCTTTATTGCCCTAGGTTCTGGCAAAGTTTACTCGGCACCCGCCGGCACCAGCAACTGGACTTTGGTAGATGTGAGTCCCAATACCACCGATATTTTTTCAGACAAAGGACTGCTTTGTGTGGCGGGCTACGAAGGCTTTTTTTATTCTACCGACCAAGGCAATACTTGGAATAATTTAAATACAGGGCTACCCAATGAATTTTTGAAATTCAGCATCATACACAACGATACCCTGTATGCTACCACAACTCAAAACGCATTAATCCTGAAACTGCCTATAAACAACCTACTTTCGACAGGTAGCGAAGTACAACTGGCAAGCCGTGTTTCGGTTTACCCAAATCCGAGCAACGGACAACTAATCATAGAGGCAGTAACGGCACAAAGCGAATTGAACCTGTACAACAATGCGGGCGAACTGGTACAAAGCTACCCACTGAAAAGCGGGCAAACCAAGCTCGACTTGCAAGACTTGCCCGAAGGCCTGTACTTCTACAGCATCGCGGGGCAAAACTCCTCCCAAAAGGGGAAATTGGTCTTACACAAAAGGTAAATAAAAAGGGTAGTATATAAAAAGGGCGGTCTTGCTCGTGAGCAAGACCGCCCTTTTTAGTTAAGAACTAGCGTAGATTTATTCAACAACCCTCACAAAAACACCTAATACTTTAAAATTCGTCAGTTCATCTTCCTCTAGCACAATCTCTCGATAATTATTGTAAGTCGACATTGGTTTAAGTTTAATTGAATCATGCCTCCAATAATCATTTGTTATACTTTTGAAGCTCTCGTACATCTTAACAGTATAGCCAGAACCAAAATCCGAATCTCTTATATTTGTAGACATTACTAAAACAATTTTTCCATTACGAGAACCACCTTCATCTTCCTTAAATAAACAATATGAGCCATTTGGTATTACTTTATTCATCGACTCACCAACTACTTGACAAATAAAATAGCCTTTTTTTACAGAAATATTAAATGGAGGTTCAATCCAAATCTTTTCAGAGTGATTTTGCAGATTACTAAAGTTTCCAGCAGCGGCTGAAATATCCAAAAGAGGTATTGAATTAACATAAGGTTTAACTTCATCATCTTTTAAAATTCTAAATGGTTTTGGTTTTTTGTATGTTTCAATGTGTTGCTTTAAGTAGTCTCTAAGCTCTTTGTTGCAAGCATATACATAGGTACCTCTTATTCCCCTGTACATAAGTGTCTTGTATATGTTTATAATATATTTCTTCAACTCTGATTCAGTTGCACCTATTCTGCCATATTTATCAAAATAAGTATCTGCATTTATATATATTTCCCTCGTTATTGGGTTGTAATTAATTTCTTTTCCAAAAATCACTCCAGTATAGTTCAAATCATACCCTTGCACTGTGTGTATACAGCCAATTTCTTTCAAAGGATTTGAGGAGTCTTTTGGATTGTTAATCCAGTCCTTATCTGTTTGATTCCACTGAAAATTCAAACCTTCAATCTCTATGTCAATAGCATCTGTTTTGGGGTTGTTTTTTTTAGGGTCAGATTGCCATTCCCAAGAGTACCCAGCCACTAAACGACAAAGTTGGAATTGTTTTTCTTTTTCAGTCAAAACAGAATATAAATGGGAAAATGAATCAAAAATTAAAAGATCATAAGCGTCGTCACTATATTTAGAATTTACATTTCGTTTGACATTCAACAGATCATCAACAAATTGAATGTAATTTCTACCTCCTTTTACTCTCATTTGAGATTTCAATTCAATTTTCAAAGTAGTAGTTTCATTCAACATACTTGCAAATCTCTCATAATCAACATCAGAGGGTTTAACAGACTGCTCAGAATCGTAGAAAAAAATTTGATTTTTACTGTTCGCTATTATCCAGTCCAATTCATTTCCACTATCGTCCAAACCCAATTTTTGGTTGTTTTTTTTAAACGCACCCCTCCAGCCAATATTTTTATACTGGCGTAGTCGATGAGCCTCATCAACTATTAACAAATCAAATTTTTCTTTTGATTTAAATGTTTCTGAAGGGTTAATTACCATAGACGAGTTTAGCCCAGGTATTTTTTTAAATACTTTTTCAAGGGACTCCCTTAATGGTGTCATGGCAACTACTAAGCCAATCTTTACTTTTGGATATTTTTGTCTAAATGCTCTTATGTAATTAATTTCCTTTATATCATCTTCATTAAATTCATCAATAGAATTTGGTTCAACATTAGAATTCAATAATTTAATGAGATAAGTTGCAAGTATTGTCTTTCCAGTTCCAGCACTTCCACTTACAAAAATTCGATTACTTTTCTTTAAAGTTAAACCATCAAGTATTTCTAGAACCGAATTGTATTGATCTTCATTTAGTGCTTTAAATGGCGAATATTTAAACAATTCTGAATTTTCAATTTCAGTTAGGGATTTAGTTATTATTTTCCTCTCAATTAATTTATTCCATACTTCTTTAAAAAGATTTTTGTAGACATCTTGTTGGTAATAACTATGATTAATCAAGCCATAATTGCCGTTTTGAAGTGTGTAAGTACCCTCTGCAGTTATATATTGGATTAAGCTGGATTCAATATCCAAAGTGGCAGATTTATTAAACTTATCAGAACCAATTATTGAAATTTTATCAAGCTTACAGCGCTCGGGATTGGCTAAATGATTCTTAATTCG
>JBIKRJ010000033.1:0-15968 GCA_044349205.1 Cytophagales bacterium | reverse complement strand
CTGGGCGTGGCAATTGACCCAACCATGGGAAAAGGAAAACTTATCGACGAAATATTTGGTGCCCATTGTGAGCATAAACTCATTCAACCTACTTTCATTACCGACTATCCTGTGGAAATGTCGCCCTTGGCAAAAAAACACAGAAGCAAAGCAGGATTGGTTGAACGTTTCGAAGCCATCTGCAATGGAAAGGAAATATGCAATTCTTTTTCTGAATTGAACGACCCCATAGACCAAAGAAAACGTTTCGAAGAACAATTGGAATTGGGCAAAAGAGGCGATTCTGAAGCCATGGTGCTCGACGAGGATTTCCTTCGTGCGCTGGAATATGGAATGCCGCCAACCGCTGGACTGGGAATAGGTATAGACAGGCTAAGCATGATTATGACCAATTCGGCTTCTATCCAAGATGTGCTTTTCTTTCCTCAAATGCGTCCCGAAAAACGCGTTTCTTTTGATAAAAGTGAATTTGAAGCCAAAGGAATCGCAGAAATTTGGCATCCTTATTTCGAAAAAGCTGGTTTGCTTACTGCCGAACAACTGAAAGGTTTGAATCCTAACAAATTGTTCAACGATTTGTGTGGCTTCCGCAAAAAAATGAAAATAGAGAACAGTGTTCCGATGTTGGACGAAGTGAAAAATTGGGTTGTCTAAACCTTTATTTTAAAGTTCATAGCACTGCCCCAATGCTGGCATTTCGATGTGGGCATATCCCCTACCGCGCAATTCCTCGCCAAACTTCAACATATTTTCGTGCTCGCCGTGCACCAAAAACAAACATTTGAGTTTTTCAGGCGATTGTTGGCCTACAAATTCTATTAGCTCGCTGTGGCTGGCATGCCCACTGAAAGCATCGGTCACTTCTACTTGGCACTCGACATCGTACGATTTACCTTTCAATTCAATTTGTTCTCTTTTGTCCATCAATTGCCTGCCCAAAGTGCCTTCGGCATTGTACCCTACTATAAAAATAGTGCAGTAGTTGTTCGAAATATTTTGTCGGATGTGATGTTGAATACGCCCGCCCTCCATCATACCCGCCGCCGAAAGAATGATGCAAGGCTCGTAATAATTATCTATCTGTCGGCTTTGCTTGGCATCTTTTACATACACCAAGTTTTCAAAATCGAAAAGTTCGTCGTTTTCGCGCAAAAAACGCTGTGCTTCCTCGTTCAACAATTTGGGAAACTTTTCGTAGACCTTGGTGCTATCTATTGCCAACGGACTGTCTACAAAGACTTTAATACTAGGCCAACGACCTTCGCAGGCCAATTTGTTCAGCAAATACAACACAGTTTGTGTACGGCCAGCACTGAAGGCGGGAATGATGAGTCGGCCTGGTTTGTCGACACAGGTACGTCTAATCACATCTTCCAAAATGGTTTCGGGCAATTGTTCGGCCTGGTGTTCGCGACCTGCGTAGGTAGTTTCGCACAGCATATAGTCTACCTGAGGCAAAGCAATTGGGCCAGGCAAAAGGGGATATTTTTTCCTCCCCACATCGCCCGAAAATAAAATGGTCTTTTTGGTACCACCCTCTTCTACCGTAATCAAAATATTGGCTGCACCCAGCAAGTGGCCTGTAGGAAAGAACGTCACACTAACCCCTACTGACAAACGAAACTCTTGGTGAAAAGCGATGGTAAAAAAGTGGTCGCTTGCCTCATCGGCAAGTTTGGTCCCATAAAGTCCTTTTGTACTCAATTTAGCACCTCGCTTGGGGTCTTTGTTTTTAAAGTCTTGAATGCGCTTTTTTCGTTTTTCGTTAAGCACAGCCGAGTCGTGCAACAACAGCCTAGTAAGCTGGTAAGTAGCCGTGGTGCAAACCACCTGGCCTTCGTAACCCATGCCATACAAATTGGGGATATTGCCCGAATGGTCGATGTGTGCGTGCGTAAGCAGCACAATATTTATCGACTTTGGATCGAAATGTTGAAAAGGATTGAATGGTGCTTTTGCACTGTCTTTACGTTCCATGTTCACGCCACAGTCTATCAGTATTCTATAATCAGAATCTAATTCCAACAAATACATACTGCCTGTCACCTGTTGGGCAGCGCCTAAGAAAGTCAGTTTCATGAACCAAAAAAAGGATGGAATACAAAAGAAACAAAACTTTTGATTTGGAAGTCTATACAAAAGTTATAAGTGCTATTTGTCAATAAAATTTCCCACGTGGAAGAAAAAAATTATCTTTGAACCATGCTTATATTAGACTAACCATGAGAAAAAAAATTGTTGCTGGAAACTGGAAAATGAACAAAACATTGCAAGAAGGACTTTCGCTTGCTAGCGAAGTCGCCGAACTTGTAAAAGACGAAATAAACACCGAGGTGCAATTGGTTTTATGCACCCCTTATATTCATTTGGAAGAAGTGGATAAAATTCTTCAAGACTACAAACACCTATCATTAGGAGCGCAAAACTGCTTTTCCAAACCATCGGGGGCGTACACTGGCGAAATTTCGGTTGACCAGCTCAAATCTGTGAATGTGGAATACGTGATATTGGGGCACAGTGAAAGAAGAGAATATTTTCATGAGAGCAACGAGTTACTGAAAGAAAAAACCGACATGGTACTTTCAAGAGGGATGACGCCCATTTTTTGTTGCGGCGAAACATTGGCACAACGCGAGGCTAACATTCATTTCGATTTTGTTTGTAGCCAATTGACCGAAAGCCTTTTCCATTTGGATGCCGAAACCATCAAAAAAGTGGTGATTGCCTACGAACCCATTTGGGCGATAGGTACCGGCGTGACTGCTTCTTCGGCACAAGCACAAGAAATGCACGCCCTTATACGCCAACACTTGGCCAAGAAATACGGACAAGATGTGGCCAACAAAATCTCGATTTTGTACGGCGGAAGTGCCAAACCTTCCAACGCCAAAGAACTGTTTGCCTGTGCCGACGTAGATGGCGGACTGATAGGAGGAGCCTCGTTGGTAGCGCGCGATTTTGTAGACATTGCCAAATCTTTCTAAATCTTTGCACAAAAGAGTATATATTTTTTCATGCTTATTGCCTCTCTGCGTATTGTGGGGTGGCAATAATCATGTAAAAGCCCAAGCCGTAAACCCCATTATTTGTAAAATATATGGTTCAGTATACTTTGAAAAAGAGCCCTCGAAAGCCGATTTCAGGGTATATGTAGAAACGAGTCAAGCTTTCGCCGATTTGGTGGTTTTCAAACAAAACAACCGACTTTTTGCAGACAATGCTGGGCATTGGTTCATTACAGAAAAGCGCGACATTGCCGACTTCAGGATTCACATTATGGAGGAAAAGAGGGGTGCCGACTTCAGCATCTGTTATACCACCACCGAATCATTTGCAGGATGCCCGAGATAAAACCCATTTCGCAACAATATGTGGAAGTAAACATCCCACTGAAAAATGCGGAAACCTCCGAGATATTGGTTGCGGAGCTTTCGCTAGTTGGCTACGATTCTTTTGCCGAATACCCCGACCATTTGGAAGCTTTCATCGAAAAAGACAAATTCGGCGCATCAACACTAGAAGAAATTTTGATGAAATACGAAGCATTGGGCGTGAAAGCATACACCCACTGCCTAATGGAAGACAAAAATTGGAACGAAGAATGGGAAAAAAACTTCGAGCCAGTGATTGTGGAAAACAAATTGCGCATTCGGGCTACTTTTCATACACCCGACCCCACCATGGAATGGGAAATAGTGATTGACCCCAAAATGTCTTTTGGCACAGGCCATCACGAAACTACTGCGCTGGTTTTGGCCAATCAAACTGCTTTAGATTTTGAAAACAAAACGGTATTGGATGTAGGTTGCGGCACTGGTATTTTATCAGTTTTTGCCTCTATGCAAGGTGCTACAACGGTGGTGGCCATTGACAACAATCCTTGGTGCATAGAAAACACTACCGAAAATTTGGCTTTAAACCACATAAGCAACTGCAAAATACGCTTTGGCACTATTTCGGAAACTATTGCCGAAAAAGAATGCTTTGATGTGGTATTGGCTAATATTACCCGCAATGTGGTGCTGAACGAACTACCCTTGTATGCCCAACATTTGAAAAAAGACGGCTATCTTTTGCTAAGCGGTTTTTTCGAGCACGATTTGGACGAAATTTTTGAAAGAACCGAACCAAATGGCTTGGAGTACCTTGGAAGAAAAAACAAAAACAATTGGATTTCTCCCGTTTTTAGAAAAAAGTAACAAAATGAAACATTTTAGATTTTTTCTTATTGCTGGTCTCATAGCAAGCATACATGTTGCTTTGGCTCAGCAAACCGCAAGATTTTCGGAAGACAGGACCAAATTCATTGTCGATTTGAAAAAAGTGATGGAAACTTCGCAAAATTCGGATGCTGTGCGAATTGGGCAAACTTTTGAAGGAATGTGGAATGCCAGCAGTTTGACCGACAAACAGCGAATGCAGTTGTACAACATTGTGATTGCGATGCAAAAGAAAAGATACCGCGTAAATCCAAACTACATGGGCTATTTCTCGCTTTTAAGCAATGCAGTACAAGGAAAAGGCATGAGTGGAATGAAATTAGATTCACTCATTTACGTCACCTCTCAAGTTTTGGAAAACAGCTCGGCGGCGCAATTCCAAAAATATCTCGATTTTCTGAACTTGTTTTTTGAAAAAGGGCGCTTTTACTCAAGCAATTACAATCGCTTATATGTACAAGCCCCCACCTTCAGCATTTGGTACATAGACCCTAAAAGTGTAAACAATTCTGAAACGGTGATAGAACCCGAAGTGAGCGTTGTAGAAAAAGTCCAGGACGAAAATGCTGACTGGGGCACCAGTTTTTCGGAAGAAACCAAGACACCTGCAAGCACCACTTTAGAACAAATAATTGACGAAGAAGCCCCACCTAGCGTGGAACTTCCTGCACTTTCGGGCCCTATCTTACGGATAAGCAACGCTACTTTTACTATGGCTTGCAAATTCGATTCAGTGTCTTTTGGCAATGTAAAAGGTAGCGCAATGCCCTTAAACAACTTGTTTCTGGGAGAAAAAGCGACTTTCGACTGGTCGTACGCGGGATTGAACGGCCAGGAAGTGTTTGCCGAATTGGACAAATTCAGTATGAATGTGTCTAAACTAGAACTCTATGCCGAAAATGCCAATTTGACCTACAAAGGCAAATTAGAAAAACCCATTGGCGGGTCATTTGCATTCAAAGCATTGAACAAAATAGACAAATCTAAAACCACCTACCCTTCTTTTGCTTCCTATTCCAGCAAAATAAATCTTGGAAACATTGGCGATGGCCTTAGCCTTTCGGGTGGATTTAGCCTAAATGGAAAAACCATCAATTCCTTGTCGGCAGGAATGGGCATTTCTACCCTTTCCTACAGTGTAGGAAATGTGATGAAGTTCAAGGCCGTTTCCAAAGGTTTCGAAATCACCGATTCGGCTGTGAGCTCTCGACAGGCCGCTGTTTACATTCCATTTGGCAAAGATTCCATTTTCCATTTTGGGGCAAAGCTGCATTTTCACAAACGAAAAAACATACTGAAACTGACCCAAGTGGCTGGCAATTTCAAAAATGCAAGCTATTACAACACGTATCACAAACTCGAAATACAAGCCGAAGCCGCCTCTTACGACATCGCAAAATCGAGAATAGAATTTTATGTAGTAAATGCCCGCAATCAAATACCCGTAAAACTTGTCTCGTACGAAAACTTTGACGAAAGCAAATACGACCTAATGAAAGGGATGTTCCCTTTCCACCCTCTACAAGCAGCCATTGGATACGCCAGGGGTATTAAAAACAACAAATTTTTTTCAGACGATTTGGCCAGTGCAGAAAAATTGAACCCCCCAACGGTTCGTGCCGCCATGGCCTCGCTCGCACAAGACGGTTTTGCCGACTACAACCCCACTACTGCCTATGTGATATTGACCAAAAAAGCCTGGCATTACTACTTGGCAAAAGCCAACAAAAAAGACTATGACGACATTCAAATACAATGTCTAAGCCCCATAAAACCAAATGTGGTGCTAGACATGACTACAAAAAAAATGCAGTGCAACGGAGCAAAGCCTGCTTATTTCTGCCGCCCTTTGAATGTGTATTTTGAAGTTGACAGCACTGGCGAAATAAGTTTCGAAAAAAACAGGAAAATGACTTTCAACGGCATGTTGAGCGCTGGGCATTTTCAGTTCATAGGCCGCAACTTCACTTTCGATTATGATTCTTTTATGGTCAGAATGGACAAAGTGGACGTTGTGAACATAAACATAGTGAAAGAAGCTACCAATGCCTTGAACACCAAAGAAGGCCAAAAACGTGCGCGCTTGGGTATAGAACTTGAAAAATCGGTGGGGTATGTGTACATAAGCAAACCCAACAACAAAAGCGGGAAGCGTCAGATGCCAGAATATCCCATTTTCAAAGCCGACAAAGGCGGTATTGTGTATTTCGACAAAAAAGAAATCTTGAACGGCGCATATGACCGAAAAATCTCTTTCAACATCCCTCCTTTTACAGTCGACAGTTTGAATGGCCAAGATGGAAAGTCTATCGCATTCGATGGCACCTTTGTTTCCAACAATATTTTCCCCGATTTCAAAGAAAAACTGCGATTGCAACGCGATCTTTCGCTTGGTTTCGAACACCAAACTCCAAAAGAAGGCTATCCTGTATATGGAAACAAAGGGCGCTATTTCGAACAAATCACCCTCAACAACTTGGGCATAAGAGGCTCGGGGAAATTGGAGACGATGAATTCGACCATCCTTTCCGAAGACCTTATTTTTTACCCCGATTCGCTCATCTCGTTGGGAAGTTCGGCCAAAGTAAAAAAAATAGCTACTGCCGAAATTCACCATCCCGACATAGACATAGAAGAACACGAAATGAAATGGTACCCCAAAAAGGATACCCTTATATTCAAAACATTCAACAAAGCCTTTAGCATGTATGCTAATACGGTCGAATTTTCGGGCAAAGTGGGATTGACTTCCAAATCTGCTTTTGCGGATGGAAAACTCATTACGCGCGGTTCGGAAATTACTTCCAACCAATACTTGTTGAAAGAAGAAGGTTTTACAGGCCACAATTCTAAGTTCATCATCACTTCCGACGATTCTGCAAAACCCAACATGGCAGCTAGCCATGCCAAAATCGAATTTGACCTAAAAACCAACAAGGCAGTTATTTCTCCCGAAGTGGAAGGTTTTGTGAGCGACACATTTCCCTACATCCAATATTCCACCTCTATCAACAGGTGCGAATGGGATTTGGAAAAGCAAACACTTACGATGGGAAACAAGAAAGATTTAAAAAGTGTAAAAGGGGTTTTTTATAGCCTAAACCCTGTTGCCGACTCGCTTTCTTTCAGTGCAGCCTATGCATTTTACGACATCAAAAAACAATACATGCACGTGAAAGGTGTCCCTTTTGTGCGCTCGGCCGACAGCGAAATTTTGCCCGACAGCGGATTGCTTACCATAGACGAAACGGGCAAAATAGAAACACTGCAAAATGCTGGTGTGCGCATGGACAGCAGCAACAAATACCATTTGCTTACCAAAGGCACCATCGATATTCTTTCGAGACAAGAATTTAGAGGCGACGGTTATTATAAATTTCCTTCATCAGAAAAGGAAGAACACGAACTTAAGGTTGTGGAATTCCAATTTCAAGATGTACAAGAAAATAAAACCTCGAAAAAAAGACGCAAAAACCAAGGCACCATCAGACGCATGACCATTGCCAAAATGGATGTGCCCGAGGAAGAAAACCTCCATATTTCGCAAGGTATTTTGTACAAAGGCGACATGGAACTGCACTCCAACAAAAAGAACCCTGTAGTGAGTGGCTTTGTAAAACTAGACCTAAAACGCAACAACAACATGGGCAGTTGGATACCCTACCAGCGCTTGGAAGACTCCAGTTCGGTGGTATTGAAAATTTCAAATACTAAAAACGACCAAGGAGGCGCAATCACTACCGGCATACACTTGTCGGTCGACGGTTCGAAACTGTACTCCACTTTTATTAGCCAAAAAGAAAACGATGCCGACAAAGACATTTTCAATGTAAGTGGCAATTTGAAATTTGACCCCTCAAAAGGCCAATATACCGTAGCAGAACCTACAAAACTTCAAAATAACCTCATAGAAGGCAATTCGGTATCGCTCAACGACATTACATCTTCCATTTACTACGAAGGGAAGGCCAACCTCATACAACCCGTTCCCGACTTTGAAGTATTGACAAGTGCAGTGGGCAAAGGAAGTCTAGACAGTGCCAACTTCTTTTTCGACTCTTTCATCACCATTCCGATGAGCAAGGTAAACCCTGCCGCCCTCAATTCGATGGCCTCGAACATTATTGCCTATGCTACGCAAAACAATTTGCCCTATGCCAACGACTTCACCGATTTACTTCGCCTAAAACTACTGAACATTATTGGGCAAAAAGCCTTCGACAACTACGAAAGACTATTGGAAAACGGGATTCCAAAATCGCTTAACAACATTGGAAAACTAACTGGCTCTTTGGTATTTAGCAATGTAAATCTCGTGTGGGCGGCCGAACATGCCGCCTTCCGTAGTAAAGGCCCCATAGGCATTTCACACGCTTTGAAAAAAGAGGTGAATGCATTTGTGGAAGGCTATGTAGAAATAAAACGCTCGGCCAATGGCGACGCATTTAGAATTTTGCTAACCCCAAATGCCGACAAATGGTACTACATAAGCTACGACAACTATCGTATGGCGCTTTGTTCAAACGACGAAGAATTTACCAAGTCGGTTTTAGCCAAATCAAAAGGCGAGACAGCCGGTCGATTCTCTTGCGTGCCTGCCGACCCGCACGAAAAAGTGCAATTCAACAAAGAATTCAATCTGAACTATTTAGGCAAAGAAATTTTCGACGAATACGTGCCTGCCGAGGGTACTACTCCTATTGAATCTATGCCTGCAGAAGAAATTATGAGTTCGCCCGATGAATTGCCCGTAACGGCACCTGCTGTTGAACCTGTAAAAGAAAGCAAGAAAAAGAAGAAAAAGGCCGAAGCAGAGCCCCTGCTAGAAACCGCTCCCGCACAAGAAGCTAACCCTGCAGAACAAGCCGCCCCAGCCGAAGCCGCTCCTGCTGAGGAAACTCCTGAACCTGTAAAAGAAAGTAAGAAAAAGAAGAAAAAAGCTGAAGCAGAGCCAGTACAAGAAGCCGCTCCCTCACAAGAAGCTAGCCCTGCAGAACAGGCCGCCCCAGCTGAAACCGCTCCTGCTGAGGAAACTCCTAATGAAGATGACACTGGCAAAAAGAAGAAAAAGAAAAGCAAAAAAGACCAAGCCGCACCCGAAAACATAGAAGAGGGAAGCGGATTCTAAACCTTCATTCTGAGGAAATAAGTAAGAAAAGAAAGGTGTAATTTTTGCAACTCATTAAGTAAAATTTGAAATTGAAACATTTGTCAAAGCGGCATCTTGCATAACTTAATTTCCTCGCAAAATCCATGAGAAATACTTTAAGCATTGTCGTTCCTAAAATCTAACTAACATGAAAAACGAAGGCATCACACAACAAAACAATGCATTCAAAGGCTTTTATCAAGGAAAAATGCAGGTAGGACGTATTTACCATACGCAACCTGAATTCAATTTTGCCCAATCCAATATTCTTCTTTCATTTCACGATTTGGCCACTGGCGAAATTTTGCAAACAAAACCAATGAAGGCTTATGTAACCGAAAACAGTTCGACCACCCACCGCGTCGATGTCAATCTTTTTTTCAATTCTCACGGATATTTTGTGTTGGAATTTCACGGCCTAGGCCCAAACGACGAACTAAGCTTCACGACTTCCTTTTAAGCTATTTTTATACACGCCACCACTCCGATGCCCCCACCTGTCCTTAGTCTGCAGACTAAGGACCAGCAATGAACCATAGAGACTCGCGTCTCAAACCCACCTTTTTTCTTTTTGCGCTTCTGGTGCAATTCATTGATTTAAATTTGCTTTATTAGCTTCACAAAAACCCTTTTGCCATGAAGCGTCAATTTTTAGCTCTAATCGTCTTTCTTGCCATAGTTGGTGTGCTACACGCACAAGACAACCAAATCGTAAATGCCGGATTTGAAACTCCCAACGAAGCGTGGAATTATTTTGGAGGAAAAGAAACAACTATTTCCAAAAGCGGCAAGTACGGTTTAGTGGTTACCCAAAAAACCCCTTCTTGGGCTGGAGCCGAACAAGTTTTACGTTTGCCAAAAGGCGTTTCGACTGTTGAAGTAAAAGGTTGGATGAAATCAGAAAATGTGGTACAAAACTCACAAGATTATGAAAAAGCACGCATCGCAATCGAATTTTTAGATGAAAACAACCAAGTGACCGGTGGTTATCCTCCTGCAGTAGGGTATGCCGTAGGTACTACAAACTGGAATTTATACGAAAACCAATACGACGTGCCAGAAGGGGCTGTAAAAATCAAAGTACAGTTGGCTTTGGCCAATTGCATAGGCACGGTGTATTACGACGATATTGAATTGTACCTGAAAGGGACTAAAAATGAATTTTTGAAAAGTGCCAAAGCCACTGGCCCTAGTGACTGGGGGGCTTGGTACAGCATACCGTTGGAGACAAGCCAATCGGGTAGCCACTATGTAGATTGGTCTTCCTTGTTGGATGCCCCCGCAGGCAAACATGGCTTCGCTCACGGCAAGGACGACCAAATTATCTTCGACGATGGCACTTTAGCCCGTTTTTGGGGTACCAATCTGGTAGCAGGTTCTTGTTTCTTGGAAAAAGCCGAAGCCGATTCTTTTGCGTTGCGCCTTAGCAAAATGGGCTGCAATTTGCTGCGACTTCACCACATGGACGCCCCCTGGTCTATCCCCAACATTTTTGGAAATGCCGAAAACACTCGCCGATTGTCTGGAAAACAATTGGATAAAGTGGACTATTTGATAGCCGTACTCAAGAAAAGAGGGATTTATGTGTTTCTAGACTTGCTTGTTCACCGCGAATTCAAAGAAAGCGATGGCGTGATGAACAAACCCCCTGACCTTGGCGGCAAACAGGTAGCTTATTTCGACGACAAGTTGATTGAACTGCAAAAAGAATACATCGAGCAACTACTTACCCACAAAAACCCCTATACCGGTTTGGCCTACAAAGACGAACCTGCTATTGTAGGTTCTGAATTTATCAACGAATCGTCTGCTTTTCTGCATTTTGACGGCGACATTTTGACCCCTGCTTACAAAGCGCTATTGCTTGAAAAATTCAATGCCGATCCTAAAAACGATGGAAAAATACTTTCCGCTTTCGACTTGGATTATTCTTCCCACCTATCGCCTACCCTACGCCAACGCACTGGAAACCAAGGCGACAGCAAAGAAAGCATAAAGTTTTTTTCACAAATAGAGCAGCGTTACTACCGCACTATGCACGATTTTATGCGGAAGCTGGGTGTGAAGTACTTGTTATCAGGAAGCAATTTCCCAAACCCGATTTTAGCTTACCAATGGGACAATAGCCAACTAGAACTCATGCTGACAAACGATTACTGGGACCACCCGCAAGTTTGGAAAATAAACAATGAATGGGACGAAATAGAACACGCCCCTTTCAACAATACCGCCATTTTGAAAAACTACACGATAGGTTCTATCCACAATATCACCAAATACAAATGGAAAGATAAGCCACTGATAGTAACGGAATATAATGTGTGCTACCCCAACGAATACCGACTGGAGGGTGTGCCCTATTTGGCTGCATACGGCCGTTTGCAAGGACTGAATGGCATGTTGCAATTCAACATGAATCCCGAACCAACTGGCCTTAAACGCGACTTGGTCTTCGCCATCAACAACATGCCCGAGCATTTGGCTAACTGGGTTGTGGCAGCCCCACTTTTTCTGAAAGGCTATGTAAAAGAAGCTCCTTCAACTGTGGCCGACAAAGTAACCATGAAACAAATCATGTCTTTGCCCAGCTATTCCGATTTTATTGACCAAAATACTTATTTGCCACTCGTCACAAAAGTGCGCAAAGAGGTAGTAGATAGCATTCAAAAAGTTGATTTGGAGAGCTTTAAGAAGTTCAACAACAAAAAAAATGGGGTAATTCAGAGCGAAACCAAAGAATTGGCACTAAATACATTGCAAGGAATTATGAAAATAAACACCCCAAAAGTGCAGGGTGTGGTAGGCGCATTGAAAGACAGCACCTTTGATTTTCCTAGCTTAAAAATTAACCTCAAAAACCCATGGGCTTCGGCCATAGCAGTTTCGAAAGACGACAAACCACTGCTGGAATCGAAACACTTTTACTTGGTCATAACCACACCGGTACGCACAAAAAATATGCAATACGATGCCAGCCGCAACACATTGAAAGAAATTGGTGACTATGTGCTTCAGGCGCAATATGCCATGGGCAACATTATTTTTAAAACAAACGGCAAAGTGAAAGTGTACCCTTTGAGTCTATCTGGCAAAAAAGGAAAAGAGGCCATAACCGAAGGCAACAAACTGAACTTGTACAACCAAAATAGTTTTGTGTTCGAAGTAATGGTAGAGTAAAAACTGAAAGCTTTTTTGCAGAACAATTACACAATCTCTACCAAAAAGTAGTTTTTCTTGCCTTTCTGCACAATCAAAAACTTGTCTTTCAACAATTGAAAATCGGGTTTTAGGGACACATCCGCGACTTTCGTTTTATTAATGCTTACTCCGCCACCTTGTATCATTTTTTTGGCTTCACTTTTGGAAGAGAAAATGGCATTTTGAGATTCTACCGAAAGAAAATCAACTACATTGGCTGAGTTTTGAAAGACCGATTTTGAGATTTTCACCATGGGAACCCCTTCAAAAACAGAAAGCAAGGTGTTTTCGTCCAAACTTTGGAGCTGTTCGGCTGTGCCATTTCCAAATAAAATCTCCGATGCTTTTACTGCATTTTCGTATTCGTGCTCGCTGTGCACTCGCACCGTCACATCTTTTGCCAATGCTTTTTGAAGCAACCTTTCGTGTGGCTTTTCTCGATGAGCTAAAATCAGTTCAGCGATTTCTTCCTCTTCTTTCAAAGTAAAAATCTTGATGTATTGCTCGGCATCTGCGTCGGCAGCATTTAACCAGAACTGATAAAACTTGTAAGGTGATGTTTTGGCACTGTCTAACCAAATATTTCCCGACTCCGACTTGCCAAATTTTGAGCCATCGGCTTTTTTGATAAGATGAGTAGTGAGCGCAAAAGCTTCGTGACCACCTTTTCTACGCACCAATTCGATACCTGTAGTGATATTACCCCATTGGTCACTTCCGCCCATTTGCAATTTCACACCGTGGTGGTTGAAAAGGTAATAAAAATCAAAACCTTGTATGAGCTGATAAGTAAATTCAGTGAAAGACATGCCGTTTTCCATCCTATTCTGTACCGAATCTTTCGAAAGCATGTAATTGATGGAAATATGCTTGCCTACATCTCGGATGAATTCCAAAAAGCTAAAATTTTTGAACCAATCATAATTATTTACAATCTCGGCCGAATTTTGGCCTAAATCAAAATCAAGAAACTTTTCAAGTTGTTTCCTCTGACAAGCCAAGTTATGGTTCAATGTATCTAAATCGAGCAAATTGCGCTCTTGCGATTTGCCCGATGGGTCGCCCACCATACCAGTAGCACCCCCTACTAGGGCGATAGGTTTGTGTCCACAGCGCTGAAAATGGACCAAGGTCATCACTTGCACCAAATTGCCAACGCCAAGCGAGTCGGCAGTAGGGTCAAAACCAATGTAGGCTTTTACTACCGAACCTGCATTTAGCATTTCTTCCGTACCGGGCACCATATCATGCAGCATGCCCCTCCATCTCAATTCTTCTATAAAGTTTTTCATCGTATTTAACAGATGGGTTGCTGCAGGTCTTTAAAAAATAGTTTTCAAGCTACATCAACGTCTTTATCTGACAGTTATGGCAAAAATCATTTCCCCAACAGCGCCTCCATGCCCGGAATTTTACGATTAGGATTGTTATTCATCATCTTCATCATTTTCCTCATGTCTTCAAATTGCTTCATTAGATTATTTACCTGCTGAAGGCTGGTTCCGCTACCATCGGCAAGTCTTTTTTTGCGGCTGCCGTTTATGGAATCGGGGTTGCTGCGCTCTTTTGGTGTCATAGAAAGAATAATGGCTTCAATAGGCTTGAAAGCATTTTCATCTACCTGCACTTTGTCCATCATTTTCCCCATGCCGGGCAGCATGCCCATGATGTCTTTGATGTTTCCCATTTTCTTTATTTGCTGAAGCTGGGCTAGAAAATCGTTGAAATCGAATTGGTTTTTGCGTAGTTTTTGATTCAGCCTTTTGGCTTCTTCCTCGTCGAAAGCTTGTTGCGCCCTTTCTACCAAAGAGACCACATCGCCCATTCCCAAAATGCGTTGAGCCATACGATCGGGGTAGAAATGGTCGATGGCTTCCATTTTTTCTCCAGTACTGATGTACTTTATAGGCTTTTCCACCACCGATTTGATAGAAATTGCCGCCCCACCGCGCGAATCACCGTCTAATTTGGTAAGGACAACACCATCGAAATTCAATCGGTCATTGAATGCTTTGGCGGTATTCACAGCATCTTGCCCCGTCATGGAGTCCACCACAAACAAGGTTTCGGAGGGGTTGAGCGATTGTTTTATCAATGAAATCTCATTCATCATGACCTCGTCAACTGCCAATCGTCCAGCGGTGTCGACCACCACTATTTTCTTGTTATTCTTTTTCGCAAAAGCCAAGGCATTTTGGGCTATTTGCAAGGCATTTTTATTGTCGGGTTCGGCATATACCTCCACTCCTATTTGCTCGCCCAGCACCTGAAGTTGTGTAATGGCTGCCGGACGATACACATCGCAAGCCACCAATAGCACATTGCGACCTGTCTTTTTCAACATATTCGCCAATTTTCCGGCAAAAGTGGTTTTTCCCGAACCTTGCAAACCCGAAAGAAGGATAATGGCCGGATCGCCTTTTAAATTGATGTCCTCCTTACTGCCACCCATCAGTTCGGCCAGTTCGTCATTGACTATTTTAGTCAACATTTGTCCAGGCGAAACCGAAAGAAGCACTTCTTTGCCCATCGCCTTTTCTTTGATGCTATCCGTTACCTGCTTGGCAACTTTGTAGTTGACATCGGCATCTACCAATGCTTTCCGAATCTCTTTTACGGTAGAGGCGACATTTATATCGGTGATTCTGCCCTGCCCTTTTAAGGTCTTAAAGGCTTTATCGAGCTTACTGCTTAAACTTTCGAACATGGGAAATTTGGATTGGGTCGCAAAATTAGAAAAAAGGAAGCAGTTTATCTGCCTGCCTTGATGTGCAAAATAAGAAAGAGAAAGCATCTGTTACACGAATAGACGCTTTCTCTTCAAATACCTGTAAAAACAAAAAGTCCCGACAAAGCCGGGACATTTTGCAAACAATTAACACTTTAACTTGCCACTAATATTTTAATTAGTATTTGTAGATGAAGGCTAGACCAATTGTGGTTTGTCCAGAAGTTTGGGCAACACCTTTGGGAATCACTTTTCCATCACCATCTACAGCTCTTGTTTCATACAAACCACCACCAGTAGTGTATTTTTTGCCATTAGCATCTTTTGCATTTGGGTCAACACCCGCAGCAGCATATCCTAGCACACCAGTATCCCAACGTAACTCAGGTTTGATGATAAGGTGACCATCGGCTAATGTGATAGGCGCAGTGATTGTTAGGGAATTGTTGATACCACCAAGATAGCGTACACCATTTCTGTCGTCGAAATGCTCGTAACGGGCGCCAATTCCAAACATATCGTTTATTTTATAGTTAGCATACAAAGCTATACCACCCCAAGATTGATATTTTGAAGAATCAGCAAAGAGAGATTTTCCCCAAGCTGTATTGCCATAAGCTACATTAGTTTTACCATTTCCGTCAGGATCAGTCCCTGCTCCTTCTTTCTTGAA
>JBIKRJ010000206.1:0-4272 GCA_044349205.1 Cytophagales bacterium | reverse complement strand
CCACAAACTATAATCTTGGCGCCCCATCAGCACGGCGATGCGCAGCCCGCGTAGTACATGCGAAAAAAGGTAGGCCGCCAAAGAACCAAAAACATATAAATAATTCATTTCGGCCAAAATCTCCTTTAGGTCGATTTTTGGGAGCTCGTCGAAAAGGTGCAAAAAGTAATAAAAGAAAAACAGACCGACCAAGACCGAGAATATGTTGTATAAAGTCCTCATTTTGAGCTAGTAAATTATTGGGAGAAAGAAGAGGCGGGTGCTAACTATTACTAAAATAATTAATCTGCGCTGTTTTTTCTAATCGCAGAAGTCAGTAAATTGAGTCTAAAACCAAACTACAAATGAGAATAGTAATAGATCTTGACGGTACCATTTGCCCTCTAAAAACGGAGGGCCAATCCTATGACGATTTGCTTCCATTGCAGGGTGCCGTAGAAAAACTGAGCACGTTGCGCCAGCAAGGGCACTACATCATTTTGCAAACAGCCCGCAACATGGCCACACACGACAGCAATTTGGGCAAGGTGATGAAAAACATTGGGCTCATCACCTTTGAATGGTTGAGAAGACACAACATCGAATACGACGAAATCTTCTTTGGCAAGCCCAACGGTGAGCTCTATATCGACGACAGGGCTTTTCGTTTTACCGACTGGGAAAGCGTGGATGCGGGCACTTTATGGGAGTTTGCCAAAGAGAGATGATAGTAGTGCTGCCCATGGCGGGACACGGGTCCCGTTTCGAGGGGAGCGGCTATTTGCGTCCCAAGCCACTCATTTTGGTCAACGGCATTCCCATGTTCATCAAAAGTTTGGAGAGCATACGGGGTATGCCCTATTCCAAATTGATTGTGGTAGCACTGAAAGAACATGAAGAAAAGTTCAGTATTGCAGGATATTTGTCGCAATATGCCGTGCCAAATGTGTTGTTGCTATTGATAGACAGCGTAACCCAAGGACAGTTGTGCAGCGTTTTGGCCGCCAAATCTTGGATTGAAAAAGACGAAGACATCTTAATCATGGGTTCTGACACCATTGTCAAATCGAATATGAATCGTGAAATCGAGCACAAAATACCGATATGTCAAGGCATTATTTCGGTGGCCGATATGCCTGGCGACCGTTGGAGTTTTGCGCTTACCGACCAGCAAGGCAAAGTGTTGCGCGTGGCCGAAAAACAGCGCATTTCGACCTATGCGGGCACAGGTATGTACCATTTCACAAATGGCCGACATTTTGTGCGGCATTCCGAACAAATGATTCGGGACAAAGCCACCACAAAAGGCGAATACTACATTATGCCGGTATATCAACGCATGATAGAAAATGGCGAGTACATTACCATTTCCAAAGCTACTGCCATGTGGGACTTGGGCACACCCGATGCCCTGAACAAATACCTGAACAGAATCTGATGTAATGTGCAGTAAGTGGGCAACTTGGCGCAAGCATTCGGCACTACAAGAGGGGAAAAACAAACAGACAAAAAGAGGGGGGCAACAAATAGGTTTTATTCACCCATTTATTACCCATTTCATGAAAAAACTGCAAGGAATTACGCTTTTGGCGCTCTCTTTTCTTTTGCTGCAATGCAAAAAAGAGGAAAAAGAACAGGTAGGGAAAGTAGTGGTAAAAAAAGATGCCACGGGGTATCATCTTTGGAAAGACAACAAGCCCTTTTATATAAACGGTGCCGCAGGTTTTGAGCATTTCAAAGAACTAAAAGAGGCAGGTGGAAACGTGATGCGCACCTGGGATACCACCCATCTGCAAAGCATATTGGACAGTGCGCAAGCCAATGGTTTGTTCGTGATGGTGGGTTTTCCGATGTTGGAAAGCAGGTACATGGCCCAGTTTTACGACCACGATTCACACACCCAAAAACAGTACGAGGATTTCAAAAAGGTAGTGCAGCGCTACCGACATCATCCTTCTTTGCTCATTTGGTGCTTGGGCAACGAACTTGATTTCCCCTTTCGCCCGTCTTATGCCAATTTCTACCGCACATTCAACCGATTGGTGAAAATGATAAAAGAAGAAGACCCCGACCACCCCATTACCACCACCTTGGTCAATTATGAAAGGCGTCCCATTCTCAACATTTTGACCAAGGTAAAAGGTTTGGATTTCATCTCCATCAACACTTTTGGCAAACTCACCCATTTGGAAAAAGACTTAAAAGCTTTTGAATGGGTGTGGAATGGGCCATTTCTGATTACAGAATGGGGTGCAAATGGTACTTGGGAAGCCGACAGCACGGCCTGGGGCGAACCTATCGAAAAGTCGAATACCGAAAAAGCCAGCATATATGCCGAAAGGTACCGTTACATTGAAAGAATGAAAAAAAACGAACAAAATCGAGCCTTGGGGGCCTTGGTTTTTTACTGGGGTCAAAAGCAGGAGAAGACCCCTACCTGGTTTAGTCTTTTTTCTGAAGACGGTAAAAGGTCGCAGGCGGTCAATGTGCTGAGCGAAATATGGAAAGGCAAGAAAGAGTGGAAAGATGCGCCACCCGTGCTTTCCCTCAAAATTGACGGTAAAACAGCCCAAGAAAACATCCTACTTACCGCCAACACATGGCATACTGCCAGAATTTATTTGGACACAAAAGACACCCAAGCCTTGCATTTCAAATGGGAAATAAGGCCATCCGACGCCCATTCCTATTATTTCAAAAACAAACAAAAACTGCAGACAGTCGAAGGTTTGTTCCGCTCTACCCATAATGCACAGGCTGAATTTACCTCGCCAAGTCAAGAGGGAGCCTACCGTGTGTATGCGCAGGTGTCCGATGCCCACGGAAATTTTACAAGTGTCAACACGCCATTCTACGTTTTAAAAGATGAATAGAGTTCACATAATAGCCGGTCCCAGCAAGGCACAACTCCTTACCTTGCGCCTACTTATCGTATTTGCCATACTGAATACGGTCTTTTTTTGGATTATTTTACTAAACCCACAAAATGTAGGCCATCCGGTTTTGTACTGGATTATTGTGGGCACACTGGGGTATAGCAGCCTTAGTCTTTTGCACGAGTGGTACCATTATTTTTCTATTTCGGTACCTAAAGTTCCCCAAAGTGGCAAAGCCTATACGGTCGATATTTTTACTACTTTTTGCAAAGGTGAAACCCACGAAATGATTGTAGAGACCTTGGAGGCGATTCAAAAAATTACGTATCCACACCAAACCTATTTGGGCGACGAGGAAAATGACCCTTTTTTGATAGAGGAGTGCAAAAGGCTTGGGGTACACCATGTCACAAGAAACATAAAAATAAATGCAAAGGCAGGAAACATAAACAATGCCCTTGCCCAATCTTCGGGCGAATTGTGTGTGGTGCTAGACCCCGACCATGTGCCATCGCCCCAGTTTTTAGACCCCATTGTACCCCATTTCGAAGACCCCAAAGTAGGTTTTGTGCAAGTGGTGCAGGCCTACGGCAATTTGGACGAAAACTTGGTTGCCAAAGGCGCCGCCCAGCAAACCTTCCAGTTTTATGGTCCTATGATGATGACCATGAACAGCTACGGCACCGTAATGGCCATTGGCGCCAATTGCACTTTCAGACGAACGGCTTTGGAGTCGATTGGGGGGCATGCGGCGGGTTTGGCAGAAGACATGCATACAGCCATGCAATTGCACGCCAAGGGTTGGAAGTCGAAATATGTGCCCGTGGTGCTAACAAGAGGGTTGGTACCTTCGTCCCTTTCGGCCTATTACAAGCAACAGCTAAAGTGGTCGAGAGGGGTTTTCGAACTACTCTTTACCACCTATCCCGAACTTTTCAGAAAGTTTACCTGGCAACAAAAATTCCATTACGGTGCTATACCGCTCTTTTATCTTTCGGGCATTGTCTATTTCTTGAATTTTCTTGTGCCCATTTTGTGTCTGTTTTTGGCCATTATTCCTTTTAAAATAGACCTTTTTCAATTTACCATAGCCGCGATGCCCCTTTTGGCAAGCACCCTGCTCATTCGGCATTATGTGCAGCGTTGGGTAATGGAAGAAAAGGAGAGAGGGTTTCACGTAGTGGGCGGTTTGTTGCTCATAGGCACTTGGTGGATATACTTGCTCGGATTTTTCTTTACCCTTATTCGTCGAAAAGTACCCTACGACCCCACCCCAAAAGACGGCAGCGATCCAAACAATTGGAGTTTGAACATTCCCAACATTGCGGTAGGCCTTACTTCAATAGTTGCCATTGTTTATGGCCTTTACACCGACTATAACCCCTATTCGCTTGCAATGGCAAGTCTTGCCCTACTT
>JBIKRJ010000205.1:0-4282 GCA_044349205.1 Cytophagales bacterium | reverse complement strand
CTATAAACAAGGTCATTATGCAGGTAATAATGCACTCCAAACCATGATAATTTATGACACTTGGATGCGCTTCACATCTAGCAAATTTGATGGTCACGCAGTTGAGCAAAACTGGGCTTTTTTTATCCATGTACTAGATTCAAGATTTAACATTTGGAATTACCTTTCTTATGGAGGTATCATTATTTGGAGTATATCCCGTTTTAAAAGTAACAGCATCAAATCATCAATAGATTTTTTGATGCTTTTCTGTATTTGCATCATCATACCGCCTTCTTTATTACTCACCTTCGGAATGCACAAATTAGATTGGTATGCATCTCCTACTTTATATTTTCTTGCATTTATTGCCTTTTACTTTATTCAAAAAATCTATTCAAAATGGCAATTCGTGAAGTGGTTATATTTTGCTACGATTTTATTTACCCTGTGTAGGCATTTATTATTTCTTATCGATTCTAACAAGGAAACTACTGAAATACAACTGATGGAATCCTATAAAAACTACTTGGAAAACAAGAATTTATATTGTTTAAAATCCACTCCATCAAATGTGTACACTTGGCTCTGTTGGAGTGGATTGCATTTCAAATTAATTGACAACACTAGTGACATCAAAACAAAAAACGCAACTGTTATTGGACGAAAAAGTGACGAAGAAGCCATGCCAGTGGGGTTCGAAATAATTGCTAAATACAGGTACCAATCTTATCCAAATCAAGTTTTTATCGCAAAAGCTATTCATACTTACTACAAATGAAAACACTCAATTTTTTTTCTTCTAAAAACTTCCTTTACTTGACCTTGAGCCTATCTATTGCATTGCATATAGGTTTTTTAAATATGCCACCAAAGTCCATGCACCTTTGGCGACAATGCCATACCCTTGCCGTAACTCGAAATTTCTTTGAGGAAGGCATGAATATTTTTCAACCCAGGGTAGACAACCGATTTGAAACGGATGGTGTAACAGGGAGCCAATTTCCTAGTTTTGAATTTGGTCTCGCGAGCATTTATCATTTGACAGGGGAACACTATTGGGTTCAAAGGACTTATTGCTTGTTACTCCACCTTTTTGGCATTATTGGCATTTATCTTTTAGCTAAAAAAATAACTTCAAACCTATTTTTAGCCAATTTATCGGCATGGGCATATGCTTGGTCTCCGTTGCTATTCTATTATGCTATTACGGCATTGCCCGATAATATCGCACTACCTTTTTCTATTTGGGGTTTGTACTTATTTATGCTTTGGTTTGAAAAGTATGTCGAAAAAAAGGAAAAATACATCTTAGAAATGTTGGGCTGCTTTTTCTTTACCACTTTGGCTGGACTAACTAAAATACAATATTTGGCATTGGGCTTTTTCATTTTGACCTATCTAATTGGTCAAAGAAAAAAAATGAATGCTTTCAATTGGACATACTTTTCACTTTTCGGTATTGTCACTTCAGGGTTATCAGTTGGGTGGTATTTGTATGCACGTTGGCTTATTGAAAAAAGCGGCCTGACCGATTTTGGTCTTCACTTCAATCCTGTAAACAATGTTTGGGAGGGCTTTGAAATACTTTTTTCAAATTTAACTAGTTCCCTGCCTGAATCAATTTTGAATTATAGTGCATTTACCTGCTTGCTAGCAGCGATATATTTTCAAATTAAAATCAAATCTAGCAACTCAACTCTTAAAGCCCCATTTTTGATTTGGAGCTGTGTTTTTGTTATGTATCACATAATCGAACTTGGACAAATGAGGCATCATGATTACTACATGATGGCTTACATGCCTATTTTGGCCATTTTTTCAGCCTATGGTGCTTTTCATTTACTTGTTTCAAAACACCGATACTTTGCTATTATTTTAATTTTTACACAGCCAATTTTAGCATTTGCAAGAATTGTTCCACCACGTTTTTTAGCTGCTGAGGAGGATGAAAAAAGGATTTTCTATTCTACAGAAGATTTGAAAAACTTGCAAAATTGTGTTGATGACAAAGCATTGTGCATTGTAGGACCTGACGATTCACGCTGCATATATTTTTACTTTTTGCACAAAAAGGGATTTGGTTTTGGCGAAGAAGGAATTTCAAAAGAACAAATCGAAAATTATGTAAACAGAGGTGCAAAGTATCTTTACATAAGTAAAAACGATCTTTTGTTTGAGAAAGATCTAAACTCATTCATCCACAATGAAATATGCAGAGTAGGTGACTTTCATGTTTATTTACTAAAAAACAGAATAAAATGATGGACATTTCTATTGTCATTCCCATTTACAACGAACAAGAAAACATAGACCTCCTTCACAACCGCCTTATTTCTGTGTTGAAAGAAATGGAAGTTTCTTATGAACTAATTTTTGTGAACGATGGAAGCAAGGATGGTTCTCTGGTCGTACTAAAAGAATTGGCAAAACAAAATCAACACGTAAAATACCTCGACTTCAGCCGAAATTTCGGTCATCAAATTGCAGTCTCTGCAGGTTTAGACGTTGCCAAAGGGGAAGCGGTGGTCATCATTGATGCCGATTTACAGGACCCACCCGAGCTCATAGCCAACATGTATGCCAAAATGAAAGAAGGTTTTCAGGTAGTCTATGCCAAACGCAGGCAACGTGACGGAGAGTCTTTCATGAAGAAATTCACTGCCAAAATGTTCTACAGAATCCTGAAAAAAATCACCTCTGTAGACATTCCTCTCGATACTGGCGATTTCCGAATCATGGACAAAAAAGTAGTAGATGTTTTGAGAGGCATGCCCGAAAAAAATAAATTCCTGCGTGGTCAAATTTCATGGATTGGTTTCAAGCAAACGTACGTTGAATACGACCGTAGCGAACGAAATGCAGGAAAAACAGGATACACTTACAGGAAAATGTTCCGTTTTGCGATGGATGGTATCACTTCTTTTTCCAATTTTCCTCTGAAAATGGCAAGCTTTATGGGTTTTTTCTCATCGGGAGTTTCATTTTTTATCATGCTATACACTTTGTATTCAAGATTCGTAAAAGGAGACTATGTAGAAGGTTGGACTTCTTTGATGATTACCGTTCTTTTCATAGGAGGCATACAACTTATTTGTGTGGGGCTGATTGGAGAATATTTGAACCGTGTGGGAGACAATGTACGAAACAGGCCCTTGTACATTGTTTCTGAAACAAACACTGACTAAAAACTGCAAAAGGTTTTCCCGCATTTCTTCCTTCTTTTTTCCTAACTTTGGTTTTCTATTTTTTCATGCGCGAAAACGACTTTCGTAAAAACACACCCAAAAAGGTCGAAAAGACAAAAGCAGAAGACCCTTCGGCTGAAAGTACCAAAGATGTGTCTAAGCCAAAGTTTGCTTTTTTTCGCGACCGCAGACTTCATGTAAGCATCGGTTTTTTCTTGATGGCCTTTTCGTTCTTCTTGTTTATTTCGCTACTGTCCTATCTTTTTACTGGCAAAGCCGACCAAAGTGTGGTGGAATCTATTTGGGATTCGGAAATGAGGGAAGCGGGCCTTGAAACCGACAATTGGCTCGGATTGTTTGGTGCCGTTCTGTCGCACTATTTCATTTTCAAAGGCGTGGGTGTTTCTGCGTTTTTGTGTACGCCTATTTTCTTTATGGTTGGTTACAAAATCTTGTTCAGAAAGCATGTTTTGCCCTTTGGCCCTATCTTGACCTTCTCAACTTTTTTCATGATTTGGCTTAGCACCTTGTGTGGATATTTGGCTTTGGTAACCGACGGCGAAAACCCCATTAGTTTCTTTGGCGGAATCATCGGCTATGAACTGGCACTTTATTTCCAAAGTTTCGCAGGTATTGGCACTTTTATGATTTTAGGGCTTTTACTGCTAGTTTTTGTAGTCTATTTCTTCAATATCACTGAATTTGGGAAAAAATCAATTCCTGAAAATGCTGTCGCAAATCCCATATTAGGTGTTTCAGAAGAAGAAACAGATGAATTGGATTCGGAAGATTTGGATGAGAATCTTCAATCAGAATTGGAAGACGATGATAATGGATTGAACAATTGGGTGGTCAAAACGGGCGATGAAAAGAAAAAAGAACCTGTTAGTACTTCAAATTTGGAACTTCACATAGAAGGTGCTGAAGAAATTCCAACCGCAATAGCCCACACTCCCTTGCCTGACGAACCTATCAAAGTGGTGGTGGAAGACAAGTTTATAGTACCAGATTCAGACATTGTAACTACCGATGAAATAGAGAATTACGATCCCACTTTAGACTTGTCATCTTATCAATATCCTCCACTCGAATTGCTAAACGAAGTGCAAGCTGCG